>NZ_JAVKPH010000041.1:0-25641 GCF_031432425.1 Ruixingdingia sedimenti | reverse complement strand
CAGCTCGCCATCATGTTCGAAGACCGCTTCCCAATGGCCTAACACAACGCGTCAGGCACAAAATTCGGCACAGTCTCCGCCGCAAGGGCAGCGCCCTGCGCTTTACCCCCGCCGCCATGCTTCGGCTGCAAGCCCATGACTGGCCGGGCAACCTGCGCGAGTTGCGCAACATGATCGAGGCGCTGTCGGCGACGTCCTTCAGTCGGCTGGTCGACGTGACCGACCTGCCGCAGGGCATCGCGCACGGACCCGGAAAGATGCGCGAGGACACGCTGCGCGACCGCGAGCGGGCCGAGATCCTGAATGCGGTGGCGCAATGCGGCGGCAACATGACCGAAACCGCGCGCCGGCTAGGGATCTCGCGTTCGACCCTTTACCTGAAGCTTGAACAATACGGCGTGCCGCGCGGTCGCCGGCACTAGGCTTTCTGCATCGCGTCATTGCGTCCGCAGCATGTCCGACGCATTGTCCGAAAACCGGACAACACACGGTCGGACCGGGAAGGCATCCTGTCATCACGCCACGGGGAGGTGGCGCAATGGGAGGAGCAAACCGTGCCATTGGACAAATCCAACAATCGAAAAGTGCAGGTGCTGGGCATCGACGCCGGCGGCACCATGACCGACACGTTCTTCGTGGACAGCGACGGCGATTTCGTCGTCGGCAAGGCGCAGTCGACGCCGCAGAACGAGGCGCTCGGCCTGATCGCCAGTTCCAAGGAGGGGCTGGAGCATTGGGGCCTGACGCTGGAGGACGCCCTGGGCGAGATCCAGACCGGCGTCTATTCCGGCACGGCGATGCTGAACCGGGTCGTGCAGCGCAAGGGCCTGCGTTGCGGCCTGATCGTCAATGCGGGGATGGAGGATTTCCACCGCATGGGCCGCGCGATCCAGGCCTATCTGGGCTTTGCCTATGAGGACCGCATCCACCTGAACACCCATTACTACGACGAACCGCTGGTGCCGCGCCATCTGACGCGCGGCGTGATGGAGCGGGTGGACATGTCCGGGACCGTGGTCATTCCGCTGCGCGAGGACACCGCCCGCCAGGCCGCGCGCGAGTTGATCGCGCAGGATGTCGAGGGCATCGTCATCTCGCTGCTGCACAGCTATCGCAACCCGGCCCATGAACGCCGGGTGCGCGACATCGTGCAGGAAGAGGTGGATGCTTCGGGCAAGAAGATCCCGGTCTTTGCCTCGACCGACTATTACCCGGTGCGCAAGGAAACCCATCGCACCAACACCACGATCCTGGAAGCCTATGCCGCCGAGCCGTCGCGCCAGACGCTGAGCAAGATCACCTCGGCCTTCAAGGAGAACGGCTCGAAATTCGACTTCCGGGTGATGGCCACGCATGGCGGCACCATCTCGTGGAAGGCCAAGGAACTGGCGCGCACCATCGTTTCGGGCCCCATCGGCGGCGTGATCGGTGCCAAATACCTGGGCGAGGTGCTGGGCTATTCCAACATCGCCTGTTCGGACATCGGCGGCACCTCGTTCGACGTGGCGCTGATCACCCAGAACGAATTGACCATCAAGAACGACCCCGACATGGCGCGGCTGGTGCTGTCGCTGCCGCTGGTCGCGATGGATTCGGTCGGCGCGGGCGCGGGCAGCTTCATCCGGCTGGACCCCTATACCAAGGCGATCAAGCTGGGCCCGGACAGCGCCGGCTATCGCGTCGGCGTCTGCTGGGAGGCCTCGGGGATCGAGACCGTCACCATCTCGGACTGTCACGTCATCCTGGGCTATCTGAACCCCGACAACTTCCTGGGCGGCCAGGTTAAGCTGGACCGCGAACGCGCCTGGAACGCGATGAAGGAACAGATCGCCGATCCGCTGGGCCTGTCGGTCGAAGATGCCGCTGCCGGCGTCATCGAACTGCTCGACAGCGACCTGCGCGACTATCTGCGCTCGATGATCTCGGGCAAGGGCTCGACGCCGGGCAACTTCGTCTGCTTCAGCTATGGCGGCGCCGGCCCGGTCCACACCTATGGCTATACCGAGGGGCTGGGGTTCGAGGACGTGATCGTGCCGGCCTGGGCCGCGGGTTTCAGCGCCTTCGGCTGCGCGGCGGCGGATTTCGAATACCGCTACGACAAATCGCTCGACATCAATATCGCCTCGGACGCCAGTGACGATCTCAAGGCCAACCAAGCGCAGACCCTGCAAACCGCCTGGGAAGAGCTGAAAGAGCGTGTTCTCGAAGAATTCGAGATCAACGGCTACACCCCCGACCGAGTGCAGCTGCAGCCGGGCTTCCGCATGCAGTATCGCGGCCAGCTCAATGATCTGGAGATCGAAAGCCCGATCATGGAGGCCCATTCCGCCGCCGACTGGGACAAGCTGGTCGAGGCCTTCAACGACACCTATAGCCGCGTCTATGCCGCCTCGGCCCGCTCGCCGGAACTCGGCTATTCGGTGACCGGCGCGATCATGCGCGGCACGGTACCGATCCCGAAACCCAAGATCCCGAAAGAAGATTTGCAGGGCGAGACCCCGCCGGAAGAGGCGAAGCTCGGCACCCGCAAATTCTACCGGCACAAGAAATGGGTGGATGCGCAGCTTTACCAGATGGAGAAACTGCGTCCCGGAAACCGCATCACCGGTCCCGCCATCATCGAATCCGACGCCACAACCTTCGTCGTGCCCCGCGGCTTCGAGACCTGGCTCGACGGTCACCGCCTGTTCCACCTCAAGGAAGTCTGACGGTCTCAGGGAGGAGATAAGTCATGAACATGCAAGCCAAAGTCGAAACCCGCGGCATCGTGCGCGGCGGGGAGACGCTGAAGGAACACCGCGACCGGCTGATGGAGGCCACCAAGCGGACGAAACATTACGCCGGCCTCGACCGGCTGGAGCTGCGCGACAGCGACCCGATCAAATACAACAAGCTGTTTTCCCGCCTGCGGGCCGGGGTGGTGGACGCGCGCGAGACCGCCAAGAAGATCGCCGCCTCGCCCATCGTCGAGCAGGAAGGCGAGTTGTGCTTCACGCTCTACAACGCCGCCGGGGATTCGATCCTGACCTCGACCGGCATCATCATCCATGTCGGCACCATGGGTGCCGCGATCAAATACATGATCGAGAATGGCTGGGAGGATAATCCGGGCATCCGCGACAAGGATATCTTCTGCAACAACGACAGCCTGATCGGCAACGTCCACCCCTGCGATATCCACACCATCGTGCCGATCTTCCACGAAGGCGAGCTGATCGGCTGGGTCGGCGGCGTTACCCATGTGATCGACACCGGATCGGTGGGCCCCGGTTCGATGTCCACAGGCCAGGTGCAGCGGTTCGGCGACGGCTATTCGATCACCTGCCGCAAGATCGGCGAGAACGACACGCTGTTTCGCGACTGGCTGCACGAAAGCCAGCGCATGGTGCGTACCACCCGCTACTGGATGCTGGACGAACGCACCCGCGTCGCCGGCTGCCACATGATCCGCGATCTGGTGCAGGAGGTGATCGCCGACGAAGGTATCGAGGCCTACTGGAAATTCGCCTATGAAGCGGTCGAACACGGCCGGATCGGGTTGCAGGCCCGCATCAAGGCGATGACCATTCCCGGTAAATATCGCCAGGTCGGCTTCGTCGATGTGCCTTACGCGCATGAGGACGTCCGCGTGCCGTCCGATTTCGCCAAGGTCGACACGATCATGCATACGCCGTCCGAGATCACCATCCGCGGCGACGGCACCTGGCGGCTCGACTTCGAGGGATCCTCCCGCTGGGGCTGGCACACCTACAACGCCCACCAGGTCAGCTTCACCTCGGGCATCTGGGTGATGATGACGCAAAGCCTGATCCCGACCGAGATGATCAACGACGGCGCCGCCTATGGCACCGAGTTCCGGCTGCCCAAGGGCACCTGGATGAACCCCGACGACCGCCGTGTCGCCTTCAGCTATTCCTGGCACTTCTTGGTGTCGAGCTGGACGGCGCTGTGGCGCGGCCTTTCCCGCGCCTATTTCGGTCGCGGCTATCTGGAAGAGGTGAACGCCGGCAACGCCAACACCTCGAACTGGCTGCAGGGCGGCGGCTTCAACCAGTATGACGAAATCCACGCCGTGAACTCGTTCGAATGCGCGGCGAACGGGGTGGGCGCCTCGGCCCATGCCGACGGGATCAGCCATGCCGCCGCTGTCTGGAACCCCGAAGGTGACATGGGCGATATGGAGATCTGGGAACTGGCCGAGCCGCTGGTCTATCTGGGTCGCCAGATCAAGGCATCCTCGGGCGGCGCGGGCAAATACCGCGGCGGCTGCGGGTTCGAGTCGCTGCGCATGGTCTGGAACGCCAAGGACTGGACGATGTTCTTCATGGGCAACGGCCATATCAGCTCGGACTGGGGTCTGATGGGCGGGTATCCGGCGGCCTCGGGCTACCGCTTCGAGGCGCATGATACCCGTCTGAAGGAAATCATCGCCGAGGGCGGCGCCATTCCGCATGGCGGCGACACCGATCCGCAGAACCCGGTCTATGACGGTCTGCTGCCCGATGCCCGCATCAAGCGCGACAAGCAGGCGATCACCACCGAGGCCATGTTCAAGGACTACGACCTCTACCTCAACTACATGCGGGGCGGTCCGGGCTTTGGCGATCCGCTGGATCGCGAGCCGCAGAAGGTGGCCGATGACGTGAACGGCGGCTATCTGCTGCCCCGCTTTGCCGAAAGCGTCTACGGCGTGATCCTGGCCGATGCGGGCGAGGGCATGAAGGGCGTCGATGTCGCGGCGACTGAGGCCAAACGCCGGGCGATCCGCAAGGCGCGGCTCGAAGAATCGGTGCCGACGCAGGAATGGATGGCGGGTGAACGCCAGCGCATCCTGGCCAAGGAGGCCGGCGTGCATGTCCAGCAGATGTATGCCGCCTCCTTCAAGCTCGGCCCCCGGTTCGAGCAGCAGTTCCGCAGCTTCTGGAACCTGCCCGACGACTGGAAACTGATGGAAGCGGATCTACCGATCCCCTCTTACGGGCGCGAATATTCGATGGATATTTCCGAACTGCCGGACGTGAAAACCGTCCAGTTCGTCGAGGAATGATCCCCGGATGACGCACCCCGGTTGCGCCCAATTCCCTCCGGGCGCAGCCCCAAATTCAAGGCCAATCCAAGGGAGGACATGATGGCCTATACCAAATCCAAGATCAAAGACCTGGTGGACGGCAAGATCGACCGTGACACGCTGCAGACCATGCTCTCGACGCCCAAGGACAAAGAGCGGTTCCAGATCTATATCGAGATCCTGCAAGAGCAGGTAGACTGGGACGATCCGATCATCCTGCCGCTGGGGCCGAAGCTCTATATCGTCCAGCGTCAAAGCGACAAGAAATGGATGATCCGCAGCCAGGCCGGTTTTGATTTCTGCGAATGGGATCAGAACTGGAAGCTGCATGCCCGGATCCGGGTGCGCAACACCGCCGCGCAGATGGAAGAACTCTATCCCCGGCTGATGGCGCCCTCGCCCGACTGGCAGGTGATCCGCGAATATTTCTGCCCGATCTCGGGCGATCTGCTGGATGTGGAGGCCCCGACCCCCTGGTATCCGGTGATCCACGATTTCGAGCCGGATATCGAGACCTTCTACAAGGACTGGCTTGGGCTGCCCGTACCGGAGCGCGCCTGAGGAACCATCTTTGTAGGCATAGCACGGAAACCGGTGAAGGCGGTCGGAAACTCGGCCGCCTCACTGCTTCGGTATGGCCTCTATAAATGCTTGCCCGGCCTGAACGTGTGGTGTCCGCAGGCAAGACCGGCGGTTCGAACACAGGCTCGCACAAGCATGGCTGGATGATGCGCCCCTTCGTTGGCTCTGGGCTCGGGCAACACGTGACCATATTGACACGTTACCCTGACGGCACGTATTGTTTCGACATGGATGCGATCTTCGATGCCCTTGGAAACCCGCACCGCCGCAAGCTGCTCGACGCCCTGCGCCAGCGGGACGGGCAGACGCTGAGCGAACTGGAAGCCACGCTTCCCGTGACCCGCTTCGGCGTCATGAAACATCTCAAGGTGCTCGAGGATGCCCATCTCGTCGTCACGCGAAAGATCGGCCGGGAGAAGTTCCACTATCTCAATCCCGTCCCGATCCAGCAGGTCAGCGACCGCTGGATCTCCCGCTATGCCGCGCCGCTCGTGCGCTCGATGAGCGATGTTCAACGTCAACTCGAAGGGAGCCTACCCGCCATGTCCGCAACCGCGCCGATCCATGTCTATGAGCTCTATATCAAGGCCCCTCCCCAGGCGGTCTGGGAGGTGCTGACCGACGATGCAAGAACGCCGCTCTGGCAGAAGTCCAACATGGCTTGCCGGACCGACTGGCGTGCGGGCGGCGCCATCACCTTTCTCGTCGGCGACCAGCCGGTGATCGTCGGCGAGCTTGTCGAGGTCGACCCTCCCAGTAAGCTCGTCCATACCTTTAGCGCCCGCTGGTCCGAGGAGGTTGCCGCGGACCAGCCCTCGCGCGTCACCTGGGAGGTGCAGCCGGTTGGCGAGAATGTCTGCAAGCTGGTCCTGACCCATGACGATTTCGGCGGCGAGACGGCGACGAGCCGACAGGTCAGCGGCGGCTGGCCGGAAGCCCTGTCGCGGCTCAAGACGCTGATCGAGACCGGCGAGCCGCTTCTGGTGCCGCCGGCTTCCGCAGCCGCCTGACCGACACAGAGGACAGTGAGATGACGTTTCCCGCCATCACCGCATTCCATGCCGGGCTGCTCGGCATTCTGTTTGTCGCCCTGTCGATCTGGGTCTCGATGGGCAGGGCGCAGTTCAAGGTCCATCACGGTGACGGCGGCAAGGTTCCGCTTCAGCGCCGGATCAGGATACAGGCCAACTTCGCCGAATACGTCCCGCTGGCGCTGCTTCTGATCGGGCTGAACGAGGCCGCAGGCGCGGCGGACTGGATCATTCGATCGCTGCTCGTCGCGCTGCTGATCGCGCGTCTCGTCCATCCGGTCGGCATGGTCGCGCCGGAAGGCTCGCTGCAGCAGTACGCGCTGAGGGCGCCAGCCATGATGGTAACCTGGACGGTGATCGCCATTGCATCGGCAATGCTGACCCTGCGATGAGCCCCGCAAGCGCGCGGGACCGCCACCCAATGGCCTGACCGCGCAACCGCGGTTCGTTCACGCCGCTTCGCGCGCGGCCTGGCGGGGTGTGGTTCCCGTCACCCGGCGAAAGGCAAAGCTGAAGGCGCTTTCCGATGCATAGCCCAGCTCTGCCGCAACTGTCGAAACCGACGCTCCCGGCCGGGCCAGGGCCTTGCGGGCGAGCATCATGCGCAGGTTGGTCAGATACTCGATCGGACTTCGACCGACGGACGCGCGGAAGCGGGCCGCGAAACGGGATCGGGACAAGTGACTGATCCCGGCCAGATCCTCCAGCTGCCAGTTGCGCCCGGGTTCGCGGTGCATCGCGCGCAGCGCGGCGCCGATGCGTGGATCGGAAAGCGCCGCCAGCCAGCCGGAACCGTCTGTCTCAGGAACGCTGCGGATCAACTCGATGAAGACCATCTGCATGATCTGCGCCGACATTGCCGCAGCACCCGGCCTTCCCTCGCGCTGCTCGGCTTCGAGCCGGTCCAAAAGCCAGCCGATCCGCGCCGCTGCCGGATTGTCTGCCGCAATCACCGAGACCGGCGGCAATACCTCGATCAGCAATCCGGCACTCGGCGGCAGGTCCATGCGTCCCCCAAGACAGACCATGTCCAGCCCCGCGCCGGCATCGAGCCGGGCAAAGGGCATGTCCCCGCATCCGGCAAAGACCTCGTCAGCCGGGCGCGGGTGGGATGTGAGGTCAGAGCCAAGCACGAAGGCAAGCCCCGGCGCGACAAGGAAGCAATCCCCCTCTCGCAAAAGCCAGCGGCGTCCCTGGACCTCCATCCCGGCTCGATCCTCGGCAATCTGGCCAAGCATGCCAGCCGCGAGGAACTGGAGGCCTATGGCGCACTCAACCCGGACGGCACGCCGCTGATCGACCCCGCCAACGACAAGAAGAATTTCGCGCAAGGCGCGGCCACCACCGTATGGTGCGCGACGGCGCCCGAGCTTGAAGGCATTGGCGGCGTCTATTGCG
Organism: Ruixingdingia sedimenti; assembly: GCF_031432425.1. Lineage (NCBI taxonomy): Bacteria > Pseudomonadati > Pseudomonadota > Alphaproteobacteria > Rhodobacterales > Paracoccaceae > Ruixingdingia > Ruixingdingia sedimenti. The sequence goes on along the minus strand of NZ_JAVKPH010000041.1, from coordinate 17,562 downwards.
AGGACTGCGATATCGCGCCGATCGAGACCGAAGGCCGCTTCGGCGTACGCCCCTATGCCGCCGACCCCGAGCTGGCCGAGGCCTTGTGGGCGGAAAGCGTTCGCCTCACCGGCGCCGATTTGAAGGATTGACCAGCCTGCGGCAGGCACATCCGGAAGGGAGGCCGTTGCCGTGCCTCTCTTCCTTTTCACGCATCGCCGCGTTTACCATGCGCGAGAACATCGCCGCCGGACGCCTCGATCCGGTGCTCGGCGATCTCAGACGGGAGAGACGGAATCCTTTCACGCCGTCTATCTCGGTCAGGGTCGCCTGCTGCCGTCGCGCGTGAGGGCTCCGTTTGGGACGCGCGACCTGAGCGTGACGACGCCGGAACCCGAGTCCAAAGTACCCGAAGCGCCCACCATCAGGCCTAAGGACAAGGCGGACGGGTCGATCTGTAGGAGGGCGGTACCATGATAGCAGTCCAGGGCTGACAGACAGCGGAGAAGGTTGAATCCCGGTCCCACCCGCTCCGCCACTTGCCCTCGCGAAAGCGTTCTCCCCATCCGGCTCCGGCCGGATTTTCTCGTTGTATTCGGGGGTTATGCGGGAGGGGCTGAGCACCGGCCTGGGCGTGAGGATGCCCGGAATCGGTCTCTCAGGGCCGATATTCTCCGGACCTCATGACTGCGCGGATTTGGTGAATTCTTCATAACAAATTGAAATTGCAGAGGTTAATCCCTTGCCTGTTAAACAATTCGATTTCAGGGGCGCGCTTCGAGAAGGAACCGAAATCGAACAATTTACACGTCGGCGAAGCAGCGGGGTGATGGTCACAGCCGCCGCGTTCCCTGTCGATACCCTTGCCCTCGATACGCCTGTTGCAGATGCGCGCCCCGAACGCTGGCCCCCCCGATGACGGGGTGAACCCTTCACCCTGTTCGCGCGGATGAGGGGTCACCCCACTGATCGGGTAGGGCCACCCGGAACGCTCCAATACGGCCATTGTGCCTCTTGGGGTCCACCCATGATCTGATTTTATTTCAGCATGTTACTGGAAGGGGTCACCCTTTTCCGGCGATGGCCTGCGGCCGGGCGGACCGGTTCCGACGTCGCGAGGGTGGCCCGAAGGGCGGCAGAACCGGGGGCAACAACGCCCCTCATTCGGTTCTCCAGCCCCCGTGTCCGCCTGTCTCCGTCCCCTCCTGCATCATGCCGCAGCCGTCCTCGCGTCGGCTGCAGAGCGTGCGCCCGTCCGGCGGGGGCGGCGATGAGCGGGCGGGACTGGCGGGCCTTCGATGCCGAGCTGCGCGCCCGCGTGGCGGAGCTGGCGGTGGAGCTTCTGGGCAAGCCGACCCTCCGCGCAGGCCAGGAATGGCGCTGGGGCCGCAAGGGCACGCTCGTGTTCTGGACGGACGACTCAGAAAGCAGGTCACCGGCAGAACGATGGTGCTGCCCCGCCTCTCTCAGCCACGATCGAGGAGGCGAGATTATATGAAGACTCGACCCGGCTACACCGAGTGTATAGCTTCCGCAAAAAAATCATCTCGGGCAGTGACGAATGAGTCTTGATACAAAAGAAGTTCTACGGATCGCAGGCGATCACCTGAAGGAATTGTCCGGGCACAGGTTCGACGTCTTGACAGTCGAGCCCCCGGTATCACCTGAAGCGGCGGTCAATCTCTCGAAGATCATCTCGAAGCTATCGCCGATCCTCGGCAATCTGATCGAGTTCAACGTGGTCGAATACCTCGACGATCAGGAAGAGTTCGCAGGCCAAGGGACATGGCTTCGTCAGGACCCGGGGTTCCCGGATGCCGTTTTCGACGGAGTAACTCCACAGCCAGGCTTCGAGATCAAGGCATGGTTCCCGCTATCGACCGAAATTACTGCCCGTTTCAAAGACAGCCAGAACCACTTCACGGACAACAATACGGACGTCTGCATGCTGGCGTGGCTTCCAGAGAAGATCCTCTATGGGAAGCCGCAGATCATTGACGTCGTGATCGTTTCCGGCCGGTCAGTGGCTGAGGCAAGGGATAACCACTACCACAATCCACCACATTACCTGGTCCGCGAGCCCGAGAACACGGAAAATCGGACCAGCAATCTCCAGCAGACGAATACGAATGGCTACCGTATTCAAGATCCGACCGAGGATCAGTTGCGACGGGCAAATGAACTAATCGCGTCGTGGGGGCCTGATGGTCGAAAATATCAACCCACTCACGAGTACCAAGAGAGATTACGTGAGTTGATGTCCATCGCGAACTACCGTCTGGACACGAATTACGCGAAGATGGATCGCATCGTTCATCCAGGCCTTGAAGAGTTCAAGAGCCGTGTGCTGAAGCTCAAGAGCCAGGGAATGACTATCGCGCAGTGGGCGAACCTTTTCCGGTCGAGCGCCAAAGCCGAAGCGAAACTTCGAAAAGCGATCAAGGCGCAGGAAACTGCTGAAGAGAAGCAGGACCAGAACGCGCTCGAGGTTGCGGCTCGTCAGATCAAGGCCGCAGAAAAAGAAGTGCGGCGTGCTGATGAGCACGTCGCAAAGATACTCGAAGAAAAGCTTAACATTAAAGAAGAGGACGCTGACCAGCTTCTTGAATGATCCGTTCCAGACCGTAATGGAAATAGGTTGGATCGATCTCTCCGGAGAACGACCTCCGTCCCAGTCTTCGTGCAGCCACTGAAGCAGAGAATAGGCCGCCGAACGGTTCCCACACTACCTCCGCGGGCCGAGTGGTCGCCCCGATGGTCTTGGTCATGAGGTCGAGCGGCTTCTGGTTCAGATGGACTGCCCGGCCAGATGAGCCGTTCGTTTTGATGCGCTCCGATCCACGCAGTGCAGGGCGGCTCCACACGTTCGTCATGCCGTGAGGGCACTCGAAGTGTGAGCGGGTCTCTTCCCAGTCGGCGGATGTCATTGGCCGCAGGCCATCTTGCGAGAAGTAGGGACGACCTTCAGGGTTGCCGTGCGTGTTGGCGTAGTCGACCAGCATCTGGAATTTCTCGGACGGCATCCAATACCAGAGATGCCCTTGGTCGAGATACTTCCGCGTTGCGGCGTCGGCGACCCCACAAGCTTTGTTCGACTCGCGAACCGGAAGGCCGGTGCGCTTCCATTCCTCGAGCAACCAGAACTTGATATGGCGACCGTTCACACGGGGCTCGCGAATGTATTGAACGCAGACCTCAGAGACGACGGGAAAGCGCCTTATCTTCTTAGTGTTTACGTTTCCAGCAATGTGGCCGATCCCCTTGTCCCAGATGTTGGCGTTCACGTAGCGCCAGCCGTGTTTCTCGAGAACAGGGTGAACTGTCGCCCAGCCAATCTCTGAGTTCCAGAACCAGAGCATGGTGCTGCCCTTGGCTCGGGCCGACCACTCCGCGATATGCGGCTCATACCATTCGGGCATACCGGTATGATCAGATGTATCGCCCTCAAAACCCAGAACCCCATAGGCCCCGTCTGACACGATGCAATCGGGCGCATCCCAGGCAGCGTAGTGATCGAGGCTATCTCCGAACATGACCGTTGTCTGGCCGTCGGACCACTGATCTGCCTCAGGCAGATCAGCACGCTTGATCGCCTTACCCCTCCCGACGGTAGACGTCGGGGTGCTGCGGGGGCGGGTCGTTTCTTCGACCGGAGATTCGGGTGCGGGATCGAGTGAGTCAGTCATGCGCTACTACTGGCAGACTATGGGGGTAAATGCGACACAAAATGTGCTCCATGCTGTGGTTGATACGCTCCAGCTAGGCTATCCGGCGAGCCGGCGGCTCTGGTGGCTTGCAGGAAATCGCGGCGGCACACCAGAGGGTGAGTATACGCGGTCCTTTCTCAAATTTGCTGCATCTGCCACTCTACCGGGATCGGCTCCAGCATCCGCGCCAGCGTGACCTTCGGCCCATGCGTGCCGTCCAGGATGGCCTCGACGATGTCGGGCGCGAGCAGCGTCAGGCGCAGGACGCGGGTCATGTAGGACGGCGCGATCCCCTCTCGCTCGGCCAGTTCGGCGATGGTGGCGAACTCACCCGACTCGAGCATCCGCTTCCAGCGGAAGGCGCGGGCCAGCGCCTTGATCAGCGTGCTGTCCGCATTGCGGTCTGACCGGACGCCATCGGGCAGTTGCATTTCCTTGCGCCCGCCGCGCGTCACGATGCGAAACGGAACGTGGAGCGTCACTGTCTCGGGGATCGGCGTGCCGCGGGTCATGCGGCCGCTCCCATGTCTCCGGCCAGCATCTCGCGCGCGAGGCCGCCGAGACCATCCATACGGAGCCGGACGTTGAGCCCCTCCGTGCCGATGTCCACGCGCTCGACCAGCAGCGCCACGATACGCGCCTGCTCGGCGGGGAAGAGTTCGTCCCACAGCGGGTCGAGTTGCTGAAGCGCTGCGCGGGCCTCGGCCTCGGTGACCTCCCCGTCGTGCGCCCGCGCCGCCTTCCACGTGCCCGCCACGATCTCGGGCTGGCGGAACACGGCGCGAAGCTGGTCGATGACGGCCGCCTCGATCTCGCCCGCGGGCAAGCGGCCGACCGGGCACGACCCGGCGCCGTGCTTCAGCACGGTCTGGCTCACATAGTAGCGGTATAGCCGGTCGCCCTTGCGGGTGTGCGTCGGCGAGAAGGCCGCGCCATCGGGGCCGAACAGCAGCCCCTTCAGCAGCGCGGGCGTGTCGGCGCGGGTGCGGGCAGCGCGCTTCCGAGGGCTCTCCTGTAGGATGGCGTGGACGCGGTCCCACATCTCGCGGTCGACGATGGCGTCGTGCTCGCCGGGGTAGCTGTCGCCCTTGTGAACCGCTTCGCCGATGTAGGCGCGGTTGTTCAGCATCCGGTAGATGAATTTCTTGTCGATCCGGTTGCCGCGCGGCGTGCGGATGCCGCGCTTCCCGACCTCCCGCGCCAGTTCCGTGCAGGAGCCTATCTCGAGGAATCGCGCGAAGATCCAGCGCACATGCGCGGCATGCTCGTCGTCGACCAGCAGCTTGCGGTTCTCAACCCGGTAGCCGTAGGGTGGCACCCCGCCCATCCACATGCCCTTCTTCCGGCTCGCCGCGACCTTATCGCGGATGCGCTCGGCCGTCACCTCGCGTTCGAACTGGGCGAAGGACAGCAGGATGTTCAGCGTCAGCCGCCCCATCGACGTGGTGGTGTTGAAGCTCTGCGTGACCGACACGAAGGTCACCCCGTTCCGGTCGAACACCTCGACCAGCTTGGCGAAGTCCGCGAGCGAGCGGCTGAGACGGTCGATCTTGTAGACCACCACCACGTCGACCAGCCCGTCCTCGATGTCCTCCAGCAGCCGCTTCAGGCCGGGCCGTTCCAGCGTGCCGCCCGAGATGCCGCCGTCGTCATACTGATCGCGGACCAGCACCCACCCTTCCGACCGCTGGCTGGCGATGTAGGCTTCGCATGCCTCGCGCTGGGCGTGGAGCGAGTTGAACTCCTGCTCCAGTCCTTCCTCGGAGGATTTCCGGGTGTAGACGGCGCAGCGCAGCTTGCGGACGACCTTCGATTTCTCGGGCGGCTTGGTCATGTACGACCCCGGTGATTCTTGAGCCCAAAGAACACCCAGCCGTTCCAGCGGGTGCCGGTGATCGCGCGGGCGATGGCCGACAGCGACTTGTACGGCCGACCTTGCCACTCGAAGCCGTCGGTGGTGACGGTGACGACCTGCTCGACACCCTGCCATTCTCGCAGCAGCCGTGTGCCGGTGATCGGGCGGTCGCGATCGGCGCGCATGCCGCGCTTCTTCCTGTCGCCGCCGTCCAGTTCCTCGCCGAGCCGTTCCAGCCGCCGGATCGTCTCCGGCTTCAGCCCGCCATAGGCCAGTTCCTGGATGCGATAGGCCAGTCGTGATTCAAGGTAGCGGCGATTGAAGGGTGGCGGTTCGCAGTCGAACAGATCGCGCCACTGCTTTTTCAGGTCAGGCGTCGGCGTGGTCTTGAGCGCGGCGAGGCGCGCGGGGATGGGATCGGGCTTGTTCATGCATTTCTCCGGCGAGTTGGAGTTGCATGACGGCATTGGTCGGCCGGATAGTGTAGGCAACGTTCTCCAGTATCGTCAGATACTTCGCCTCCATCCCGCATCTGCAACCGAACCAGCCCGAGCGCAAGCAGGCCGCACAGCTCGGCGCGGCGCTCGGCGGCGGTCATCTGGTCGGGAGGGAGTGGGTTCGGGCGTTTCATGCGGGCCTCGGAGCGGTCGTCTCCTCTGGCCTCTACTCGTCGATGTCGGAAAGCGTCCCAGCCGATCCCGCACAGGTTGAAGAATCGATCAAAAGAACGTAACAGGAACACTTGTCTTGCAGGAAAGGGGATTCGTCGTGGCCGGCAATTTGAAGAAGTTCGTGAACCCCCGGTTCATCAAGACCATTGATCTCGCCCTGATGAAGCCGCTGCTGGCGCGGCACGAGGGCAAGTACAAGGGCTTCTCGGTCGACCATCTGGACCAAGAGGAGGATGCCGCCCGCGAGGCGCTGGAGAAACTGCTGACCGGCGCCGAGGACAGCTATCCCGAGGGGCTGCGCGGCGATCTGCACCGCATCGCGGAACTTGGCGATGCCCGCGGCCTCGAGATCATCCAGGCGCAGGCCGCCCGTCAAGGCGTCGATCTGTTCCCCGACATGAAGACCGGCGACGAGGACTCGCCGAACAAGGCGCATGATCCCAAGCACATCGCCGTCCGGGTGTTTCTGGAGCATCCTGACCTGTTCGACGCGGCCGCCGACCACATGGCAATGCTCACTGCCGACCGCCTGCATGAATATGCCGGACGGGAACGGGGCGTCGCGATCGATCTGACGGAGGATAAGGTCGAGGCGTTCCGGACGGCCGTCGCCGCGCTCTTCCGTGACGCCTTTCTCGGGGACTACTGCCGGGTGGGCGACTACGACGACGATGACGAGATCAACCTCGTGGTCAGCCACGGCTCCATGGTTTCGACCATGCCGGTCGTCGAGGGACAGGTCGAACGGGTGATCAGCGTGCGCCAGATTTCCCACGCGGTGCTGCGATACTCCGAGAACACGGGCATGCTGCGGCTGGCCCGCATCCGGAAGGCGCATCAGCCCGAGATAGCGGAACTCTTCGCCTCGATCATCCTCGACAGGCCCGGCTTCTTCGACGGCGACGATGCGCAGGAGCTCTATACCCTGCGCCCGGTCGAACTGGCCGGACCGGGATTCGCCTTCGATGCCGCCTACGATCCGCTGATCGACAAGGTTCTGATCATCGAGGCGGCGGCCGACCTGATGGCGCCCGGAAAGAAAGGGTATCCCCGCGTGGTGCGCACGCTGCGGTCGCGGGACCTCGGCGGTGATGCGCTCCAGCATTTTGGCAGCACGCCGGTCTCGTTCGGCGGCGCCTGGCGGCTGGGCGAGCTTGTGTTTCGGATCCTGTTCAAGGGCGACGGCAAGCGCCAGCCGCAGGTCACGGTCAAGCTGCGGCCCCCAGGCGTCGTGCAGTTTCGCCGCACCCAGCATGAGGCGCGGGTGATGAAGCTGATCGAGCGGAACGGGCTGATGAATGACCGAGACGATTTTGAGGTTGTTGACGCGGCTGAGTGAGGCTGGCGACGACGCGATCCTGCCCGGCGAGCTTGCCGCGCCCTTCTTCGGTCCGGTCTGCGATCGGCTGCTGGCGAAACGTGTCCTCATCGAACAGGCGCCGCTCGCCGATTGGGAGGTCTGCGATGCCTGCGAATGCGGGCTCCCCTGTCGGCCGATCCGGAAAATCGGCGATGCGTTTCGGGCTGAGTGCCCGTTCGATCATCGACAGGACATCGAACTCACCGAAGATGATGTGCGCGTGTTCCGCATCGGCGCTGATGGGCTGGCATCCGTGATCGGCGCCGCAGCAGGGTTCGCTGCAGCCCCGAAACGCGCCGCGGAGAAGGTCTGGCGGCTCGGCGATACGCCATCGGGGCGCGCAGTGTTTCTTGCGCTGGAGCCCGCAGCCCTGACCGGCGACGGCATCATAGCATCGTTGCGCCAAGCGGCGCAGGGCCCGGACGTCACGATCCTCGCGCCGCAGTTGCCAGCGGAGATTGCCCGGCGACACCAGGATGCGGGCTTTCATCTCGTCGAAATCCTCGAGGTGCTGACGCCCGCCACAAATGGCCTCGGCGGCACAATCGACATCGCGGCTCTGGCGCCGATCCCGCTGGCGCCCGTGCTTCGTGTTCGGAGGGCGGCGGCCGAGGTTCATTGGGACGGTCGTTCCGTCATCCTGTCGCGTCAGATTTTCCCCGTGTTCGAACGCCTGCTCGAGAAGGCGCTGTCGCGCGATCAGGTCGCCTCCGGGTCTCATGTCGAAGGCACCACGGCGCGCGAAGCCAAGGATCTGATCCGGGAGCTGCGGGATGCCTTCAAGGCTGCCGGGTTCACCGATGGCGAGAGCAAGGCCCTGATCGAAACGGTGCGCAACCGGGGCTACCGGCTCAGCGTCCATGCATCAGACATCGTGGTCGACGGTTGAAAAGGTAACCAGCAGCGTCTCGCGCGCTTCCTTCCTTGAGTCCGCTTTCGTCAGCTGGAGCCCGGTCGGTCCAGCTCGCATTTAGCCGATCATTGCCATTCGCTTCCGCAATGCCGCCGCCAGCTCCGCTGCTCCATCGATCTCGGCGATGACCGGCTCGAGATCCAGACCGTGATACTGGCCGTATTCCTCACGCACGGCATCAGCCACCGAGAGTTTCCACGAGGTAGGATCGATCATGATGGCGCCAGCGTCGAAGAGCCTGTGCAAGTCGGCGCGAAGAGGAATGCCATTCCATCCTTCATCGCCGCCGCCGCTGGACACAGGCAGAACGTGTGCGGCTTCCAACGCCATCAGCGTCTCGCATCCTGTCACAACACAGCGCGCGCCGAACATCTCAAAGACGGCGCGGCGAAACCGAGCTTGGCCCGGGCGCTCCCAAACTTCGGCGAGGCGGCGCTGTCGCTCAGTCGCGTTTTCCGCCTCGTCCTCGGGGCTGTCGATCAACTGGAACCCCAACTTCTCGAAGTATTTCCTGAAAACATTCGTGATGGGATTAGCGGTCATTGGGTTGCCGGCAATCTCGTTTGCCAGACGTCCCAGCGGTTTTACCGGGTAGGCCGCGCCTTCGTGCATCAGAAAACCCGTGCTCGACCGGCGCTTCTGTCCGTTTGGCTTGGGATAGCTTTCATATAGCCATTCCTGCCCGTTGGTTTTTGCCAAGCGGATCGCTTCCATGGCGTGCTTCCGGTCAAAAATTAGGTCTGCCATCGTCGAGCACGCCTCTGTCGCTATAAATGTTCATGGAACTTATCCCGGCACTCTCAAGTCGCGCAATCATCAGCTTCACGCGGTCGAAGTACAGTATTCACCGCGGTGATCCACCATCGACAGCAGATGTAATGAGCGCGTTATCCATGCGTGGTTTTGCGCTTTATGGCTTTTAGTGGCCGCTAAGCGGTCCGCGTCGGCCCTTCTATTCTCACCCGACGACCGGAAATGGCGCGACCCACCAAACCCCCACCTCATTCCCACCCCGTTCCCACCTGCGCGCCGACAACATCCGGCACCTTGGGCTCATCAGAAACGATGACCGAGGCGCACCGCGATGCAGATCGAACTTTCCCCCGACGACATTGAAACCATCATCCGCGAGGCCGATGCGGCGGCGCAACGGCTGCGGCGCAAGCTGTGCCTGCCGGTCTGCGAGCGCGGGGATCTGGGGCAGGACCTCCTGGTCGATCTGCTGCGCCGCTTGCCCGCCTACGACCCCGCGCGCGGCAACATCGGCGCCTTCGCCAACATCGTCCTGCGCAACCAGTCCTCGCGGATCGCGATGCGCCATCACCGCCAGCGCCGTGCGCAGGGTGGGTCGCTCCTCTCGCTCGAAGTGCCCCTGGCCGGAACCCGCGAGCCGGTCGGGGACACGCTGACCGAGGACGACGGGCTTGCCGCCTGGCACGGTCAGACATGTTGCGCGGCGGCCGTCACCGAACTTCACCACGCTCTGCAGGCCGCCCTCGCGCGGCTGCCGGCCGAGGATCGCCGCTTCTGCGCGGCGCTGGCGCATCGCCCCGTCACCGCGCTCGCGGCCGAGGGTTTCGGGAGCCGGTCCGCGCTCTACCGCCGCCTCGCCGATCTCCGTCACGTCCTCACCGCCCACGGTCTCGGTCCCGCCTGGGACGATCTCGCGGCGGCCTGAGTAGAGGCGAAAGGAGGAGATCATGTTCATGGGCACCACCCCCTTCATCACGGTCCGCGCCCGCCGAGCGCTCACCGAGATCGAGTTCTGCGCCTGGGTGGCGCAGGCCGTGCCGGGCGACCGGCTCGAGTACCATCGCGGCTTTCTGGTTCTCGACATCTTCCCGATGTTCGCCCGGTTGCCGGATCAGCAGCGCGCGGAACTGGCACGGCTCGGGTCGCGCGCCTTCTGGGCCGCCGAACAGGGCCTCGTGCACCTGGTGCAGGAGCGCACGGGCCCCGACCAGTTCGCCTACATCGCCGTCGCCCGCCCCAAACCGAAGGCCGCAGCCGTCTCGCTGTCCGCGCTCCTGCTGGCTGAGCAGGAGGCCGCGTGATGACCGCCTTCCAATCCATTTTTGCCGATCATGGAGACCCTTACATGCCGTTCCCCGCGAACACCCCCACCGTCGACGACCTGCCCGGCCTCGGCCTGCAGGACATCGCGCAGTTGCCCGTCGAGTTGTTGGCCATCCTGCAGCGCGAGATCGACGAGCGCATGGCGCGGACCAAGGCCGCGAAGGCCCGCCTCGATGGTGCGCTGACCGTCCGCTACGCCACCCGCGCCGCCGAGGAGCGGCAGGCTGCGGGCAAGGACACGGGCACGATCCGCTTCGACGACGGCGATTTCACCGTGGTCGCCGATCTGCCGAAACGGGTCGATTGGGATCAGGATCGCCTCGCCGCCATGGTCGAGCGCATCACCGCCGCCGGGGACGATCCCGCGCAGTATGTCGACATCGCGTTCAAGGTGCCCGAGCGCAAATACGCCGCCTGGCCCGATGCGATCCGTGCCGGTTTCGAGCCCGCGCGCACCGTCCGTCCCGGCACGCTGAAGATCGAGATCGTCCCGCAGGGGGGCGATCAATGACGGCGCTCGCCCCGATATCGACCCAATCTCAGGATCTGCCCAGCCTGATCGACCGCGCGGCCAGCATGCTCTCAGGCGCGAAGACCGCCGCCGAGGTGCTCGAGGCGCGCGAGGTCGCCGGGCTGGCCTACGACGTGGCGAAACGCGCCGCCCGGCTGCAGCGCGCCAAGAGCGCCCATGACGATCTCGTCGCGGCAGCGCATCGCGCGCAGGCCCACGCGCTCGAGATCGAGGCCCGCGCCAAGCGTCGGCTGGCCGACGAATACGATGCCGCGCAGGCGCGGGGCGAGGTCATGGGGCGCTCGCGGACCTGCGTTGGAGATGACAACGCACCTGCTACCGCCGCCGACCTCGGCTTGCGCCGCGACGAGATCCACGAGGCCCGTCAGATCAGAGACGCCGAAGCCGCTGACCCCGGCGTCGTTCGTCGCGCCCTCGATGACCGCCTCGAACGCGGTGAGGAACCGACACGCGCGGCCCTGCGCAAGATGGTGGTGGACGCCGCAATGCGCGGGCTCCGCCCGCAGCGGTCCGCCAGCCGGCGAAATCCCCTCTACGTCCCGCCGACGCCCGAGCAGGCAGCGTGGCGGCATGTCACCGGCACGTTCCGCGCCTTTGCCGAATGGGCCTCGGACGAGAACCTCGCCCTTGCCCGCAAGGGCATGCGTGAGGCCAGGGACACCCCGTTTCACGACCTCGATGCCACGGCCATCGCCGAGGGGTCTGCAGCTTTCACGACAATCAAGGAGTGGTTCGATGCTCGATAGCCAGTCGGCGGCATTTGCCGAACGTGTCTGGGAGGTTGCCTCGCAGCTTGGCAACAACGCCCCGAAAATCGCCGATGACATGATGGAGGATGCCTTCCCGCTGACCTGCAGCCAGGCGCGGCAGGAAGGTGCGCTGCGGATGCTGCGGACCGGCATCATCACCGAGGTGAAGCGGATCCTGCGCACGCAGGACGATGCTGTGGGCCAGGCCGATTTCGCGGACGTGTGCGAGTCCTTCGCGCCGCTGGTGAAGGATCTGCGCTCGAAGTCCTACTTTGTCGAGTCCGCCGCGGAATACGTCGCCATCCCGCACCTCATCGCCGAGCCCGAGCTGCTCGATGACGCGCGGCGTTTCATGCGCCGCAAGGGCAAGGAATGCCTCGACGAGGCGGATCGTCTCGATGCGCTCTTCGCGGCCGTGACCAGCAACGACCCGGATGCAGCGCAGGCGCGTCAGGAGGTGCTGGCATGACCGGCGGCCTTCCGATCATCAGCGCCGACCAGCGGCTGGCCGAGCCGCGTGGGATCAAGGGCTGCATCTTCGGCAAATCCGGCATCGGGAAGACCTCGCTGCTCTGGACCCTGAACGCATCGACGACCCTGTTCATGGATCTCGAGGCGGGCGATCTCGCAATTGAGGGCTGGGCGGGCGACAGCATCCGGCCGCGAACCTGGACGGAATGCCGGGATTTCGCAGTGTTCATCGGTGGCCCGAACCCGGCGCTGCGCGACGAGCAGCCCTACAGCCCCGCGCACTACAAGGCGGTCTGCGACCGCTTCGGCGATCCGGCCGCGCTTGACCGCTACGACACGATCTTCGTGGATTCGATCACCGTGGCGGGGCGCCTGTGCTTCGGCTGGTGCAAGGGCCAGCCCGAGGCGCTGTCGGAGAAGACCGGCAAGCCGGACGTGCGCGGGGCCTACGGGCTGCACGGCCGCGAGATGATCGGCTGGCTCACCCATCTCCAGCACACGCGGGCGAAGAACGTCTGGTTCGTCGGGATCCTCGACGAAAAGCTCGACGACTTCAATCGCAAGGTGTTCCAGCCGCAGATCGACGGCTCGAAGACCGGGTTGGAGCTGCCGGGGATCGTCGACGAGGTGATCACCATGGCGGAGCTGAAGGCCGATGGCGATCCCTATCGCGCCTTCGTCTGCCAGACGATCAACCCCTGGGGCTTTCCGGCCAAGGACCGCTCCGGCCGGCTGGATCAGGTCGAGGAGCCTCACCTCGGCCGCCTGATGACAAAGATCCGCGCCCCCGTCGCGCCAGCGCCCAAGCGCCTGACCTACACCCCGCCACCCGCCGACCCGGCGGCTGACGCCCCATCCCAACCGCAATCCTGATCAGAAAAGGAGGTTCCCCATGGGTTCCTGGAACGATTTCAACGACGCGCAAAGCAACACCAACCTGATCCCCAAGGGCACGCTGGCCAAGGTGCGCCTGACCATCCGCCCCGGCGGTTTCGATGATGCCTCGCAGGGCTGGACCGGCGGCTATGCCACGCGCGGCTCGACCGGGGCTGTCTATCTGAACGGCGAATTCACCGTGACCGAGGGCCAGTACGCCCGGCGCAAGATCTTCACCCTGATCGGGCTCTACAGCCCGAAGGGGCCCGACTGGGCCAACATGGGCCGCAGCCTCGTGCGCGGAATGCTGAACTCGGCCCGCGGGATTTCCGACAAGGACATGTCGGCCGAGGCGCAGGCGGCGCGGCGCATCAACGGCTTCGCCGATCTCGACGGGATCGAGTTCATCGCCCGCATCGACATCGGCACCGACGCCAGCGGCGACGACAAGAACGAGATCCGCAGCGCGGTCACGCCGGATCATCGCGATTACCCGCAGGTCATGGGGACGGCGGCGCTGCAGTTCGGCGGACAGAGTGCAGCCGGACATGCCCCGCAGCAGCCCACCCCTGCGGCAGCGGCACATCAGCCCAGCCAGCCCGCGTCCGCCCCCGGCGCCGCCGGTCGGCCGAGCTGGGCGCAGTAAGGGGGAGACCGGCCATGCGTCTGCGCCCCCGCCAGAAGACCTTCGTCGAGCGCAGCGTGGCTGCGCTCGCTTCCCGCGGCAACACGCTGGGCGTGGCGCCCACCGGCGCGGGCAAGACCATCATGCTCTCGGCGGTCACCGGCGAGATGATCGGCGACGGCGCGAAGGCCTGCGTGCTGGCCCATCGCGACGAGTTGACGGCGCAGAACCGCGCCAAGTTCCAGCGCGTGGTGCCGGGCATCGCCACATCGGTGATCGACGCCACGGAGAAGTCCTGGGGTGGCCAGGTCGCCTTCGCCATGGTGCCGACGCTGGCGCGGGCCCCTAACCTCGCGGACATGCCGCGCCTCGACTTGCTGGTCGTAGACGAGGCGCACCATGCCGTCGCCGACAGCTACCGTCGCATCATCGACCGGGTACGCGCGGCCAATCCCGATGCCCGCATCTTCGGGGTCACGGCGACGCCGAACCGGGGCGACAAGAAGGGTCTGCGCGAGGTTTTCGACAATGTCGCCGATCAGGTGCGGCTGGGCGAACTGATCGCCTCGGGCCACCTGGTGCCGCCGCGCACCTTCGTCATCGACGTGGGCGTGCAGGACGAGCTGCGCTCGGTCCGCAAGACCATGTCGGATTTCGACATGGCGGAGGTGGCGGGCATCATGGACCGCGCCCCCGTCACCGACGAGGTGATCCGCCACTGGAAGGAAAAGGCGGGCGACCGGCAGACCGTGGTGTTCTGCTCCACCGTCGCGCACGCCGAACACGTCACCGACGCCTTCAGGGAGGCGGGCGTTTCCGCCGCGCTGATCCACGGCGATCTTGCGGCCGAGACGCGCAAGGCGATCCTCGCCGACTACGCGGCGGGCGGCATCCGCGTCGTGGTCAACGTGGCGGTGCTGACCGAGGGATGGGACCACCCGCCCACCTCCTGCGTCGTGCTGCTGCGCCCCAGCTCCTACAAGTCCACGATGATCCAGATGGTCGGGCGCGGCCTGCGCACCGTCGATCCCGAGGAACACCCCGGCATCGTCAAGACCGACTGCGTCGTGCTGGATTTCGGCACCTCGAGCCTGCTCCACGGCACGCTGGAACAGGATGTCGATCTGGACGGCAAGACCGAAACCGGCGAGGCGCCGACCAAGACCTGTCCTGCCTGCGAGGCGGAGATCCCGCTGGCCGCCACCGAATGCCCGCTCTGCGGCGAGGCGTTCCCGCGCGAGGATCTGGATGCGGGAGAAGGCGGGGCCGCCGCGCCGCTGTCGGGCTTCATGATGACCGAGATCGACCTGCTGAAGCGGTCCAGCTTCGCGTGGGTCGATCTCTTCGGCGACGATGCGGCGCTGATGGCCAACGGGTTCAGTGCCTGGGGTGGCATCTTTTTCCTCGATGGTCGCTGGCACGCTGTTGGCGGCGGCAAGGGCCAGACGCCGCGTTTGCTGGGGGTGGGCGAACGCCCGGTCTGCCTGGCGCAGGCGGATGACTGGCTGAACACCCACGAGACCGATGAGAGCGCATTCAAGTCGAAGGGATGGCTGACACAGGCCGCCACCGAGAAGCAGCTCCAGTATCTGCCACCCGAATGCCGCCATGACTTCGGCCTGACGCGGTACCGCGCCTCCGCTCTGATGACCTTCGGCTTCAACAAGCGCGAGATTCGCCAACTTGTGGGCCGCGCCAGCCCGGACATCGGGAGGGCCGCGTGAGCCATGTCGCGCAAATCGCACCCCCGTCCGCAGCGGCTGCGGATCGACCGGGCCGTGATCGCCTCTGGCATCTGCGGCCGGTGCTCTGCGCCGTCTGCACATCCCGCGCGCGCGGCTTCGGCTGGTTCGATCCGCACCGACCGCGCCCAACCCGCAACCGCCGCTGGTTCTGCTCCATGGGCTGCCAGGCGGCCTTCACCCGCAAAGCGAAAAGAGGACTGAGCATGGTCGATTTCACCGAAGAGGAAACTCAGGCGCTGCCGGCCGTGATGCGCGCGCTTGCGCCCGAGATGGAGCGGATCGGCTGGGACCGCCCGCTGGGCCAGCTGACCCAGAACGACATGCACCGGCTGATCGTCCTGACCGTCGAGGCGTTCCGCGCCGAGATGGCGGAGATCGCCGCCGAGGCGGAGATCCCTTTCTGATGCTGGATTTCAACCCGCGCCCCTCCATGACCGAGCGGATCAACGCGCTGGTCGACGCCGCGCTGATCGCCGAGCGGGAGGCCACGCCGCCCCGGACCTATCTCGGCGCGTCCCGTCTGGGACATGCCTGCGAACGCGCGTTGCAGTTCGAGTTCGCAGGCGCGCCCAAGGACGAGGGCTCGGACTTCGGCGGGCAGACTCTGCGGATCTTCGAGATCGGTCACCAGCTCGAGGATCTGGCGATCCGCTGGCTGCGGGCGGCGGGGCTCGACCTCTACACCCGCAAGGGAAACCGGCCTGATGGAGAGCAGTTCGGTTTTTCCGTCGCGGGCGGTCGCATCCGCGGCCATGTCGACGGGATCATCGCCGGCGCCCCGGCCGCGCTCGGTCTTCGCACCCCGGCGCTCTGGGAATGCAAGACGATGAACGCGAAGAACTGGCGGGCCTGCGTCAAGGACGGGGTCGCCGTCTCCAAGCCCGTCTATGCCGCACAGATCGCGATTTATCAGGCCTACATGGAGCCCTCGGTGCCGGGCATTTCCTCGGCCCCGGCACTGTTCACGGCGATCAACAAGGACACGGCCGAACTGCATCACGAGCAGGTCGCCTTCGATGCAGATCTGGCGCAGCGCATGTCCGACCGCGCGGTGCGGATCCTGCAGGCCACCGACGCGGGCGAGCTGCTGCCCCGCATCGCCGCCAGCCGCGACTTCTTCGAATGCCGGTTCTGCGCCCATGCCGAACGGTGCTGGGGGTTGGCAGCATGAGCGACGACAAGATCATCCACTTCAATCCATGGCGGGATTTCAACGACGCGGCACCGCTGCCCGATCCCTTCGCCGTGGAACCGGATCCCGCGCAGATCGCGCGCTTCGTCGACGTGGTCTTTGGCTATTCCGAGGGACTGATCCCTGTCCGTGGCTTCGTGGACAAGGGTCAGGGCAAGGACGGTCGGCCTCACAACATCTGGATCGACGCGAACGGCGCGGCGCCCGACAAACTCGCCACCTTCGCCGCCTGGGGCGCGCGCGAGGGAGCGGCGGTCTATGTCATTCCCGGTACGGTCGCGGAAACCGGACAGGCGCGTGCCGCCGATGTCCTGCAGATGCAGAGCGTCGTCGTCGATCTGGACGCGGGCGACATCCCGGCCAAGCTCGATCACCTCGTCCTCCATCTCGGCAGGCCGACCCTGATCGTCGAGAGCGGCGGGCGGACGCCGGAGGGGGCGACGAAGCTCCATGTCTGGTGGAAGCTGACCGAGCCCGCGGAGGGCCTTGATCTCGACCGGCTCTGCCAGCTGCGCGGCGAGATCGCGCTGAAAGTGGGCGGCGACTTGCATTTCCGCTCGGCGCATCAGCCGATCCGCGTCCCCGGCACGGTCTATCACAAGGGCGGCCAGGAACGGCTCGTCCTGATCCGTGAAGGCAGCGATCTCGAGTTCGATCTGGCCGACATGCTCGAGCGCGCGGGCGAGATGCCGCCCATGCCCGGCGTCGGCATGGCGACCGCCGAGCCGCGCGAGAAACCCTGCGTGGACGCAGCCCTTACCACACCGGTCCGCGAGGGCGGCCAGGACGCCTGGACGCGGTTCGAAGGCGT
>NZ_JAVKPH010000040.1:0-26025 GCF_031432425.1 Ruixingdingia sedimenti | reverse complement strand
ATGGAAGAAAAGCTCCGCTTCGCCATCCGCGAAGGCGGCCGCACCGTCGGCGCAGGCGTCGTCTCCAAAATCATCGCCTGATCGGCAGGATCACGGCAGGAACGCGCGGGGGCTTCCCCCGCGCGTTTTCTTTTGGCCGGGCGCGTGGCAGTCTGGCGCAAAGGAGGATGCCATGGCGGGGATCGACCTGATCCGGCTCGGGCCGCAGGACCTGGCGCTGATGCGCGGGCTGCTGGACCTTTTCGGCGCGGTGTTTGACGAACCGCAGACCTGTGCCGGCGACCCGCCCCCCGACGACTGGCTGCGCGGCATGCTGGCCGGTGACGGTTTCATCGCGCTGGCGGCGGTGGCCGGGGACCATGTGGTGGGCGGGCTTGCCGCATATGTGCTGCCCAAGTTCGAAAGCGCGCGGCGCGAGATCTACCTCTACGACCTCGCCGTGGCCGAAACCCACCGCCGCCGCGGCATCGCCCGCGGGTTGATCCGCCTGTTGCAGCAAGAGGCCCGCCACCGCGGCGCCTGGGTGATCTTCGTGCAGGCCGACCGCGGCGACGCCCCGGCCATCGCGCTTTACGAAAGCCTCGGGCGGCGCGAGGAGGTCCTGCATTTCGACATCCCGCCCGCGGGCCGCTGACCGCGGTTTCCGCCGCGCCCCGCAGGTTGCCCCTTGATTTCCCCGATGCGCTGGCTTAACCCCCGCTCAGGCCTAGGGGTATAGCTCAGTTGGTAGAGCATCGGTCTCCAAAACCGAGGGTCGGGGGTTCGAGTCCCTCTGCCCCTGCCAGGCCTTCCCGACATCGTTGCAGGTTCGCGCCCGGCATGCCGGGGCGTGCGCCGGCCTGCGGGCACCGCGCCTTTCCTCACTTTCTGTCTGAAAATATCCTCAGGGGGTGAATTGGCGCAGCCAAGAGGGGGCAGAATGCCCCCTGCGCCGCCCGACACGCGCAGGCCGCTTGAATTTCCCCGGCCAAGCGCGTATCTGGCCCCAAAGCCCCAGGCAGGACAGGTCATGGCCAAGACGAACCCCTTCCAGTTCATGCAGCAGGTCCGCTCGGAGGCGGGCAAGATCACGTGGCCCTCGCGGCGCGAGGTCATGCTGACCACGGTCATGGTTTTCGTGATGGCGGCGCTGACGGCGCTGTTCTTCTTCATCGTGGACCTGTTGATCCGCACCGGGCTGACGGTTCTGCTCGATCTCGTCGGCTGACGGAATCTGCGGCGGTCCCCTTGAATTCGGCGCCGCGGCCCTGTATCCGGGGCGCTGTTTTGTGGGGACCGGCGTGCATCGATTCGGCATGCGCGCTGTTTTTTGTTCCCGCAAGGGTGCGGCGCGCCCGCAAGACAGGAATTCCGGGGCGACCCGGGCAACGGCCAGGGTGGACGTGGAATGGCGAAGCGGTGGTATTCGGTGAGCGTTCTCTCGAACTTCGAGGAGAAGATCGCCGAGCAGATCAGGCAGGCCGTCGCCGATGCCGGGCTGGAGGAAGAGATCGAAGAGGTTCTCGTTCCCACCGAAGAGGTGATCGAGGTCCGCCGCGGCAAGAAGGTGACTTCCAAGCGCCGCTTCATGCCGGGCTATGTGCTGGTGCGGATGGAAATGTCGAACCGCGGCTATCACCTGATCAGCTCGATCAACCGCGTCACCGGCTTTCTTGGCCCCCAGGGCAAGCCGATGCCGATGCGCGACGATGAGGTGAACCAGATCCTCAACCGCGTCGAAGTGGGGCAGGAAGCGCCGCGCAGCCTGATCCGTTACGACATCGGCGAGAAGGTGACTGTCACCGACGGGCCCTTCGAGGGGTTCGAGGGCATGGTCGAGGGCGTGGACGAGGCGGCGAGCCGCCTGAAGGTCACGGTGTCGATCTTCGGCCGCGCCACGCCGGTCGAACTGGAATTCACACAGGTGACCAAGGTCGCCTGACGTGCATCCGTGGGAGGCTGCCGGGCGACCGGGGCCGGACCACTAAACCGCCCCCTCGGGGGCTGTGACAAAGGAGAGGCCGCATGGCCAAGAAGGTAATCGGCAGCCTCAAGCTGCAAGTGAAGGCGGGGCAGGCGAACCCGTCGCCGCCCGTTGGCCCGGCGCTCGGCCAGCGCGGTCTGAACATCATGGCCTTCGTGAAGGAATTCAACGCGAAGACCGCCGACATGGAGCCGGGCGCACCGACCCCGGTCGTGATCACCTATTACCAGGACAAGTCGTTCAGCCTGGAACTGAAAAGCCCGCCGGCGTCCTACTTCCTCAAGAAGGCCGCGGGGCTCAAGCCGGTCGGCAAGCGCAGCCGCATGAAGGGTTCGGAAAAGCCGGGCCGCGTGGTCGCGGGCACCGTGACCGTCGCGCAGGTGCGCGAGATCGCCCAGGCCAAGATGAAGGACCTGAACGCCAATTCCGTCGAAGCGGCGATGCAGATCATCCTTGGTTCGGCCAAGTCCTGCGGCATTGAGGTCAAGGGGTAAGTCATGGCGAAGCTTGGAAAACGGACGCGCGCGGCGCGTGAAGTCTTTGCCGACAAGGCCAACCTTTCGGTCGAGGACGCGGTGGGCCTGATCAAGCAGGCGGCCTCGGCGAAGTTCGACGAGACGGTCGAGATCGCGATGAACCTGGGCGTCGACCCGCGCCATGCCGACCAGATGGTCCGCGGCGTGGTGACGTTGCCGAACGGCACCGGCAAGACGGTGCGCGTGGCGGTGTTCGCGCGCGGCGCCAAGGCCGACGAGGCCACGGCGGCGGGCGCCGACATCGTGGGCGCCGAGGATCTGCTGGAAACCATCCAGGGCGGCAAGATCGAGTTCGACCGTTGCATCGCGACGCCGGACATGATGCCGCTGGTCGGCCGTCTGGGGAAAATCCTCGGCCCGCGCAACCTGATGCCGAACCCCAAGGTCGGCACGGTGACGATGGACGTGGCGACCGCGGTGAAGAACGCCAAGGGCGGCGAGGTCCAGTTCAAGGTCGAAAAGGCGGGCGTGATCCATGCCGGCGTCGGCAAGGTGTCCTTCGGGTCCGACCAGCTGGCCGAGAACATCCGCGCCTTCGTGGATGCCGTCAGCCGCGCCAAGCCCTCGGGGGCGAAGGGCGCCTACCTCAAGAAGGTGTCGCTCAGCTCGACCATGGGCCCCGGCGTCAGCGTCGATCTGGCCTCGGCCACGGCGAAGTGATCCGAGGGGGTGCCGGATGGCACCCCGATGGAATTCCCGTCCCGCAAGGGCCGGGATGGCGGGGCGGAAACGCCCCGTCCTGTCCGAGACGGAGGGTGCGGGGATACCCGCTTAATATCCTTCCCGAGATGGGAAACGGGAACGGAATTCCGGGGCATCGCCTCGGGCGGTCTGGATCTCGGGACCCTGTCAGCGGACCCGAATGCCCGCCATCCGGCGGGCTGACATGAGCCGGGGGGAAACCCCCACACTTGGAGTGAAACTGTGGATAGAGCCCAGAAAGAGAAAGTGGTCGAGGAACTCGGCCAGATCTTCGAAAGCTCTGGCGTCGTGGTGGTTGCCCACTACGAAGGCATGACGGTTGCTCAGATGCAGGACCTGCGCGCGGAAATGCGTGCCGTGGGCGGGTCCGTGCGCGTCGCCAAGAACAAGCTCGCCCAGATCGCCCTTGAAGGCAAGCCCGGTTCGGGCATGGCCGATCTGCTCAAGGGCATGACCGTGTTCGCCTATTCCGAGGATCCCGTCGCCGCGGCGAAGGTCTCGGACGCCTATGCCAAGAAGAACGAGAAATTCGTGATCCTCGGCGGCGCGATGGGCGATACGGTTCTCGACCCGGCCGGTGTGAAAACCGTGGCTGCGATGCCGTCGCGTGAAGAGCTTATCGCTCAGATCGTGTCGTGCCTCGGCGCCCCGGCTTCCGCCATCGCCGGTGCGATCGGCGCGCCTGGCGCGAACATCGCGGGCATCCTCACGACGCTTGAGGAACGCGAAGCTGCCTGAGCTGAACGAAATGCCTTCGTCGGGTAGAAATCTCGACGTTGGACCCCATCTTGAACCGAATGGAACGGAAAAATGGCTGATCTGAACAAACTGGCCGAAGACATCGTTGGCCTGACCCTCCTGGAAGCCCAGGAACTGAAAACCATCCTGAAGGACAAGTACGGCATCGAGCCGGCCGCCGGCGGCGCCGTCATGGTTGCCGGCCCGGCTGCTGGCGCTGCTGCGGCCCCGGCCGAAGAGCAGACCGAGTTCGACGTCGTGCTGACCGACGCGGGCGCCAACAAGATCAACGTGATCAAGGAAGTGCGCGCGATCACCGGCCTGGGCCTGAAAGAAGCCAAGGATCTGGTGGAAGCCGGCGGCAAGGTGAAGGAGCAGATCTCCAAGGCCGACGCCGAAGCGATGAAGAAAAAGCTCGAAGAGGCTGGCGCCAAGGTCGAGCTGAAGTGATCGGCCGGGATGCGCGACGCATCCTGACCGCATGATCTTGGCCGGGTCCGACGGATAGTCGGGCCCGGCCGGACCTGTCTTGAAGGCGGCTTGCGCGCAAGCCCTCCTCAAGGGAAGGTCCGGGTTCGGGAGCCGGTCTTTGGCAGGGCCGGCAGGAATGGAACCCACCCCCGCGTTCGCAGGCGCCGCCCCCGAGGCCCACGGGTCGGCCGCGCCACAGACGAAAGGTGACCACGAGCATGGCGCAAGCTTATGTCGGCCAGAAGCGTATCCGGCGCTACTATGGCAAGATCCGCGAAGTCCTGGAGATGCCGAACCTGATCGAGGTTCAGAAATCCTCCTACGACCTGTTCCTGAAATCGGGCGACGGCGACCGGCCGGGCGACGGCGAGGGCATCCAGGGGGTGTTCCAGTCGGTGTTCCCGATCAAGGACTTCAACGATTCCGCCGTGCTCGAATTCGTGAAATACGAGCTGGAAAAGCCGAAATACGACGTCGACGAATGCATGCAGCGCGACATGACCTATGCCGCGCCGCTGAAGGTGACGCTGCGCCTGATCGTGTTCGATGTGAACGCGGACACCGGCGCGCGGTCGGTGAAGGACATCAAGGAACAGGATGTCTACATGGGCGACATGCCCCTGATGACCGCGAACGGCACCTTCGTGGTCAACGGCACCGAACGGGTCATCGTCAGCCAGATGCACCGCAGCCCCGGCGTGTTCTTCGACCATGACAAGGGCAAGACGCATTCGTCGGGCAAACTGCTGTTCGCCTGCCGGATCATCCCCTACCGCGGGTCGTGGCTGGATTTCGAATTCGACGCCAAGGATCTGGTGTTCGCGCGCATCGACCGCCGCCGGAAACTGCCGGTGACGACGCTGCTCTATGCGCTCGGCATGGATCAGGAAGGCATCATGGATGCCTATTACGACACCGTGACCTATCGTCTGGAAAAGGGCCGTGGCTGGGTCACCCGGTTCTTCCCCGAACGCGTGCGCGGCACCCGTCCGTCCTTCGATCTGGTCGATGCCGCGACCGGCGAGGTGATCTGCAAGGCCGGCGACAAAATGACCCCCCGCATGGTCAAGAAGATCATGGACGAGGGCAAGGTCAAGGAACTGCTGGTTCCCTATGAACAGATCCTCGGCCGTTTCGTCGCCAAGGACATCATCGACGAAAGCAACGGCGAGATCTGGGTCGAGGCCGGCGACGAGCTGACCGAGGAACTGGATCGCGACGGCGCGGTCAAGGGCGGGTCGCTGAAGGCGCTGCTGGACAAGGGCATCACCGAGATCCCGGTGCTGGACATCGACGGCGTGAACGTCGGCCCCTACATCCGCAACACGATGGCCGCCGACAAGAACATGAACCGCGAAGGTGCCCTGATGGACATCTACCGCGTCATGCGCCCGGGCGAGCCGCCGACGCTGGACGCCGCGGCGAACCTGTTCGACAGCCTGTTCTTCGACAGCGAACGCTATGACCTGTCGGCCGTGGGCCGGGTCAAGATGAACATGCGGCTGGATCTGGACGCGCCGGACACGCAGCGCACGCTGCGCCGCGAGGACATCATCGCCTGTATCCAGGGGCTGGTGGAACTGCGCGACGGCAAGGGCGAGATCGACGACATCGACCACCTCGGCAACCGCCGGGTCCGGTCGGTCGGCGAACTGATGGAAAACCAGTACCGCGTCGGCCTGCTGCGGATGGAACGCGCGATCAAGGAACGCATGTCGTCGGTCGAAATCGACACGATCATGCCGCAGGACCTGATCAACGCGAAACCGGCGGCGGCGGCGGTGCGGGAATTCTTCGGCTCCAGCCAGCTTTCCCAGTTCATGGACCAGACCAACCCGCTGTCCGAGGTGACGCACAAGCGCCGCCTGTCGGCGCTTGGCCCGGGCGGTCTGACCCGCGAACGTGCGGGCTTCGAGGTGCGCGACGTGCACCCGACCCACTACGGCCGGATGTGCCCCATCGAGACGCCCGAAGGCCAGAACATCGGCCTGATCAACTCCCTCGCCACCTTCGCGCGGGTGAACAAGTACGGCTTCATCGAAACCCCCTACCGCAAGGTGCGCGAGGCGCAGGTGACCGATGACGTGGTGTATCTGTCCGCCACCGAGGAAATGCGCCACACCATCGCCCAGGCCAACGCCAATCTGGACGACAGCGGGCGGTTCGTGAACGAACTCGTGTCCACCCGCAAGGGCGGCGAGTTCATGCTGAACCCGGCCGATGCGGTGGACCTGATCGACGTGTCGCCGAAACAGCTGGTGTCGGTCGCGGCCTCGCTGATCCCGTTCCTGGAAAACGACGACGCCAACCGCGCGCTGATGGGTTCCAACATGCAGCGTCAGGCGGTGCCGCTGCTGCAATCGGATGCGCCCTTCGTCGGCACCGGGATCGAGGGCGTCGTGGCCCGCGATTCGGGCGCGGCGATCATGGCGCGCCGGGCCGGGGTCATCGACCAGGTGGATGCGCAGCGGATCGTGGTCCGCGCGACCGAGATGCTGGAACCCGGCGAGCCGGGGGTCGACATCTACCGGCTGCGCAAGTTCAAGCGGTCCAACCAGTCGTCCTGCATCAACCAGCGTCCGCTGGTGAAGGTGGGCGAACGTGTCGGGCGGGGCGAGGTGATCGCCGACGGCCCCTGCACCGACATGGGGGAACTGGCTTTGGGGCGGAACGTGGTCGTCGCCTTCATGCCCTGGAACGGCTACAACTACGAAGACTCGATCCTGATCTCGGAACGCATCCTGAAGGATGACGTGTTCACCTCGATCCATATCGAGGAATACGAGGTCGCGGCGCGTGACACGAAACTGGGCCCCGAGGAAATCACCCGCGACATCCCGAACGTGGGCGAAGAGGCGCTGCGCAACCTCGACGAGGCGGGCATCGTCTATATCGGCGCCGAGGTGCAGCCGGGCGACATTCTGGTGGGCAAGATCACCCCCAAGGGCGAAAGCCCGATGACGCCGGAAGAAAAGCTGCTGCGCGCGATCTTCGGCGAAAAGGCCAGCGACGTGCGCGACACCTCGCTGCGTCTGCCGCCCGGGGCCTATGGCACCGTGGTGGAGGTGCGGGTGTTCAACCGCCACGGCGTGGACAAGGATGAACGCGCGCTCCAGATCGAGCGGGAAGAGGTCGAACGCCTCGCCCGCGACCGCGACGACGAACTCGCGATCCTGGAACGCAACATCTATTCCCGTCTGCGCGCGCTGATCCTCGGCAAGACCGCGGTGAAGGGGCCCAAGGGCATCAAGGCCGGGTCCGAGATCACCGAGGAGCTTCTGGGTACGCTGTCGCGCGGGCTCTGGTGGCAACTGGCGCTTGGCGAAGAGGCCGATGCGAAAGAGGTCGAGGCGCTGCACGACCAGTTCGAGGCGCAGAAACGCGCGCTCGACCACCGGTTCGAGGACAAGGTGGAAAAGGTCCGCCGCGGGGACGATCTGCCCCCGGGCGTGATGAAGATGGTCAAGGTCTTTGTCGCGGTGAAGCGCAAGCTGCAACCGGGCGACAAGATGGCGGGCCGTCACGGCAACAAGGGCGTCGTGTCCAAGGTCGTGCCGATGGAGGACATGCCCTTCCTCGCCGACGGCACCGCGGTGGACCTCGTTCTCAACCCGCTCGGCGTGCCGAGCCGGATGAACGTGGGCCAGATCCTGGAAACCCACATGGGTTGGGCCGCGCGCGGCCTGGGGATCCGCATCGACGAGGCGTTGCAGGGCTACCGCCGTTCGGGCGACCTTACCCCGGTGAAGGAGGCCGTGCGCTTCGCCTATGGCGACGAGACCTATGACGCCGCCTTCGACGGGCTGGAGGAGGACGAACTGGTCGAGAAGGCCGGGCTCGTCACCCGCGGCGTGCCGATCGCCTCGCCGGTCTTCGACGGTGCGAAAGAGGCGGATGTGAACGACGCGCTGCGGCGTGCCGGGTTCGACACCTCGGGCCAGTCCGAGGTGTTCGACGGCCGCACCGGCGAGAAGTTCCAGCGCAAGGTCACGGTGGGCGTGAAATACATGCTCAAGCTGCACCACCTTGTCGACGACAAGCTGCACGCGCGCTCGACCGGGCCCTACAGCCTCGTCACGCAGCAGCCTCTGGGCGGCAAGGCGCAGTTCGGCGGTCAGCGTCTGGGGGAAATGGAGGTCTGGGCGCTGGAAGCCTATGGCGCCGCCTATACCCTGCAAGAGATGCTGACGGTGAAGTCGGACGACGTGGCCGGCCGGACCAAGGTGTACGAGTCGATCGTCAAGGGCGAGGACAACTTCGAGGCGGGCGTCCCCGAGAGCTTCAACGTGCTCGTCAAGGAAGTCCGCGGCCTCGGCCTGAACATGGAACTCCTGGATGCGGAGGAGGAGTGACCGCGGCGGTGATCATCCACCCTGCGGTCCGTAGGCCGGGGCTTGCCCCGGCCCGCCTCCTTCGCCCCCTTTCAAGGATTTGGAAATGAACCAGGAAATCACCTCCTCCGCCAACCCGTTCAACCCGGTGGCGCCCGTCAAGACCTTCGACGAGATCAAGATCTCGCTGGCCTCGCCGGAACGGATCCTGTCGTGGTCCTATGGCGAGATCAAGAAGCCGGAAACGATCAACTACCGGACCTTCAAGCCGGAACGCGACGGGCTGTTCTGCGCCCGGATCTTCGGGCCGATCAAGGATTACGAATGCCTCTGCGGCAAATACAAGCGCATGAAGTATCGCGGCGTCGTCTGCGAGAAATGCGGCGTGGAAGTCACGCTGCAAAAGGTGCGCCGCGAACGCATGGGCCATATCGAACTGGCAGCACCCGTCGCGCATATCTGGTTCCTCAAGTCGCTGCCGTCGCGCATCGGCCTGATGCTGGACATGACGCTGCGCGATCTGGAACGCATCCTCTACTTTGAAAACTACGTCGTCATCGAGCCCGGCCTGACGGATCTGACCTATGGCCAGCTGCTGACCGAGGAAGAATACCTCGACGCGCAGGACCAGTTCGGCGCCGACGCCTTCACCGCCAATATCGGCGCCGAGGCGATCCGCGAGATGCTGGCGAACATCGACCTCGACCAGACCGCGGAACAGCTGCGCGAGGACCTGAAAGAGGCGACCGGGGAACTCAAGCCCAAGAAGATCATCAAGCGGCTGAAGGTGGTCGAGCATTTCCTGGAATCCGGCAACCGCCCGGAATGGATGGTGCTGACCGTTCTGCCGGTGATCCCGCCGGAACTGCGCCCGCTGGTGCCGCTGGACGGCGGCCGGTTCGCGACCTCGGACCTCAACGATCTTTACCGCCGGGTCATCAACCGCAACAACCGCCTCAAGCGGCTGATCGAACTGCGCGCGCCCGACATCATCGTGCGCAACGAAAAGCGGATGCTGCAAGAGGCGGTGGACGCGCTGTTCGACAACGGCCGCCGCGGCCGCGTGATCACGGGCACCAACCGGCGCCCGCTGAAATCGCTGTCGGACATGCTCAAGGGCAAGCAGGGCCGCTTCCGCCAGAACCTTCTGGGCAAACGGGTCGACTTCTCGGGTCGCTCGGTCATCGTGACCGGGCCGGAACTCAAGCTGCACCAGTGCGGCCTGCCGAAGAAGATGGCGCTGGAGTTGTTCAAGCCGTTCATCTATTCGCGGCTGGAGGCGAAGGGGCTTTCCTCGACCGTCAAGCAGGCGAAGAAGCTGGTGGAAAAGGAACGGCCCGAGGTCTGGGACATTCTGGATGAGGTCATCCGCGAACATCCCGTCCTGTTGAACCGTGCGCCGACGCTGCACCGCCTTGGCATCCAGGCGTTCGAGCCGATCCTGATCGAGGGCAAGGCGATCCAGCTTCACCCGCTGGTCTGTTCGGCCTTCAACGCCGACTTCGACGGCGACCAGATGGCCGTGCACGTTCCGCTGTCGCTGGAAGCGCAGCTGGAAGCGCGCGTGCTGATGATGTCCACCAACAACGTGCTGTCGCCCGCCAACGGCGCGCCGATCATCGTGCCGTCGCAGGACATGGTTCTGGGGCTCTACTACACCACGATGGAACGCAAGGGCATGGTCGGCGAGGGCATGAAGTTCGCCAACGTCGACGAGGTGGAACATGCGCTGGCCGCCGGCGCCGTGCATCTGCACGCCCGCATCACCGCGCGCATCCGGCAGATCGACGAGGAAGGCAACGAGGTCTGGAAGCGGTACGAGACCACGCCCGGCCGCCTGCGGCTTGGCAATCTGCTGCCGCTGAACGCCAAGGCGCCGTTCGAACTGGTCAACCGCCTGCTGCGCAAGAAGGACGTGCAGAACGTCATCGACACCGTCTACCGCTACTGCGGGCAGAAGGAATCGGTGATCTTCTGCGACCAGATCATGGGCATGGGCTTCCGCGAGGCGTTCAAGGCCGGGATCTCCTTCGGCAAGGACGACATGCTGATCCCCGGCACCAAGTGGGACATCGTGAACGAAGTCCGCGAACAGGTGAAGGAATTCGAACAGCAGTACATGGACGGCCTGATCACCCAGGGCGAAAAGTACAACAAGGTCGTCGATGCCTGGTCGAAATGTTCCGACAAGGTGGCGGCCGAGATGATGGCCGAAATCTCTGCCGTGCGCACCGACGATGCGGGGGCCGAGAAAGAGCCGAACTCGGTCTACATGATGTCGCATTCGGGCGCGCGGGGTTCGCCCGCGCAGATGAAGCAGTTGGGCGGCATGCGCGGCCTGATGGCCAAACCCTCGGGCGAGATCATCGAGACGCCGATCATCTCGAACTTCAAGGAAGGCCTGACCGTTCTCGAATACTTCAACTCCACCCACGGGGCCCGGAAGGGTCTGGCGGATACGGCGTTGAAGACCGCGAACTCGGGCTATCTGACGCGGCGTCTGGTGGACGTGGCGCAGGACTGCATCGTGCGCAGCCAGGATTGCGGCACCGACCGTTTCATCACCGCAAGCGCGGCGGTGAACGACGGCGAGGTCGTGGCCTCGCTGGCCGAGCGGATCCTGGGCCGGGTCGTGGCCGAGGACGTGATGGTCCCGGGCACCGACGAGGTGCTGGTGGCGCGCGGCGTGCTGATCGACGAACGCAAGGCCGATGCGATCGAGACCGCGGGCGTGGCCAGCGTGCGCATCCGTTCGCCCCTGACCTGCGAAGCCGAGGAAGGCGTCTGCGCCACCTGCTACGGGCGCGACCTTGCCCGCGGCACGATGGTGAACGTGGGCGAGGCCGTGGGCATCATCGCGGCGCAGTCCATCGGCGAACCCGGCACGCAGCTGACGATGCGGACCTTCCACATCGGCGGCATCGCGCAGGGCGGCTCGCAGTCGTTCCTCGAGGCCAGCCAGGAAGGCCGGATCGTGTTCCGCAACGCCAGCGTGCTGGAAAACGCCAATGGCGAACAGATCGTCATGGGCCGCAGCATGCAGGTGGTCATCGTCGACGACGCGGGCCAGGAACGCGCGGCGCACAAGCTGACCTACGGCGCCAAGCTGTTCGTGCGCGAGGACGAACAGGTCAAGCGCGGCACCAAGCTGTTCGAATGGGACCCCTACACCCTGCCGATCATCGCCGAAAAGGCCGGTGTGACGCGGTTCGTGGATCTCGTCTCGGGCCTCTCGGTGCGCGAGGATACCGACGAAGCCACCGGCATGACGCAGAAGATCGTGTCCGACTGGCGGTCGGCCCCCCGTGGCGGCGATCTCAAGCCCGAGATCATCATCATGGACCCGGAAACGGGCGAACCCGTGCGCAACGACCAGGGCAACCCGGTCAGCTATCCGATGTCGGTGGACGCGATCCTGTCGGTCGAGGACGGGCAGGAGGTCAAGGCCGGCGACGTGGTGGCCCGTATCCCGCGCGAAGGCGCCCGGACCAAGGACATCACCGGGGGTCTGCCCCGCGTGGCGGAACTGTTCGAGGCCCGGCGCCCGAAGGATCACGCGATCATCGCGGAACTCGACGGCTATGTCCGCTTCGGCAAGGACTACAAGAACAAGCGCCGCATCGCGATCGAGCCCGTGGACGAAAGCCACAACCCGGTCGAGTACATGGTGCCGAAAGGCAAGCACATCCCGGTGCAGGAAGGCGACTTCGTGCAGAAGGGTGACTACATCATGGACGGCAACCCCGCCCCGCACGACATCCTGCGGATCATGGGGGTCGAGGCGCTGGCGAACTACCTGATCGACGAGGTGCAGGACGTCTACCGGCTTCAGGGCGTGAAGATCAACGACAAGCATATCGAGGTGATCGTCCGCCAGATGCTGCAGAAGATCGAGATCCTCGATTCCGGCGACACCACCCTGTTGAAGGGCGAACAGGTGGACAAGGCGGAACTGGAGGAAGAAAACGCCAAGGTCCTCGCCCGCGGCGGCCGTCCGGCGGCGGGGGAACCCGTGCTTCTGGGCATCACCAAGGCGTCGCTCCAGACGCGCAGCTTCATCTCTGCCGCGTCGTTCCAGGAAACCACCCGCGTGCTGACCGAGGCCTCGGTCCAGGGCAAGCGCGACAAGCTGGTGGGGCTGAAGGAAAACGTCATCGTCGGCCGGCTGATCCCGGCGGGTACGGGCGGGGCGACGACGCGGGTGCGCAAGATCGCCGCCGACCGCGACCACAAGGTGATCGAGGAACGCCGGGCAGAGGCAGAGGCGGCCGCGCAACTGGCCGCGCCGATGGACGTGATGGACACCGAGATCGAATCGGGCCTCGTGGACACGATCGAGAGCCGCGACGAATGATCCGCGGGCCCCTTTCGGGCCCCCGGAAACCCCCGCACGCGCCGCGTGCGGGGGTTTTCTTTTGCCCCATAGGATGTTGCGTGGAACCCAGGGGCGGGGTTGCGGGTTGGGGTGACGTGCAACAACGTGCGGAAATTTCGGCCCATGGCCGGGCAGGGCTTGACCCCGCCGCCGCCTGCCGGTCGAAATGCCGCAGTCAAGGGGCGCCCCGGCGCCGCCAGGAAGGATTACGGCCTTGTTCTTGCATTTCCGCCGCTCCGGCACCCGCATCCTGCATCGTACTGCGGCTTTGGCGCTGGTCGCGCTGCTTGCCGCCTGTGCGGACCCGCCCGCCCCGGCAGAGCCCCCGGCGGTCGATGGCTATGGCCAGATCGAGGATGGCGGCCATGTGATCCCCGCCGTACCGCCCAGCTATGTCCCCCCGGAAAACCGCCGCACGCAGGTAAGCTACAACGGGCCGGAAAAGCCGGGCACGATCGTCGTGGATCCGCATCACAAATACCTCTACTTCGTCGAGGATGGCGGGACGGCACAAAGGTACCGCATCGCCGTGGGCAAGGCAGGCCGCGATTTCAGGGGCAGCGCCTATGTCGGGCGCAAGGCCGAATGGCCCTATTGGGCGCCGACCAAGAACATGATCCGCACGATGCCGGAAATGTACGCCGAACTGGCGGGGGGGATGGAACCGGGGCCGCTCAACCCCCTCGGTGCGCGGGCGCTCTACCTCTACCGGGGCAACCGGGATACGATGTACCGCATCCACGGGACGGGCGACTACACGTCCATCGGCCATGCCACCTCGGCGGGCTGTATCCGGCTTTACAATCACGATATCCTCGACCTCTACGAAAGGGCCGAATCCGGCCAGAACGTGAAGGTGCGCACGCTGACAGAGGCGATCGAGCTCGGCGGCCCGCTGCCGGAGGATCCCGCGCCCCAGACCGACGATCTGGTCGCACTGGCGGAGGACTGAGCCCGCCCCGCCCCGGCGGTGCGCGGGCCCGGAAAGGGGGGCCGGATGCAGCGAAGGGACCTGCTGTTGGGCGCGGGTGCGCTGGCGCTGACGGGCTGCATCGAGGCCCCGGCGCAGGGCCTGCCGCCGGATGTGGCGGCGCGTTATGCCGCGCGGGTGGATGGCGGCTTCACCGTCCATGCCGTGCCCGCCGCCCATCTGCCGCCCCGCAATCGCCGGGTGACGGTGGCCTATACCGGGCCGGAACGCCCCGGCACCATCGTGGTCGATCCGCATGCGCGGTTTCTCTATCTGGTGACGGGGCCGCAGCGGGCCTTCCGCTACGGCATCGCCGTGGGGTGGGAGGGGCGGAATTTCGCCGGCACCGCCGCGATCCGGCGCAAGGCGGTCTGGCCCTCGTGGACGCCGACGGCGAACATGATCCGCATGCACCCGGAACATTACGCGCCCTATGCCCGCGGCCTGCCGGGCGGGCCGCCGAACCCGCTCGGTGCGCGGGCGCTTTATCTCTATCGGGGCGGGCGGGATACGATGTACCGCATCCACGGCACGCAGGAAACCAGCGCCATTGGCCACGATACGATCGCGGGCTGCATCCGGCTGTTCAACCAGGACATCATCGACCTTTACGACCGCGTGCCCATGGGCGCCCCGGTCAAGGTGCGCAGCATGGCCGAATCGCTGCGGCTGGAAGGGCGGCTGGCCGAGGGGCCGGACGGCATCCTGCGCGCGGCGGGGTAGGGCGGCATGCCCGCCGGGCCGGGCTGAACGTGACCCCCTAAGCCCGGATCACGTAGTCCTTCACCGTGGTTTCCACCACCTCCCACGTCCCGCGGAAACCGGGGCGGATGATCCAGGCGTCGCCCGCCCGCAGCGTGACCGGCACGCCGCCCTCTGGCGTCAGGATCGAGACGCCTTCGAGGATGCGGACATATTCCCATTCGTCATAGACCACCCGCCATGTGCCGGGGGTGGATTGCCAGATCCCGGCGAAAAGCCCGTCGCGGTCCTCGACGTTCCAGGCAGTATGCACCGGATCGCCCGCCAGCACGCGGTCGGGCGGGGGCCGGGTGATTTCGGGCGCGATGCCCGCGCGGGTCAGGCGCTGCAACATATCGGTCATGGGTCTTCGCCTTTCGCGCGCGGAAACGGCCGGTAGGCCGGGGCGGGCCCCGGCCTGCGCACTCAGTCCTCCCACCAGACGCCGGTCAGGTCGATCGCCGGGGCGGGGGTGTTTTCCCACAGGCCCTTGATCCTGGCATTCGCCACGCCGGTCTTGGGCAGCTGGAACAGATAGGCGTTCACGTAATCCTCGGCGATCATCGTCTGCGCCTGTTTCAGCAGATCCGACCGCGCCGCCGCATCCACCGTCGCCGACAGCCTGTCCAGGATCGCCACGAATTCCGGCTTGCCGTACTGGAAGTAATAGTCGGGCCGGGCGTAGATGTTGATGTCCATCGGCTCGACATGGCTGATGATGGTCAGGTCGAAGTCCTTGCCCTTGAACACCTGTTCCAGCCACTGCGCCCATTCGAGGTTGGAAATCTCGGTCTCGATCCCCACGTTGCGCAGCCGCGCGGCGATCAGTTCGCCCCCGCGGCGGGCATAGGCCGGCGGCGGCAGGGCAAGCCGCAGCTTCGGCACCGTCACACCGGCCTCTGCCAGCAGGGCCTTGGACTTTTCGGGGTCGAAGGCCGACAGGCCCGTCAGGTCCACGTAATCCGGGTGGTGGGGGGCGAAATGGGTGCCGATGGGCGTGCCATAGCCGAACATCGCCCCGTCGATCAGTTCCTGCCGGTCGATGGCATGGGCGATGGCCGCGCGCACCTTCACATTGTCCAGCGGCGGCTGCTTGTTGTTCATGGCGAGGATCGTTTCGCCCTCGGTCGTGCCGACGATCACCGAAAACCGCGGGTCGGCCTTGAACTGGTCGAGCGTTTCGGGCGCGGGATAGACGGGGAAGGCATCGACATCGCCCGCCATCATCGCCGCAAAGGCGGCGGTCGGGTCCGAGATGAACTTGAACGTCGCCTTCGACAGCTTCGGCGCCTCGCCCCAGTAGTCGGGGTTCGCCACCAGTTCCACCCGGTCGCCCTGCACCCAGGTGCCGAATTTGAACGGCCCGGTGCCGATGGGGTTGGTGGCGTTGCCGGCCACCGATTCCGGCCCCATGATCACCGCATCGCCCCAGGCCATGTTGAAGGGAAAGTTCCCGTCCGGCGTCTTGAGCGTGACACGCACGGTCAGCGGATCCACCGCCTCGACCGTCTCGATCCCGGCGAAGAGCTGTTTTTGCGCATTGGTGCTGTCCGCCGCCCGGGCGCGGTCGAGCGTGAACACCACATCCTCGGCATCCATCGTGGTGCCGTCGTGGAACTTCACCCCCTCGCGCAGGCGGAAGGTCCAGATCTTGCCGTCCTCCTGCGATTCCCAGGTGCTGGCCAGCCCCGGCTGGACGGATCCGTCGGGGCCGAACCGTGTCAGCCCCTCGTAAAGGTTGGCATAGGTCACTTCGCGGATCGCCGCCGCCGCGCCCGAGGTCGGGTCGAGGTTCGGCGGTTCAAGCTGCATGCCGACGGTGATCGTGTCCTGTGCGGCGAAGGCGGCCAGCGGGGCGGCTGCCAGCGCCAGCACCGCGGCGCTGAGTTTCAGGCGGGTCAACATGGTTTCCTCCGGCTCCTGGGCTGCGGGCGCGGCGGGTTCCTCGCCCGATGGGTGATGATCGGTCTTTTCCCGTGCCGTATCAAGCGGCTCCCTATGGGTGGAAAGGGTGGAAATGCTGCTTTGCAGCGTGTAGAGGAGATCCGTTTACGTAAGGGGAGGATAACGGAAATGAGCGCATCGGCACCGGCGCGCCCGGTCACGCCGGCGGATATCCGCGCCGCCAAGGGAGGCACGCCGCTGGTCTGCCTGACGGCCTATACGACGCCGATGGCCCGGCTGGTGGACCGGCACTGCGATCTGGCGCTGGTGGGCGACAGCGTCGGGGTGGTGCTGCATGGCCTTCCCGATACGCTCGGCGTGACGATGGAGATGATGGTGCTGCACGGCCGGGCGGTGGCGCGGGGGCTGAAGCGCGCGCTGATGGTGATCGACATGCCCTTCGGCAGCTACGAGGCCGGGCCGGCCGAGGCGTTCCGCAATGCCGCGCGGCTGATGGCGGAAACCGGGGCGGCGGCGGTCAAGCTGGAAGGCGGCGCGCATATGGCCGAAACGGTGGGTTTCCTCACGGCGCGCGGCATTCCGGTGGTGGGGCATGTGGGGCTGACGCCGCAGGCGGTGCATGCGCTTGGCGGCTACAGGGTGCAGGGCCGCGGCGCGGATGCCGACCGCGTTCTGGCCGATGCCCGGGCGGTGGCGGGGGCAGGGGCCTTTGCCATGGTGCTGGAAAAGGTGACGGAACCGCTGGCGCGGCGGATCACGGCGGAACTGGCGGTGCCCACGATCGGCATCGGCGCCTCGCCGGCCTGCGACGGGCAGGTGCTGGTGGTGGACGACATGTTGGGCCTTTTCAGCGATTTCCGCCCGAAATTCGTCAAGCGTTACGCGGAACTGGAATCAGAGGCCGACCGCGCCATCGCCGCCTATGCCGCCGATGTGCGCGCCCGGGCCTTTCCGGGGGCGGAGCATGTGTTCGCCGATACCGCGGGGGCGGGCGCATGAACGCGGCGCCGATCCTGCGTGGTCTGGCCGCGCTGCGCGCCGCCGTCGCCGGCTGGCGGCGGGCGGGCGAAACCGTGGCCGTGGTGCCGACGATGGGTGCGCTGCACGAAGGGCACCTGAGCCTTGTGCGCGCGGCAAGGCAAGGCGCCGACCGGGTGGTGGTGACGATCTTCGTCAACCCGCGCCAGTTCAACAACCCCGAGGATCTGGCGAACTATCCCCGCACCGAAGGGCGCGATGCCGAACTGCTGGCGCCGCTGGCGGTGGATGCGGTCTTTGTGCCGGATGTCGAGGATGTCTATCCGCAGGGCTTTTCCACCACCGTGTCGGTCGAAGGCGTCAGTGCGGGGCTGTGCGGTGCGCACCGGCCCGGGCATTTCGACGGCGTGGCGACGGTGGTGGCCAAGCTGTTCCTGATGACGGGGGCGGACCGCGCCTATTTCGGTGAAAAGGATTATCAGCAACTGCTGGTCGTCCGGCGGCTGGCGCGCGACCTGAACATCCCCATAGCGGTCATCGGCTGCCCCACGGTGCGCGAAGGCGACGGGCTGGCGCTGTCGTCGCGCAACATGCGGCTGAGTGCGGCCGAGCGCGCCATCGCCCCCGCCCTGCCGCAGGCGATGGGCCGCGTGGCGGCGGCGCTGGCCGCGGGCGGGGCGCTGGCCCCCGCGCTGGAGGCCGCGCGGGCGGAAGTCGTCGCGGCGGGCTATGCCTCGGTCGAATATCTGGAACTGCGCGCGGCCGACGACCTGCGCCCGCTGACGGCGCCCGGGGTGCCCGCACGGTTGCTGGCGGCGGCCTGGCTGGGCCCGGTGCGGCTGATCGACAATATCGCGATCCCGCCGCGCGGGGCCTGAGGCCGCGCCGTCCCGATCCGGGCCTGGACCCGCCCGCCCCCCGGGGCCGGCGGGTTTTTTCATGCGGGTGGCGGTGCGGCAAAAGAAAACGGGGGGCCTTTCGGCCCCCCGTCAGCAGCCCGGACAGGGCCTCAGAAGATCAGGGCCTCAGAAGATGAAGTCATCCGCCGTGATGCCGGTGACGCCGGTGAGTTCGATGGCGAAATCCGCCACGCCGTCGCCGTCGAGGTCGCCCATGACCGTCCCCTGCGCCCGGTTGAAGCGGACCTCCCCGGCGATGCCGGTGAAGCCCCCGGTTCCGATGAAGGACATGCCGTCCTGCATGGCGCTCAGGTTGATCTTGTCGATTCCGCTCTCGAAATCCCCGATCACGTCGCGTCCGCCGCCCGCACCCGCCTCTGCGGCAGAGCGGAAGATGAACTGGTCCGCCCCCGCGCCGCCGAACAGCAGGTCCTTGCCCAGACCGCCGACCAGCCGGTCGTTGCCGTCGCCACCGGAGAGCGTGTCCGCCCCGCCGCCGCCGACCAGCAGGTCGTTGCCGCCATCGCCCTGCAACAGGTCCGCCTGCGCCCCGCCATAGAGCAGGTCGCGCTGGCCGCCGCCACGCAACGTGTCCATGCCCGCAGCACCGCGCAACACATCGGTGCCCTGGCCGCCGAGCAACTGGTCGTTGCCTGCGCCGCCGAGAAGTTCGTCGTCCCCGGCGCCGCCGTTGAGCGTGTCATCGCCAGCCCCGCCGTTGAGCAGGTCGTTGCCGTCCAGACCCGAAAGCAGGTTGTCGCCGCCGTTGCCGGTGAGCACGTTGTCCCCGGCGTTGCCGGTGCCGTCGATGTTGTCGGCCCCCGTCAGCGTCAGGTTTTCCAGCGTCGCGCCCAGGGTGTAGGTGATCGAGCTTTGCACCAGGTCGGTGCCTTCGCCCGCCAGTTCCACCACCACGTCGCCGGCGTTGTCCACGACATAGATGTCGTCGCCCGCGCCGCCCGTCATCGTGTCGGCCCCGAGCCCGCCGTTCAGCGTGTCGTTGCCGCTGTCGGTGACGATCACGTCATCGCCGTCCCCGCCGAGCACGTTTTCCGGCGACTGGTCGCCGACCACGATGGTCAGGACCTGATCGGTGATGCCGCCGTGTTCGTCGGTGACGCGCACGGTGATCTGGTGGCTCTGGTTCTGCTCGTAGTCGAGCAGGATGCCGCTGGCCACCACGATGTTCGTGCCGACCACCGCGAAGCGGCCGTCCGCGTCGTCCAGCAGGGTGATGCTGGCCAGCGCCGGGTTCGAGTCGATGTCGCTGACGACGACCGAGGCGACCACGGTGCCGCTGGCGGCGTTTTCCTCGACCGTTCCGCCGTCGAAGGCCACCACGGGCGCGTCGTTGACCGGGGTCAGGTCCAGCGTCGCGGTGTTGGCGGTGGCATCATGGCCATCCCAGACATCGAAGCTGAAGGTGACACCGGTGTCGTCATCGGCATCCGGGGTGAAGGTCCAGGTGCCGTCGCCGTTGTCTTCCAGCGTGCCCGAAGAAGCGGTGAGGTTGATGACGCTCAGCGCGTCGCCGTCTACATCGCTGGCTCCGGCCAGCAGTTCGGCCTGGGTGATCAGGCGCGAGCCGTCCTCGTCGATGGCGCCGAGGTCGATCGGCCCCGCCACCGCCGGCGCATCGTTCGCCCCGGTCAGGTTCAGCGTCACCGTGGCCACATCGGAGGTGCCGCCCGAGTCCTGCACCACATAGGTGAAGGAGCCGGTCGCCGCTTCGCCCTCGGCCAGGGTTTCGAGGTTCAGGCTGTAGCTGCCGTCGCGGTTCAGCGTCACCACCGCCCCGCTGGACAGCGTGATCGTGTGGGCTTCGGTGGTCGAAACCACCGAGGTCACGTTGCTGCCTGCGGTCACAGAGGTGATCTGGAACGTGTCGCCCGCATCGACGTCGATGTCGTTGTCGGTGACGTTGCCGGTCAGGCCGGCGCCGCCCTCGGTCGCGACGATCGTGTCGTTGCGTGCGTCGACCGGATCGTTCACCCCGGTGATCGTCACCCGGACGGTCGCGGTGCTCGTGCCGCCGTTCCCGTCGGTGATGGTGTAGGTGAAGCTGTCCTCGATCGTGTCGCCCGCGCCCAGATGGTTGTAGGCGCGCCCGCCGTCGGACGACAGCATGTCGTACACCAGCTGCCCGTTCTGTTGCAGCGTGACCGTCGCCCCCAGATCGGTGGTGATGGTCCCCGGCACCGCGCCCGAGACGGCGGCAGACCCGCCCGTGGTGCCGAGCGTGATGGTCTGGCCCCCGCCGGTGACGCTGCCGTCGCCCGCATCCGCCAGCCCGGTCACGGTCAGCGTGTTGCCCTCGACGTCGGTGTCGTTCACCAGCACGTTGAACAGACCCAGAGAGTTCTCGGTCACGGCGAAGGTGTCGTCCGCCGCCACCGGATCGTCGTTCACCGGGTTCACGGTGACGTCGATGGTCTGCGTGGTGGTGGTCGCGCTGTCGTCGTTGCTGGCTTCGGTCGCCGTGGCGGTGACGGTCAGGGTGAAGTCGGCATTGTCGTTTTCCGCCGGGGTGATGGTCAGCCCCGTCAGATCCTCCGCCGTCAGCGTCCAGGTGCCGTCGCCATTGTCCGTCCCGGCGCTGAGCACCGCCCCTTCGGGCACGCCCGCGATGGTGATGGCCAGGCTTTCCGACCCGTCGGTGTCGGTCAGCGCCGCCGCGATGTTCAGCTCGATGGCGGTATCCTCGTCGCCCGAGGCCGTTGTCGTCACCGAAAGCGTCGGGGTGTCGGCCACCGCCTCCACCGTCACCGTGATCGTCTGGGCTTCGGTGGTGGTGGTGTCGCCGTCATCCTCGGTCGCGGTGGCGGTCACGGTCAGCTCGATGGTGCCGGCGCTGTTCGCGGTCGGGGTGATGGTCAGCCCCGCCAGATCGCCCGGCGCCAGCGTCCAGGTGCCGTCGCCGTTGTCCGTCCCGGCGCTGAGCGTGGCCCAATCGGGCACGCCCGCGACGGTGATGGTCAGGCTTTCCGACCCGTCGAGGTCGGTCAGCGCCGCCGCGATGGTCAGGCCGATGGCGCCGCCATCCTCGTCGCCCGAGGCCGTTCCCGTCACCGTCAGGTCCGGGGTGTCGGCCACGCCGGTGATGTCGAACGTCACCGTGCCGGCGGCGCTGTCGGCATCGCCGTCATTGGCGGTGTAGGTGAAGCTGCCCGCACCCGTGCCGTTCAGATCGGCATCGGGGGTGAAGACCAGCAGGCCACCGGCCAGATCCGCCGCCGTCACCGTGACGGGGATGGTAACGTCCACCCCGTCGAGCGTCAGCGTGCCGCCCGTCACCGCCGTGATGGTGATCGAGGCCAGATCGTCGCCATCGACATCCGCATAGCCGATGTCTTCCAGCGTCACCGTATGCGCGGTGTCCTCGGTCGCCGCCACCGTCGCGCCGGTCACGGTCGGCGCGTCGTTGCTGCCGGTGATGGTGATCGTCACCTGCTGATCGGCCGTGGCCGCATCGGTCGAGTCGTCCGTGACGCGGATCGTGTAGGTCAGCGTCAGGATTTCGCCGTCGTCCAGATGGTCGAAGGTGCCGTCGGCGGCCGTGAAGGTCCAGTTCAGGCTGCCCGAGGTCACGCCGGCGGCGATCACACCGGCCACGTCGATGCCGAACATGGCGTTCAGGGCTTCGGTGGTCAGATCGCCTTGGTCGCCCACAACCGCCACATCGCCCACGATTTCCGCCGAGACGGCATCGTTCACGTCCACATCGGTCACGGTCAGCGTGCCGGTCGCGGACAGCGTGTCGTCCTGCGACAGGTCTGCCGGGGCCGAATAGCCGCTGATTTCCGGCGCATCATTGGTGCCGGTCAGGGTGATGGTGATCAACTGCGGCGTGGCCTGGGTGGTGCCGTCGGTCACGTTGACCTGATAGGTCTGGACGACGGTTTCCCCCGCGCGCAGATGGTCGAGCGCGCCGTCGGCGACCGTGAAGCTCCAGGTCAGTTCACCCGCACCGTCCAGCGTGGCGGTGTTGGTGACGTTGACGCTCAGCGTGCCGACATAGCTGGCCAGCGGTGCGCCGCCATCGGTCAGCACCGGCACCACCGTGGCCGAATGGGACTGGCCCAGTTCGGCATCGGTGAAGTGGATCACCCGCGTGATGGAGTGGTTGGGCAGCCCGTTTTCGGTGGGCGCGCCATCGGCGCGTTCAGTCACCGTCGCATCGAGGACAGAGCCCTCGGTCTGGATCACCGGGGCGTCGTTGGCGCCGGTGATGGTGAAGGTCAGGGTTTCCTCGCTGTAGGCATCCTGATCGTCGGTGACGCGCACGGTGTAGGTGATCACCACGCTTTCGCCGGCCTTCAGCGCGTTCACCGCCGCCGACACGGGGGCAAAGCTGTAGCTGCCGTCCGCGTTCAGCGTCAGTTCACCGTAAGAGGTATCCGCCGCCCCGCCGTTCAGCACGACACTGGCGTCCCCCTCGACCGAGAAGGTCAGTTCCGCGTTCTGGTCGGCATCGGTGGCCGCCATCTGGCCTTCGATGGCGTCGAACGTGTCGGGCGCCGCGGTGTCGGTGATGGTATGGCTGGCCGCCTCGATTTCCGGCACGTCGTTGGTGCCGGTGATGGTGATGGTGACGGTTTCGGACTGGGTCGCCTCCACGCCTTCGGCCGCGACCACGGTGCCGTCATCCACGGTCAGGGTGAAGGTCAGCGTGACCGTTTCCCCCGCGCCCAGGAATTGCAGGTCGGCGTTCGCGACGCTGTAATCCCAGGTGCCCGCGCCGCCGTCCGACGCGAAACCGGCGGTCAGCGCCGTCAGCTGGTCCTCGGTCAGGTCGCCGCCCGTCCATTCGGAACCGGTCAGCGCGTGCGTCAGGGTCAGGGTGTCGGCGGTGTCCTCGTCCGTCAGGGTGACGGTGCCGCCCACGCCGATCTCGCCGGCGACGACATTTTCGTCCTCGGTCAGCGCCGCGGGGGAACCCGTGACGGCGATCGTGGGCAGGCCGTTGGTGCCGGTGACGGTGATGGTCAGGGTGCTGTCGTTGCTGGCGCCCTCGTCGTCGGTGACGGTGTAGTTGATCGTGACCACCAGCGGCTCGCCTGCGGCGAGGTACTGATAGGCGTCATCCGCGGGATCGAAGCTCCACGACCCGTCCGCGTTCAGCGTGAAGCCCGCGACCGGATCCTGGCCCGCGGCCAGCGTGTAGGTGGCGGTCGCGCCATCGTCCGCGTCGGTCGAGGTCAGCGTGCCGCTGATCGTTTCGCCATCCTCGGTCGCCGTATCCTCTGCGGCCACGGCCACCGGGGCGTCGTTGGTGCCGGTGAGGGTGATGGTCAGGGTGCTGCTGTCGCTGGCATCCTGATCGTCGGTGACGGTGTAGTTGATCGTGATCACCAGTTCCTCGCCTTCGGCAAGGGACTGATAGGCGTCATCCGCGGGATCGAAGGTCCACGTCCCGTCCGCGTTCAGCGTGAAGCCCGCGACCTCTTCCTGGCCCTCGGCCAGCGCGTAGGTCAGGGCCGCGCTTTCGTCCGCGTCGGTCGCGGTCAGCGCGCCGCTGATCGCCGCGTCGTCTTCATTGGCGGCGTCGGTGGCGGCCACTGCCACCGGCGTGTCGTTGGTGCCGGTGATGGTGACGGTGACGGTATGGTCGGTATGGCCGGTGCCGTCGGCCACGCGCAGCGTATAGACCAGTTCCAGCGTCGCGCCGGCGTCGAGATAGTCGAAGGTCTCGGCATCCGAGTCGAACGACCAGGCGATGGTGCCCGAGGTCGCGCCCGCCGCGATCACCGCGTCGGGATTGACCGACAGCATGGCCAGCAGATCCGCATTGTCCAGCGCACCCTGCGCGCCGGTGGCCGCCACCGCGTTCACCGTCACCGTCACGGTGTCGGAGGTATCCACATCCGCCACCTCCAGCGTGCCGCTGGCGGTCAGGGGCGTATCGCCCTCGGTCAGGTCTTCCGTCGCCGTGCCGGTGATCACCGGCAGGTCGTTGGTGCCCTGGATCGTCACCGTCACGATGCGGGTGAAGCTGCCGCCCGTGCCGTCCTCGACCCGGACCTCGTAGTCCTGCGTGATGCTGTCGCCCGCGCCCAGATAGTCGATGGCGCTGTCAGCGATGTCGAAGGTCCAGGTCAGCGTGCCTTCGCCGTCGCCCGTCGCCGGGTTGCTGAAGCCGGCAAGGAAGGTGCCCACATAGTCGTCGCCCTGCGGGGTCACGACGGCGGTGTGGACGTTGCCGTGTTCGTTGTCGGTGAAGTCGATGTCGCCGGTCGCGGTCAGGGTGGTGGCGTTTTCGCCATCCGCGTCGTCGGCGATTTCCGTCACCGTGCCGGTCAGTTCCTCGGCCACCACCACCGGGCTGTGGGTGTCGAAGGTGAGGGCCTCTGCCTCGGCCACCGGGTTCTGCGCGTTGCCCGCCAGATCCTGCGCGCCGGTGACGGACAGCGCGACCGTGGTCAGGTCCACATCCGCATCGCCGATGTTCCAGGTCACGACATAATCATTGCCGTCCCATTCGGCCGAGGCCAGCGTCAGCCCCTCCGGCAGGGGGGTCAGCGTGACGGTGGGATCGACCGAGGTGTCCATCACCTCGTCCCAGCTCAGCGTCAGGGTCAGGGTGCCGCCCACTTCGGCTTCGGTGATCTCGGTGGTGCTGAAGGCTGCGGTGGCGGTCGGCGCCGTGGTGTCGACGGTGATCGAGGCGTTGCCGGTGGCGGTTTCCCCGTCCGTGCCTTCCTGGATGGTGGCGCTGAC
This sequence comes from Ruixingdingia sedimenti, assembly GCF_031432425.1. Taxonomy (NCBI): domain Bacteria; kingdom Pseudomonadati; phylum Pseudomonadota; class Alphaproteobacteria; order Rhodobacterales; family Paracoccaceae; genus Ruixingdingia; species Ruixingdingia sedimenti. The sequence goes on along the minus strand of NZ_JAVKPH010000040.1, from coordinate 699 downwards.
GCTGAGTTCGCCATCCGCGGCCGGTACGGTGAACTGCACGCTGCCTGCGGTCAGGTCATCGGCGGTGATGGTGTGCAGGTCCAGCGTGACGGGCGTGCCGCCGAAATCGTAGGTCACGCTGATCGTGTCGCCCACGATCGCGGTGGTGCCCGCAAGGCTGACCGTGACGGTGATGTCGCCGGGCAGTTCGGCGGCGTTCAGGCGGCCGTCTTCAGTGGTGTCGCCCTCGATGGTCACGGCGGGGGCGTTCAGGGCCACGGGCAGCAGGTCGAGGCTGGCCTCGCCCGCCACGGTGTCGGTGCCGTCGGAGATGACATAGCTGAAGGTGACGCCGGTGTCGTCGTTCGCCGCGGGCGTATAGGTCCAGGTGCCGTCCTCGTTATCGACCAGCGACCCGAGGCCGGTGGCGATCGCCAGGTCGCTGACGGTCAGCGCGTCGTCGTCGGCGTCCGCCGCATTCGCCAGCAGTTGCGCCGCGGTGATGGTGACGCTGGCGGTATCCTCGTCCACCGCCGTCAGGGCGACGGCGCTGGTGGTCGGCGCGCTGTTGGTCGGCGTGGCGAACTGGATGTTCTCGATGGAGCTGAGGTAGGTCACCTCGCCGCTGTCGACATGGGTCAGCGGGACTATCCTAAATTTTGTGCGCTGACGTGGTAACTGCTCTCAGAGGAGACCCACGTATGAGCATCGACAAAGACC
>NZ_JAVKPH010000004.1:0-245134 GCF_031432425.1 Ruixingdingia sedimenti | reverse complement strand
TCTACGCCGCTCTGGAAACTGACGCCATGGCCGCGTAACTAACCGAAATCAGCCTCCGGCAAACCCGGCGCGGTTCATTCGCGTTCCAGTCGATGCGGCATTCACATGCTCGACCAAGTCTACCGAGGAGATCACCGACAGGACAAACTCACGCCAGATGTCGCTCTTGGCCTCAATGACAAGAATATCTGTCGAGCAAATTCCATTGATGGGAACAAGTCCGACCTTGTGGAAATAGGGACGAAGCTTGCCGAAAAGAAACTGACCTGTCTGCATCACAGACTTTGTGCTCCCGACGTCATCAGCGACTCCCCAATCGCTGATGGCGATGGACCGGCGCGGAATGTGCTCCAGTCCGATGTACGGTGTGTCGGCGGCAATGAGCCTTGGGTCAGCTCCTTGTCGTGAGTTTCTCGCCAAGTCGCCCAAGACACCCGAGATCCAACCCTCCGGCAGCCCGTCGTCTCCGAAACTGTTGGGGAAGAGGGCGGCGGTGGCGGGGTCCATATGGGCGGGAGCACGGCCTTCGAGCTTGGCCCAGACCGGGTCGAAATCTACGAACCAAGACCGATAGAGCGCCCGCGCCATCTCCTCCAGCGTCACCGCCGTCTTGCGGTTCACCTCGATCTTGTCATCCAGCGCCCCAAGAATCGCCGCGATTTCGCGTTGCTCGTCAATCGGCGCCAAGGGAATCAGCATTTCACGCAGAGATTTTTGACTAATTCCCGCAACTGTACTTCCCGTTGCGCGCGCATGGAGGCGCTCTTGGATGGGAGCGGACAACAAGAGATACTTGAGAAAACCATTGTCCAATAGATCTCGCTTCCCTCTCAGGGTCACGACCCTCTGGCCCAAAGCATACTTTGCGGTCGTTGCATTCAGGCGAGCCACTTCCCCCAACGGGCCTTCGGTCGTCATCACCACGTCACCAATGCTTGGAAGCCCCCGACGCATCCACTCGTGATAGTAGTCCGGTGCAATCATCTGCTCAATTGGACCGATAATTCGACCATCCTTGACGACCTTTGCAGAGATCACTGGGATTCCGGCTTCGGACTTCATCGGAGACTTTCCCCGATAGTCAATTAGAGCGTCCAGAGCTTCCTCCAACGGAACTTCAGACCAACCGTTCATCCCAACACCCCCAGCCGCGCCTCGATCTCGGCCTCCAACCGCCGCCCCTCGGCGAACTGTTCCCTGAGTGTTGCCATCAGGCGCTCGAACTTCTCCTCGAAAGGCTCGTCGTCCTCCTCGGCTGCGCCCGCGCCGACATAGCGGCCGGGGGTCAGGACGAAGTTGTGCTGCTCAATATCAGCCAAGCTGGCCGACTTGCAGAACCCCGGCTCGTCCTTATAAGCATCCTCGCCCAGTTCGCCCCGCCAGGCGTGATAGGCACGCGCGATCTTTGCGATCTCGTCACCGGAAAGCTGCTTCTGCTTGCGGCTGCCCGGGATCAGCGCGCCCATCTTGCGCGCGTCGATAAACAGCACCTCATGCCGGCGATCCCGTAGCTTGCGCCCGGCCGCCTGACCATTCGACTTGTCCTTCGCCAGGATCCACAGGCAGGCTGGAATGCCTGTGCCGAAGAATAGCTGCCCCGGCAGCGCCACCATGGCATCCACGGCGCCGCGCTGGACCATCGCCTTGCGGATATCGCCCTCACCGGACTGCATCGATGACATGGACCCGTTCGCCATGACCACCCCGGCGATCCCGTTCGCCGATAGGTGGTGGTGGATGTGGGACATCCAGGCGAAGTTGGCGTTCCCGACCGGGGGTGCGCCGAACTTCCACCGCTGGTCCTCGCGCAGCTGGTCGCCGTCCCAATCCGAGATATTGAACGGCGGGTTGGCAAGGATGAAGTCGAACCGCTCGTCCGGAAAGGCGTCGCGTTTCAGCGTGCCTTCCTGGTTCCAGCGGATCTCGCCCAGGATGCCGCGGATCGCCAGGTTCATGCGCGCCAGGCGGAAGGTGGTGTGGTTGCGTTCCTGCCCATAGACGGCAATGTCGCCGACCCGGCCCTGATGCGCCTCGATGAACTTCTCGGACTGGACGAAGAATCCGCCGGTGCCGCAGCACGGGTCGTAGACGCGGCCGGTGGTCGGCTCCAGCATCTCGACCAGGATCGAGACGACCGATTTCGGGGTGTAGAACTCGCCGCCGCGCTTGCCCTCGGATGAGGCGAACTCACCGATGAAGTATTCGTAGATGCGGCCGATCAGGTCGAAGTCGGCGCTGGTGCCCTTCATCTCGAAGTTGGTAAAGAGCTCGATCAGCCCGGACACGATCGACCGGTCAAGATTGGCGCGGCCGTAGACCTTGGGCAGGGCGTCCTGCAGCGTCGGGTTGGCCTTCTCGATCTCGCGCATCGCGTCGTCGATCTGAACGCCGATGTCGTGCGCCTTGGCGTTGGCGGCAAGGCCGTTCCAGCGCGCCTTCTCCGGCACCCAGAACACGCTTTCAGCTTGGTATTCTTCGGGGTCCTCAAGGTCGATCAGATCGTTCTTAGTGAATTCGATCCGCTTTGCCTCGAAAGCAGCCGAGACATAGCGCAGGAAAAGCAGGCCCAAGGCCACATGCTTGTATTCGCCCGGGTCCATGGCGCCGCGCATTTTATCGGCGGCTGCAAATAGTGTCTTCTCGATGCTCACAATGAGCTCCCTTCAATCGTGAATTGCATTATGGACGATCAAATCCGATGAGGCCACGCATTTCGTGCGTTTTCCACAGCTTCGCGCAAAGCTCTAATCTGCGCATAGAGATTTTGCCGTGCCCAGAACGCTTCCTCGACCTGCGATTGATCCGACAGTGAGGGAACGGGAATCTTCAACGCCTTCACGTCCTTGATTGACAGAGTCTGAACTGCGGTTCCGGTCGCCAGAGATTTGATGTAGTCCCTCATCACGTCGCTGGACAGGAACTCGAAAAGGGTCACAGGCTTCAATTGGACGCCTTTCCGGAGTCGAAGAGCAACCAGAGATTGACCGGGCACCCAGATCTCTCCGGAAGCCGCGGCTGGCGCATCCTCCGGAACCAGTCCGACGGCCCCGATCGTTCCTTTTACGGCGAGGACCACGTCGCCTGGTGCAAGGCGCTGGTCTACCGCCTTGGAAAGCCCTCCTTGCCCAAGCTTCGAAGCTCTCGAGGGCTGCACCACGAAACCACTCTCATCGATCTCGGCAGCCGCCGCCTCGCGTGCAACGAACTCCCCATCTTCGTCCTTGAGAAGCGGCGCCGGACGAATGATCTCCGCAAGGTCGGACAAAGCGAATGTCTCCATTCCCGCACAGAGCTTCGAGACCTCATCTTCCGTGTCGGCTGCGAAGAAACGGTCGGGAGTAAGCACGCCGCCTCGTTCTTCGATCTCAGAAATGGAGACATCGCGAGCCCAGGCTTCGCCCGCGACAGTTGCTGCATCGACAGCTTCAACCCACGACGCCTCCGGACGCACTTCATACCGCCCGCGCTCCCGGGCGTTCGAAAAGTGAGGATCTTGCAGATCAACGAACCTGATTGGTGACAGGGAGGCGGTTCCTCCGTGTTGGTCGTCCAGGATCAGTAGATTGGACGTGATCGATGTTCCTTCGAAGGCCATGCCACTGGGAATTCGCAGAACAGAACGAAGTCGACCGGAGAAGAGCAGGTCTCCTCGAGCCGTCTTCTCCACCCCTACGTTTCGGAAAAGCGTTCCGGGCGCTACCAGCACAGCTTGGCGACGAGCCTTGTTCTCAAGTGCGTCTTCGAGTGCCAGGACTTCGGCTGTGACACGGGCCTTGGCCTTGTCCAACCCAAGCCGTCGCAGGATCTGTTGCGGAACATCATGCAGGTCTTGGTAAAGCATATTGAACGGAGGCATGCTCAACTCGAAATCTGCCGGAGGCCCATCTTCTCGCAGGAACGGATCCTGCTCGATGATTTTGACATTCAGATCAAACACCATACTCATAAGATTCATCAATTCGGCCTCGAACTGATGCTTTGAGACGAAGCGGACCTTCTTGCCATCGCGCGCCAACGAAATAAGCACCGCAGGTAGCGTCGACGGACCAAAGGAGCAGCGCACATCACGCGCTCCCTTTGCGAACTCAGCAATTTTTTGCGCGGATTCGAGTCGCACCCAAAGGTCGAAACCTCTCGATGCACTTTGGGCAATGAGCTTGTCCAATAATTCCAAAATTTGAATCTCGGACATCTCAACGATTGGAGCAACAATCCTGGATAGCTCCTTTACACTTTCCGAAAAACCAGGGCGAAATCGCTGCTGCGAAAATATCGGGATTGCTTCACGATCTGTCCCAGTTCTTTGATGCGCCAATTCTGCGAGTACCCAAAGATGATACTCATTTGGATGAACGTATGCTCGAAACCTGTCAAAGTCCGCGAAGAACCTATCCAAGACGGTCATTCTATTTTTCCTCAGCTCAGTTGCTGATTTGATCGATTGCAATCGCACCGAAACGCGCTTGCCGCGCGAGGCTTCTGGAGTAGCTATCCGCCCGAAATGCCGTGATGGCAGTATCACCATCCAGTGCAACCACGACACCTCCCTTCTGGGCGGCCTCCATGAGGAGCTTCCGGCGGCGGTTCAGCTCAGCCAGCTCGTTGTCGATCTGGTTGCGGCCAAGAACGTAACGGTCGCCATCAAGCTCTCCGCACTCGATCGCAAGTTCCACCAGTTGCCTGCGGATACCGCGCTGGTTCATCCGAACGTCCATGTGGTGAGTGATGTGCATGCCGACCTCCATCTCTGAAGGCCAATATGGCGACCTGATATAAAAAATCAAGCCTGACTTTCTGCATTCAACCAGTAAACGATCCGCTCGTTAAGCTCGCTTCGGGACCTTGAACGGGCGCCTCATAACCTCCTGAACGAACGCGGGCCCTCCGAAGAGGGCCCGTTGGTCGTTTTCCGCCCATTTCATGCCGTTTCCCGGCAAAATGGACAATTTATCTGAACCGCGAGAAGGCTACCCCCGCCCCTTCAGGCGCATTTCGAATGGCCGCAGTCGGCGCAGGTCATGCAGCCCTCGATCATCTTCATCGCATGGCTGCCGCAGGACGGGCAGGCCGGGCCGCGCGGGCGTTCGCCCACCTGCATCACCTGCGCCTGCGGGTCGGCCTTGAGCCCAAGGCCCTCACCGGCGATGAAGCCGATGGCGATCAGGTGGCGCTCGATCACGCCGCCGATGGCCGCGAGGATCGAGGGGATATAGCGCCCCTCCATCCACGCCCCCCCGCGCGGGTCGAACACGGCCTTCAGTTCCTCCACCACGAAGGAAATGTCGCCCCCCCGGCGGAACACGGCCGAGATCATCCGCGTCAGCGCCACCGTCCAGGCGTAATGCTCCATGTTCTTGGAGTTGATGAAGACCTCGAACGGCCGCCGGTGCCCGGCGATGACGATATCGTTGACGGTGATGTAGAGCGCATGTTCGCTGTCGGGCCATTTCAGCTTGTAGGTCGCGCCCTCCAGCGCCGCCGGCCGGTCCAGCGGGTCGGACAGATAGACCACCTCGCCCCCCGTCTGCGCAGGCGCGACCGGCTGCGCCTTGTCGGCGGTATCGGCGCTTTCGGCCACGGTCAGCACCGATCCCGTCACCTCGTTCGGCCGGTAGGTCGTGCAGCCCTTGCAGCCCGAATCCCAGGCGGCCATGTACACGTCCTTGAACGCCTCGAACGAAATGTCCTCCGGGCAGTTGATGGTCTTGGAAATCGAACTGTCCACCCATTTCTGCGCCGCCGCCTGCATCCGCACATGATCGAGCGGCGCGAGGGTCTGGGCATCGACGAACCAGTCCGGCAGGGGCGCATCGCCCTTGAGGTCGCGCCAGAGCCGCACGGCATGGTCCACCACCTCTTCCTCGGTGCGCGATCCGTCGGGTTGCAGCACCTTGCGGGTATAGGCATAGGCGAAGACCGGCTCGATCCCCGACGACACGTTGCCCGCGTAAAGGCTGATCGTGCCGGTGGGGGCGACGCTGGTCAGGTGGCTGTTGCGGATGCCATGGGCGCGGATCGCCGCGCGCACATCCGCATCCATGTGGCGCATGTTGCCCGAGGACAGGAAGCCCTCGGCGTCGAACAGCGGGAAGGGGCCCTTTTCCTTCGCCAGATCCACCGAGGCCAGATAGGCCGCCCGCGCGATCGCCTTCATCCACGCCTCGGTCTGCGCCACCGCGGCGTCGGAGCCATAGCGCAGGCCCAGCATCAGCAGCGCATCGGCCAGCCCCGTGACGCCAAGGCCGATGCGGCGCTTGTTGCGCGCCTCTTCGGCCTGCTGCGGCAGGGGGAAGCGGCTGGCGTCCACCACATTGTCCATCATCCGCACCGCCACGCGCACCAGATCGTCCAGCGCCGCCGGGTCGAGCGTGGCGGCAGGCGTGAACGGGTCGCGCACCAGCCGCGCGAGGTTGACCGAGCCCAGAAGGCAGGCCCCATAGGGCGGCAGGGGCTGTTCGCCGCAGGGATTGGTGGCGGCGATGGTTTCCACATAGTTCAGGTTGTTGGCGGCGTTGATGCGGTCGATGAAGATGACGCCCGGTTCGGCATAGTCGTAGGTGGACCGCATGATCCGGTTCCACAGGTCGCGCGCCGCGACGGTCTTGTAGACCCGCCCGTCGAACACCAGTTCCCACGGCCCGTCCGCCTTGACCGCCGCCATGAAGGCATCCGTGACCAGCACCGACAGGTTGAACATCCGCAGCCGGGCCGGATCCTGCTTGGCGGCGATGAAGGCCTCGATATCGGGGTGGTCGCAGCGCATGGTGGCCATCATCGCGCCGCGGCGGCTGCCCGCCGACATGATCGTGCGGCACATCGCGTCCCAGACATCCATGAACGACAGCGGGCCGGAGGCATCTGCCGCCACCCCCTTCACCTCTGCCCCGCGCGGGCGGATGGTGGAAAAGTCGTAGCCGATGCCGCCGCCCTGCTGCATGGTCAGCGCGGCTTCCTTCAGCATCTCGAAGATGCCCGCCATGCTGTCGGGGATCGTGCCCATGACGAAACAGTTGAACAGCGTCACCGTGCGCCCCGTACCCGCGCCCGCGATGATGCGCCCGGCGGGAAGGTAACGGAAATCCTCCAGCGCGTGGTAGAAGCGGTCCTCCCACGCCGCCGGATCGGCCTCGACCGCGGCGAGCGCGCGGGCGATGCGGCGCCAGGTATCCTCGACCGTGCCGTCGACCGGGCCGCCATCGGCATCCTTCAGGCGGTACTTCATATCCCAGATCTGTTCGGCGATCGGGGCGGCGAAACGGCTCATGTCTCTCGTCCTGCATTCGTGGGATGGGGGCCCGGCCGCTGCGGCCCGGGGCGTTTACCATAGGCCCCCCGCCGGGCGCGGGCAAGGGCAAGCCCCTGCCGGGCCGCCTGCCGCGCCTCCGGCGGCGATGCCGAAAGCTTGCGCCTTCCTGCCAATTTTTGGCCGCATTCGATGCGAATGATCTACCGAAAGGCGAGTTGCGGGGCAAAATTTCGCGCCGCAGGGGAAACGAAGGCACGACAAGACATGGCAACGGCCAGCATCACCGTCCGGCCCTACGATGGCGGGCTGATCGCGGCGCAGCTTCTGTCGCCCGCGACCACCATCGCGCTGGTCTCGTTCGGCGGGGCGCAGACCGGAACCCTGACCGACGACGACGGCATCCTCGGCAATCCCGGGGCGGGCGCCACCTACAACGGCCATCCGATAAGCTATGTCGGCAGCGGCACGGCGCAGGCGGGGATCAACGTCCTCGGCGTCACCATTCCCTTCGGCCCGGCGGTGCCGCTGGTGGTGTTCCAGGCCGGGGGCCAGACCTATTTCCACTTTCCGCAGGGCGAACCGGGGGCGCTGTCGGGCGTGGCGATGGTGGTCAACCTGACCCCCGCGCCCTACCGGGTGTTCACCCCGGTCTGTTTCCTGCGCGGCACGCTGATCGACACGCCCGACGGCCCGCGGCCGGTGGAAACGCTGGCGCCGGGCGATCTTGTCCGCGACCATCGCGGCCGGGCGGAAGAGGTGCTGTGGACCGGCGGGCGGCGGCTGGAACTGGCGATGGGCCTTTCGGCCGATTACGCCCGCTGGCTGCCGGTGCGGATCGCGCGCGGCGCCTTCGGCCCCGGCCTGCCCGACCGCGACCTGTGGCTGTCGCAGCAGCACCGCGTGCTGGTCGCCGCCGCGCGGGCCGAGCTTCTGTTCGGCGCGCCCGAGGTGCTGGTGCCCGCCCGCGGGCTGGTGGGCATGGCGGGGGTGACGCTCGACACCGGCTGCCGGGCGGTGGACTATCACCATATCCTCTGCCGCCGCCATGTGGTGCTGCGGGCCAACGGGCTGCCGGCGGAAAGCCTCTATCTGGGCGACATGTCGGCCCGCCACCCCGACGTCGCCGCCGCGCAGGAGGCGCTGGCGCTCTTCCCCGGCCTGCTGGCGGAATGCCGCCGGATGCGGATGGCCTTCCCCGCCCTGCGCATGCGCGAGGCGCGGCTTCTCCGGGCCGCATGAGGCCCGTGGCTGCGACACGCGCACAATATCCGGCGGGGCCGGAACGCGGTCCCGGGGCGCTTGCGGCACGGGCGGCCTTCCGCCGGGGCGGCGGGGTAGCCGCCACTTGCACGCCCCCCGACCAGATGCTAGGGACCCACAGGACAGCCCGCCCGCAAAGGCCCCTGCCCCCGCGGCAGCCCGATTTCAGACGAGCATACCCTTGACCCAGACCCTTTCCCGAAGCGGCGCCCGCAAGCGCGTCATCCTGCATATCGGCCACGGAAAGACAGGCAGTTCCGCGATCCAGTCCTTTCTCGCCATCAATGCCGATGCGCTGGCACGCGCGGGGATCACGTATCCCGCGCATCCCTCGTTCGAAACCGCCAGGCGGGGCGCCGTCACCTCGGGCAATGTCGACCTCAACCCCGGCTGGTTCGAAACCCGCGTCTTGGCAGAGGCGGACAATGCCCCCGCGGGCGCGACCCTGCTGTTTTCCAACGAGTCGATGTTCTGGTACGTGCCGGGGCTGCTGGACCGCATGGCGGCGCTGCACAGCGAGATCGAGTTCAGGATCATCCTCTTCGTGCGCGATCCGCTCGACATCATGACATCGGCCTATCTTCAAGGGATCAAGTTCGACGGCCTGGCCGAGGACATCGCGACCTATGCCGACCGCGAAAAGCACACCACCCATGCCGCGACGGTCATCCGCGGCTGTCGCGACCGCGGGGTGGATATCGCGGTGCTGAACTATTCGCACTGCCGCGATACGCTGATTCCGGCATTTCTGGCGCAGCTTCTGCCCGCGGGCACGGATACCGGCGGCTTCACCTTCGACACCGCCAAGGCGGTGGTCAACCGTTCGCTCACCGATGCCGAGGCGCGGTTGATGCGCCGCATCAACGCCGCCAGCCGCGGCAAGAGCTGGCGCGCGCTGGCCGAAAAGCTGATCAACCGCTGCCGCAGGCCGCCGGGCCCGGCCTTCGTGGTGCCCCGCGCGGTCGCGACGCGGTATCTTGAACGGATCGCCCCGGCGGTGGATTACATCAACACCGTCCTGCCGTCCGGCGCGGCCCTGCGCCTGACGCCGCCCCCGGCGGAATCGGCGGCCGATCCGGGCAGCTATGTTTTCGTCCAGCAGCAGATCGACGCCATCGCCGACCATCTGGCGGGCGTGCAGGGGGCGGTCCTGGTGGATGCCGATGCCGATCTGCTGCGCACCGTGGCGCTGAAATACGAAAGCGGCGCCGTGCTGACGCGGGCCGAGGGGATCGGGTTGATGGAGCTTGCGCTGCGCGCGAGGCCGAACGGCCCGATGATCTCGCGCACATTGGACCGCTGGAAGAAGAAGAAGCCGAAGGGCTGATCGCCTGGTGGCGTTGTCGATGCGCCGCGCTGGCTGAACCGCGCTCGCCCCCCGGCGCCGCTACGGTGCGGGATCCGGTCCCGCGCCTTGCCGCCCCGATGCCGGCCCCCGGGCTGCCCTGCCCTTCCGCTGTCTCCCGGATCCGCCCGATACCCATGCGCCGCGGACCGGCACGACAGGGGATGGGCCGCCGGTTCCGGCCCGGGGCTTCCGCTCCCGCCCATATATGTGCAATTTCGGCGTCGGGTCCGGGTGGCCTCTCTCCCTGCGCATAGGCGCATGCCGTTGGCGGCACTGCCCGCCACCGATTTCCGCCCCACCCCTTCGCCGGGGCGGCGACACGGGACATTGCGGACAGCACATGTTTCCATCCACGTCTCCGCGATGGGGCCGATCGCACGGCTCTTTTCACCGGGACCGAGGTTTCCTCGCCGCCCCCGGCGAAAGGGGCGACGACCGAATCCGGGGGCGGCATCCTGCGGCTTTGCTGTTTCCACCCATGCCCCCGCGAAGGAATCGACAGCCCGCCCGCGCGGCACCGGCACCGCGCATTCTGGTTTCCGTCCACGCCCCTTGCGCGGGCAGCCCTCGCGTCCCCCGGCGTCCTCTCCCCGCAAGCCCCATCCGGCGCGCCGCTCGCCCTCCGCCCCCGACCTGCCCCGGGGCTTGCACCCATCGCCCCTTGCGCTAGGTATGGGGTTGCGAAAGGGGAACGCGGTGACGGTCCATCTCATCAAGCTCTGCGTCGGCGCGGACAGTGTCGAGGATCTGCAGGACTGGCAGACCAGCCAGCGCGCCCGCTGGCCCGAGGGCTGCGCGCGCCATGTGACGCGGATGTGGCCCCGGCGCGAGGCAGAGGTGCTGGACGGCGGTTCGCTCTACTGGGTGATCAAGGGCGTGGTTCTGGCGCGGCAGCGCATCCTGCGGATGGAGGAAACGCAGGGCGCCGACGGCACCCCGCGCTGCGCCCTGATCCTCGACGCCGGGATCGTGCGCACCGAACCCGCCCCGCGCCGCCCGTTCCAGGGCTGGCGCTACCTCGCCCCCGACGACGCCCCCCGCGACCTGCCCGCCGCCCGGGCCGAGGACGACACGCTGCCGCCGGATCTGGCGCATGCGCTGGCGGAAATCGGGCTGCGGTAGGGCCCCCGGCTTGGCGGGCGGGATAGCGGGGCGAGCCCCGCCCTGTGGATCCAGGATCACCGGCCCCATTTTTCCCGGCGCCTTCGGGACAGACCGCCGACCGGGCCGGGCGGGATCAGGAAACGCACCGCGTTTCCCCCGCCCGTTCGCGCGACAGTTTCGTGAAAGACGGTGAGGCCGGGAATAATGGGTAGGCCAGCGCCTGCCCCGGCGGGCGAGAAGCGCCCGCCATGGGCGGGGCGGGCGCTGGCCGGGGCAGCGGCATCTGTATCGCTGTGGCGAAGGCACGCGCCTTCGCCAGCCAGAGCGGCAGGACTGCATGGCGATCCGTGCCTCGCAGGCCGGGACCTGCCCCGGCCCCGCCGCTCAGCCCCCCGCCCCCAGACCGCCCGGCATGCCGAGGTCCAGCCGGGCGCAGAGGCCCGCCAGCGCCGTGCGCGCCGCGGGGTTCCAGTCGGCGCTGCGCGCCGCAAACAGCATCGCCTCGGACCGGTGGATCAGCCCGTCGGTCAGGATCTTGAGGTGGTTGGCCCGCAGTGTCTCGCCGGTCGAGGTGATGTCGGAAATCGCCTCGGCGGTCAGGTTGCGCACCGTGCCCTCGGTCGCGCCCTGGCTGTCGACCAGCTGATAGTCCGCCACCCCCGCCCCGCGCAGGAAATCGCGCGTCAACCGGTGGTACTTGGTCGCGATCCGCAGCCGGAAGCCGTGCTGGCGCCGGAAGGCCGCCGCCGCGGCATCCAGATCGTCCAGCGTATCCACGTCGATCCAGGCGCAGGGCACGGCGATGATCAGATCGGCGAAACCGAAGCCGAGGGGGGCAAGTTCCACCACCTGCTCTTCCCAGTCGGGCAGCTTTTCGCGCACCAGATCGGACCCCGTGACCCCCAGATGGATCCGCCCGGCCGCCAGTTCGCGCGGGATCTCTCCGGCCGACAGCAGCACCAGTTCGGCCCCCGCCACGCCCTCGACCGCGCCGGAATATTCGCGGCTCGCCCCCGCCAGCCGCATGCCCACGCCGCGCGCGCCGAACCAGTCGAAGGTCTTTTCCATCAGCCGCCCCTTGGACGGCACGCCGATCTTGAGGCTCATGCCCGGCCCTCCCGCAGGGCGGCGACGAGGCCGGGGCGGATGATGCCGCCCACCGCCGGGATCGACCGCCCCTGCCCCAGCACCGCCGTCAGCGCGTCATACCGCCCGCCGGAGGCGACCGGCGGCAGGCCCGGCGCATCGGCGTGGAAGGAAAAGACGAAGCCGTCGTAATATTCCAGCGTGGTGCGCCCGAGGCTCGCCTCGAAGGCCAGCGTTTCCACCGCCACGCCGCGCGCGGCCAGCGCATCCAGACGCGCGGCCATGCGTTCCACCGCCGGGACGATGGCGGGCATGTCCACCGCCAGATCCTCCAGCCGTTCCAGCGCCGCCGGGGCGTTGTCGGCAAGCGCCAGCAGGTCATCCAGCAATTCCGCCTGCCCCGCGTCGATGGGGGGATGGGCGGCATCGTCCAGCAGGGCCTGCGCGCGCGCCACGATCTCGTCCGCCGCGCGCAGGCCGATCACCGGCCCGGCATCTGCCAGCAGCGCCTCGGGCGCCGCCCCGGCCAGCGTTTCCAGCAGCCGCGCGCGGGCGGGCGCCGGGGCCACGCGGCCGGCGTAACGGTCCAAGAGCGCGCGGAACCGCCGGGGCCGCCAGACATGGCGCAGCAGCGCCGCCTTGCGCCGGTCGGTGGTGTCCAGCGCGCGGACGGCGGCCATCAGGATGCCGATGTCGCCCGTCGCCGCGCGCAGCGCCAGCGGCGCCAGCAGGTCGGCGAACAGCGCGAAAACCTCGGCATCCGCCGCCGCCGGGTCGGTGCGGTCGAACATCTCGTAGCCGACCTGAAGGTATTCGCTGGCGCGCGGGCCGCGGTGTTCCTGCCGCCGGAACACCTCGCCCATATAGCAATAGCGCGCGGGTTCGGCGCCGTGGGCCATGTGCATCTGCACGACCGGCACGGTGAAATCGGGGCGCAGCATCATCTCGCCCCGCAGCGGATCGGCGGTGACATAGGCGCGGGCGCGGATGTCCTCGCCGTAAAGGTCCAGCAGCACCTCGGCGGGTTGCAGGATGTCGGTTTCCACCGGCAGCGCACCGGCGGCGCGCAGCGCGGCGTAAAGCCGTTCGGCCTCGGCCCGGGCAGCGGGGGACACGGGCATCAAAGCCCCCCGCCTGCCAGCATGGCGCGCACGGCGCTGGCCAGATCGGCGCGCGGCACCTCGACCTGCGCCGGGCGGTCCTTCCATTCCTCCAGCGTGGCGCTTTGCGCGATCCGGGCGCCGAGGATCAGGTCCTTCAGCACCACCACCCCGCGCGCGGCCTCGTCCGACCCTTGGATGACGGCCACGGGGGCGGCGCGTTTGTCGGCGTATTTCAACTGGTTGCCGAAGTTTTTTGGGTTGCCCAGATAGACCTCTGCCCGGATGCCGGCGGCGCGCAGGTCGGCGGCCATGGCGAAGTAATCGGCCATGCGGTCGCGGTCCATCACCGTGACCACCACGGGGCCTTCGGCCACGGCCCCGATACGTCCCTTGGCACGCAGCGCGGCCAGCAACCTGTCCACCCCGATCGACACCCCGGTCGCCGGCACCGCCTGCCCGGTAAAGCGTTTGACCAGATCGTCATAGCGCCCGCCGCCCGCCACGGACCCGAACTGCCGCTTCTGCCCCTTGTCGTCGAGGATCTCGAAGGTCAGTTCCGCCTCGAACACCGGGCCGGTGTAATAGCCCAGGCCCCGGACCACACCGGGGTCGAGCAGGATGCGGTCGGGGCCATAGCCCTGCGCATCCAGCAGTGCGGCGATGGTTTCCAGTTCCGCCACACCTTCGGCCCCAAGGGCAGAGGTGCCGACCAGTTCGCGCAGCCGCGCCACCGTGGCGGCCCCCGTGTCGCGCCGGGCGGTGGTGAAGCCCATCACCACCTCGGCCTGTTCCGCCGAAAGCCCCGCGCCCTTGGTGAAATCGCCCGAGTCATCCCTGCGCCCGGCGCCGAGCAGCGCGCGCACCCCTTCGGGGCCAAGACGGTCGATCTTGTCGATGGCGCGCAGGACGATGCCGCGTTCGGCCGCGAAACGGTCGGGGTCGGCCGGGTCCAGCACGCCCGCGACCTCCATCACCCCGTTCAGCACCTTGCGGTTGTTGACCTTGACCACATAGTCCCCGCGCGGGATGCCGACGCATTCCAGCGCACCCGCCAGCATGGCGCAGATTTCCGCATCCGCCGCGACCGAGGGCGCGCCGACCGTATCGGCATCGCATTGGTAGAACTGCCGGAACCGCCCCGGCCCCGGCTTTTCGTTGCGCCAGACCGGGCCCATGGCATAGCGGCGATAGGGCGAGGGCAGGTCGTTGCGGTACTGCGCCGCGACGCGGGCCAAGGGTGCGGTCAGGTCGTAGCGCAGGGCGAGCCAGTCCTTGTCCTCTTCCTGCCAGGCGAACACACCTTCGTTCGGCCGGTCCACATCGGGCAGGAACTTGCCCAATGCCTCGACGGTTTCCACCGCGCTGGTCTCCAGCGGTTCGAACCCGTGCAGCCGGTAGACCCCCGCGATGGCCGACAGCATGTCCTGCCGTTCCGTCACCTCGGCGCCGAAATAGTCGCGGAAGCCCTTGGGCGTTTCCGCCCGGGGGCGGCGCGGCTTGGCGCCCGCCTTGCCTTCCGGGGCCTTGCCTTCGGGGGCCTTTTCCTGTGCCATGCTGTGACCCTGGTCTTGTGCGGCTGTCGCGCGTCGTCTAGCGGTTTGGCGGCGGCGGGGCAAGCCGCGCTGCCCGCAGGAGGCCGACATGACCGATGCCGAACGCATCGAGGCGATGGAAATCGCGCTCGCCCATCTGACCCGCACGGTCGAGGACCTGTCCGACATGACCGCCCGGCAGGGGCAGGAAATCGCCGCCCTGACCCGCCGCCTCGGCCTGCTGATGGAACGCGAGGCGGAACGGGAACTTGCGGGGGGCGGCACGATCCCGCTGGCCGACCAGAAACCGCCGCACTGGTAGGCGGCCCCGGTCTTGCCATCCCGCAAGGGGAATGATCCAACCGGCAACGGAGGTGCGGGCATGCGGCACTGGTTCAACCGGCAGTTGGCGGGGGTATCCCTGCCCGTGGTGCTGGCGACGCTCGCGCTCGGCGCGGCGGGGGGCGGGGCGGCGATGGCGCTGCACCTGCCGCTCGGGATGCTGCTCGGGGCGCTGATGGCGGTGGGGGTGGCCTCGGCGCTCGGCGCGCGGGTGGGGGGGCGGCCGCTGGCAGTGCCGCAGCACTGGCGCTTTGCGCTGGTGCCGGTGATCGGCGTCGCCATCGGGGCCAGTTTCACCCCCGCGCTGGTGGCGCAGGCGCCGCGATGGGCGTTCAGCATCGGCGCGCTGCTGGTCTTCGTGCCGCTGGCGCATGTCATGGGCTATCTGATCTTCGCGCGGTGGGGCGGGCTGGCGCGGCCCACCGCCTTTTATGCCGCGATGCCCGGCGGGCTGATGGAAAGCCTGCATCTGGGCGAAGAGGCGGGCGCCGACATCCAGATGCTGACGCTGTTGCAGTTCCTGCGGCTGATCCTGTGCATCGTGCTGGTGCCGGTGATCTTCACCATCGGCACCGGCCATGCGGTGGGCAGCGCCGCGGGCACGGCGATGCCGGGGGCGGATGTGACGGCGGGGCCGGTGGACTGGCTGGTGATGATCGCCGCCGGGGTCGTGGGCGTGATCGGCGGCAAGGCGGCGCGGCTGCCCGCCCATATCATCGTCGGGCCCATCCTCGCCTCGGCCGCCGCCCATATGGCCGGGCTGACCGCGGCCGCCCCGCCCGGCTGGACGATCCTCGTCACGCAATGGGTGGTGGGCACCAGCCTCGGCGCGCGGTTCGCGGGGATCCGGGGCCGCACGCTGTGGCTGGCGCTGCGGCTGTCGCTGGCGGCGGCGGCGGCGATGCTGACGATGGGCTATGGCGCGGCGCTGGCGCTGCACGGGCTGGTGGACCAGCCGGTGGCGGCGCTGTTCCTGGCCTATGCGCCGGGCGGGATTTCGGAAATGTCGCTGGTGGCGCTGTCCTTGCAGATCAGCGCGGTGTTCGTGTCCGTCCACCATGTCGTGCGGGTGATGATCGCGATCGCCATGGCGCGGTTTCTGGCGGGGCGGCTCTTGCGATAGATCTTGCTTTTCGCGCCCATTCGCGCCATATGGGATAGGCGACGTTATCTCTATCGACCACCTGTCTCCCTCGCGGCCACAGTCCCTCGATCTTGACGTGACTGCGCCGGGCCGCCGCACTTCCGCGGGCGGCATATCTAGAGGAGACATCACGATGGCCAAGGGCACCGTGAAATGGTTCAACGCCACCAAGGGCTACGGCTTCATCGCCCCCGAGGGTGGCCGCAAGGACGTGTTCGTCCACATCACCGCGCTGGAGCGCGCCGGCATCCGCGGGCTGAATGACGGCCAGGCGGTGACGTTCGACATCGAAACCAGCCGCGACGGCCGCGAATCCGCGACCAACCTCGCGCTGGCCTGAGCCTCTTCCGCCACGGCGGACGGTCAGGCAGAGATCCGAAGGGCGGGCCCATCGCGGCCCGCCCTTTGCTTTTGTCCGCCGGACAGCGGCTTCATCCTGCCGGTAATACTCCGCAGGGGCGCCGGCGGGTAGCGCCACCGGTTCGAGAACCCGCCGGCGCGGGGCGCGCCGACCTCAGCCCTGCGCCGCCGCCGCCATCTGGTCCCAGGCCTGCAACGCCCGCGCGGCATACATCAGCGCGGGCCCGCCGCCCATCTGCACCGACATCGCCAGCACATCGGCCAGTTCCTCGCGCGTGCCGCCGGCCTTCATCAGCGCCTCGACATGCAGGCCGATGCAGTCGTCGCAGCGCACCGCCACCGCGATGCCGAGCGCCACGAACTCCTTCTGCCGGACGTCGAGCACGCCGTTTTCCTTGACCGCCTTCGACAGCGCGCCGAAGCCCTTGGCGGTTTCGGGGATGGTCTTGTTCAGCGCGCGCAGCGCGTTGCGGGTGTCGGCGATCTTGGCCTGCCAGTCCATCGTGCATCTCCTTGATATGGCTGGGACCGGATTGGCATGGCGGGGGGCGGGCGGCCTTGATGCGGATCAAACCCGGCGGTCGTGCGGATGGAGGGGGCGGCGCCGGGGGCTTCGCGCCCCCGGACCCCCGCGGGATATTTAAGGACAGAAAGTGAAAAGGGGGACGCCCCCCCAAATGGCGGGTCAGAGTTCCTCGACCGCCAGCACGCCCTGCGTGGCCTTGAGCGCGCCCTTGACCTGCGGGGTGACGGCATAGTCCTGCGGCAGGGTGATGTCGATCTCGCGCCCCGTTTCGGGGCAGGTGACGCAGATCGTGACCGGGCCGCGGGCGCGGGCGGCGCCGGTGGCGCGGGACAAGAGCGCCGCGACCGCCTCTGCCGCCTCTGCCGCGCCCAGATGCACGCGCAGGCCGGCGCCCCCGGCCTCTGCCGCCACCGCATCCACGGGCTGCGCGGCGCGGGCCAGAAGCTTGACCGCATCGCCTTCGAGCGTCGCCTCGACCGTCAGGACCACGCTTTCGCCGGGTTCGAGGAAGGCGCGCGTCGCCTCCAGCGTTTCGGAGAACACCGTGACCTCGTAAAGCCCCGTCGGGTCGGAACAGGCGACGAAGGCAAAGCGGTTGCCGCGCGCGGACTTGCGTTCCTGCCGGGCGGATACGGCGCCCGCGATCTTGGCCACCAGCGGGCCGTTTTCCGCCCGCCGGGTGATTTCCGCCAGCGTCAGCACGCCCTTGCGCCGCAGGGGGCCCATGTAGTCGTCGAGCGGATGGCCCGAGAGGTAGAACCCCACCGCCTGATGTTCCGCCGCCAGCCGTTCCACCGGCAGCCAGTCGTCGCGCCGCGGCAGGCGGGGTTCGGGAATGTCGGCCCCGCCGGTGCCGAAGAGCGATTCCTGCGCCGAAGCCGCGGCCTCCTGCACCGCCGCGGAATAGGCGACGAGCGCGTCCAGCCCCTCGAACAGCCGCGCGCGGTTGGGTTCCAGCATGTCGAGCGCCCCGGCGCGGACGAGCATTTCCAAGGGCCGCTTGCCCACGCGCTTGAGGTCCACCCGGCGGGCGAAATCGTAGAGGTCGCGGAAGGGCTGGCCGCCCCGGGCGGCGGTGATCATCCGCATCGCCTCGACGCCCACGTTCTTCAGCGCGCCGAGCGCATAGACCACGCGGCCTTCGGACACGCTGAACATCGCCTCGGACCGGTTGACGCAAGGCGGGACCACCGCGATCTCCATCCGGTCGACCTCGCGCTTGTAGACGTTCAGCTTGTCGGTCAGGTGGATGTCGCAGTTCATCACCGCGGCCATGAATTCCACCGGGTGGTTGGCCTTCAGCCATGCCGTCTGGTAGCTGACGACCGCATAGGCGGCGGCATGCGACTTGTTGAAGCCGTAGTTGGCGAATTTTTCCAGCAGGTCAAAGACTTCGCCGGCCTTCTTTTCATCCACCCCGTTGGCAACGGACCCGGTGACGAACTTGGGCCGTTCCTTGGCCATTTCCTCGGGGATCTTCTTGCCCATCGCCCGGCGCAACAGGTCGGCGCCGCCGAGCGAATAGCCCGCCATCACCTGCGCGATCTGCATCACCTGTTCCTGATAGACGATGATGCCTTGCGTTTCCGCAAGGATATGGTCGATGGAAGGGTGAATGGATTCAATAGGTTTCAGGCCGTTCTTCACCTCGCAATAGGTGGGGATGTTCTCCATCGGGCCGGGGCGATACAAGGCCACCAGCGCCACGATGTCCTCGATGCAGGTGGGCTTCATGCGCCGCAGCGCATCCATCATGCCCGAGCTTTCCACCTGGAACACCGCGACCGTGCGGGCGGCGGCGTAAAGCTCATAGGTCGCGGCATCGTCCAGCGGGATATGCCCGATGTCGTTTTCCGCCCCCGGCTTCGGCTCGTAAAGCCGCCGCCCGTCGGCCGCCACATGCAACTCGCGCCCGCCGCCGCGGATCAGCGAAATGGCGTTCTGGATCACCGTCAGCGTCTTGAGCCCGAGGAAGTCGAACTTGACCAGCCCCGCGGCTTCGACCCATTTCATGTTGAACTGCGTCGCCGGCATGTCGGACCGCGGATCGCGGTATAGCGGCACCAGTTCGTCCAGCGGCCGGTCGCCGATCACCACCCCCGCGGCATGGGTCGAGGCGTTGCGCAGCAGCCCCTCGACCTGCCGGGCATAGGTCAGCAGGCGGTCCACCACCTCTTCGGCGCGCGCGGCCTCGCGCAGGCGGGGTTCGTCCGCCAGCGCCTTTTCGATGCTGACCGGCTTCACCCCGTCGAGCGGGATCATCTTCGACAGCCGGTCCACCTGCCCGTAGGGCATCTGCAACACCCGGCCCACGTCGCGCACCGCCGCCTTGGACAGCAGCGCGCCGAAGGTGATGATCTGGCCCACTTTCTCGCGCCCGTATTTCTGCTGGACATAGCGGATGACCTCTTCGCGCCGGTCCATGCAGAAGTCGATGTCGAAGTCGGGCATGCTGACCCGTTCGGGGTTCAGGAAGCGTTCGAACAGCAGCGCATAGCGCAGCGGGTCGAGGTCGGTGATCGTCAGCACATAGGCCACCAGCGATCCCGCGCCCGACCCCCGCCCCGGCCCCACCGGGATGTCATGCGCCTTGGCCCATTTGATGAAATCGGCCACGATCAGGAAATAGCCCGGAAAGCCCATCCGCTCGATGATGCCAAGCTCGAATTCCAGCCGCGCCTCGTATTCCGCGACCGGCGCGGCATGGGGGATGACGGCGAGCCGGGCGCGCAGCCCCTCCCACGCCTGGCGGCGCAGTTCCTCCACCTCGTCCTCGGCGAAACGGGGCAGGATGGGTTTGCGCTTGTAGGTGGCGAAGGCGCAGCGGCGGGCGATTTCCACCGTGTTCTCCACCGCCTCGGGCAGGTCGGCGAAAAGTGCCGCCATTTCCTCGGCCGATTTGAAATGGTGGTGCGGGGTCAGGCGGCGGCGCGGGGCGGACTGGTCGACATAGGCGCCCTCGGCGATGCAGATGAGGGCATCGTGGGCCTCGTACATGTCGGGTTTCGGGAAATACACGTCGTTGGTGGCGACCAGCGGCAGGTCCATCGCATAGGCCATTTCCACGAAACCGCGTTCGGTCAGCCGCTCGGGTTCCTGCGGCTGACCGTCGGGGCCGGGGTGGCGTTGCAGCTCGACATAAAGCCGCATGGGATAGATCGCCGCCAGCCGTTCCATCAGCGCCTGTGCCTTGGCCCCCTGCCCGGCCTGAAGCAAGCGGCCCACCGGGCCATCGGCCCCGCCCGTCAGGCAGATGAGGCCATCGGCATGCGCGGCCAGATCCTCCACCGTCACCTGCGGCAGTTCGGCGCTTTCCCGCAGATAGAGGCAGGAGTTCAGCTTCATCAGGTTCATGTACCCCGCCTCGTCCTGCGCCAGCAGGACCACGGGTGCGGGGGCGCGGGGCCGTTCGCCCGGCGCCGCCGGATCGAAGCGCAGCGAGATCTGGCAGCCGACGATGGGCTGCACCCCCGCCCCCTGCGCCGTCACCGAAAATTCCAGCGCGGCGAAGAGGTTATCGGTATCCGTCACCGCCACCGCGGGCATCTTCTGCGCCGCGCAGGTCTTGACCAGCGCCTTCAGCGGCATGGCCCCTTCCAGCAGGGAATATTCGGTATGGGTGCGCAGGTGGATGAATCGGGGCTGGCTCATGGCCCGGACCCTAGCGCCCCCGCGCGCCGCTTGCCAGACCCGCCCGGGGGGCGCATCATCATCGCCCGCGCCAAGGGAGGCCCCGATGACCCGCGACACCGACCTGATCCTGACCCGCAGCCTTGCCGCCGATCCCGCGCGGCTCTGGCGATGCTGGACGGAACCGGCGCTGATCGTGCGCTGGTTCGCCCCCGCCCCGGTCGAGACCCTGCTGGCAGAGATAGAGCCCCGCCCCGGCGGCCGCTTCCGCACCGTGATGCGCCTGCCGGACGGGCAGGAAATGGACAGCGCCGGCTGCATCCTGCTGGCCGAACCCGCCCGGCGGCTGGTGTTCACCGATTGCCTGCTGCCCGGCTTCCGCCCGGCGCGCGAGCCGTTCTTCACCGCCGACATCACCTTCGAAGCCGAGGGCGCCGGCACCCTCTACACCGCCCGCGCCCTGCACGCCCGCCCGCAAGAGGCCGACCGCCACGCCGAAATGGGGTTCCATCAGGGATGGGGCGCGGCCACCGAACAGCTGGACCGGCTGGCCCGCAGCCTCTGATCCCGGCGTTTCGTCCCCGGGCGCAAAACGATGCTTGCCAAAGGGGCGGGGGTCGCGTTTCCTGACCATATGGTCAAGCATCGGCCTTACGCCGCATCGGGCCGGTGCAGGGGGCGCGGCAGCGCCCGGGGGGTAACGCGGCGGGGCCAATGATGGACGAGGTGGCATTCCTGCTCAACGGATCGCCGGTGCGGCTGACCGGCGTGCCCGCCACGCGCACGCTGCTCGACTGGCTGCGCGAGGATCGCGGGCTCACGGGGACCAAGGAGGGCTGCAACGAGGGCGATTGCGGGGCCTGCACGGTGATGGTGACGGATGCGCGCGGGGCGCGGGCGCTGAACGCCTGCATCCTGTTCCTGCCGCAGCTTCACGGCAAGGCGGTGCGCACGGTCGAGGGGATCGCGGGGCCGGACGGTACGCTGCACCCCGTGCAGCAGGCCATGGTGGACCATCACGGCAGCCAGTGCGGCTTCTGCACCCCCGGCTTCGTGGTCGGCATGGCGGTGAACCACCTGAACGGCGAGACGGATCACGACACCGCGCTGGCCGGCAACCTCTGCCGCTGCACCGGCTATGCCCCCATCGCCCGCGCCGCCCGGGCGGCCGCCGATGCCCCGGTGCCGGGCTGGATCCACGACGACCCCGATACCCTGCCGGAAACGTTCTCGGGCCCCCGGGGGTCCGGGGGAGGGTCCGGGGGGGCCGTGGGCCCCACCGGCTTCGCCATTCCGCGCAATGCCGACGAACTGGCCGGCTGGTGCCTGCGAAACCCCGAGGGCCGCCTGATCGCGGGGGCGACCGATGTCGGGCTATGGGTCACAAAGGGCCTGCGCGACCTCGGCCCCGTCGCCTTCGTCGCCGGGATCCCCGATCTGACCGGCGTGCATGTCGCCGAGGACTGCATCCGCGTCGGCGCCGCCACCACCATCGCCGACCTGCGCCACGCCATCGCCCCCCATTTCGCGGGCTTCGCGGAACTGCTGCGCCGCTACGGGTCCGCCCAGGTGCGCAACGCCGCCACCATCGGGGGCAATATCGCCAACGGCTCGCCCATCGGCGACGGCCCGCCCGCGCTGATCGCGCTCGGCGCCACGCTCTGCCTGCGTCGGGGCGACCGGCGGCGGGAAATCGCGCTCGAGGATTTCTTTCTCGACTACGGCAGGCAGGACCGCGCGCCGGGCGAATTCGTGGAATCCGTGCTGATCCCCCGCCAGCCCGACCGGCTGCGCTGCTACAAGATCTCCAAACGGTTCGATCAGGACATTTCGGCGCTTTGCGGCGCGTTCAACATCACGGTCGAGCATGGCCGCGTGACCGCCGCCCGCATCGCCTTCGGCGGCATGGCCGGGATCCCGAAACGGGCCCGCGCGGTGGAGGCCGCGCTGGCGGGCCAGCCGTGGGAGGTGGAAACCATCGTCGCGGCGCTCGACGCCTTCGGGGCCGATTTCGCCCCGCTGTCGGACATGCGCGCCTCTGCCGACTACCGGATGGAGGCCGCGCGGGGCCTCTTGATGCGCTGTTTCCTGCACGACATCGGCGCCGGAACGAACGTGCTGGAGGTGCGGGCATGACTACCGGCGCCCCGATCCCGCACGATTCCGCCGCCCTGCATGTCACCGGGCAGGCGCGCTATACCGACGACATCCCCCTGCCCCGCGATGCGCTGCACCTGTGTTTCGGTCTCGCCACCGTCGCCCATGGCGCGATCGTCGCGATGGACCTGTCGGCGGTGCGCGCGGCGCCCGGCGTGGTGGCGGTACTGGCGGCACCCGACCTGCCGGGGCGCTGCGACACCGCGCCTTCAGCGCATGACGAACCGCTGCTGGCCGATGGCGTGGTGCATTACCTCGGCCAGCCGGTGTTTCTGGTGCTGGCCGACAGCCATCTGGCCGCGCGGCGGGCGGCGCAGCGCGGCGTCGTCGCCTATGACGAACGCCCCGCGATCCTGACGGTGGAGGATGCGCTGGCCGCCGGCAGCCATTTCGAGGGCGGCCCGGTCGTCTGGTCGCGCGGCGACGCGGCCGCCGCCATCGCCGCGGCGCCCCGGATGGTCGAAGGGCGGCTGGAGCTTGGCGGGCAGGAACATTTCTACCTCGAAGGCCAGGCCGCCGCCGCCCTGCCGCAGGACGACGGCGGGATGCTGGTCCATTCCTCGACCCAGCATCCGACCGAGATCCAGCACAAGGTGGCCGAGGCGCTCGGCCTGCCGATGCATGCGGTGCGGGTCGAGGTGCGGCGGATGGGCGGGGGCTTCGGCGGCAAGGAAAGCCAGGGCAACCCGCTGGCCGTCGCCTGCGCGGTGGCGGCGCGGCTGACCGGGCGGCCCTGCAAGATGCGCTACGACCGCGACGACGACATGACGATCACCGGCAAGCGCCACGATTTCCGCATCGACTATCGCGCGGGCGTGGATGCCGAGGGGCGGGTGCTGGGGATCGAATTCCGCCATTACATCCGCTGCGGCTGGAGCCTCGATCTGTCGCCCGCCGTCGCCGACCGGGCGATGCTGCATGCCGACAACGCCTATTTCCTGCCCCATGTGCGGATCGAAAGCCACCGGCTGCGCACCAACATGCAATCGGCCACCGCCTTTCGCGGCTTCGGCGGGCCGCAGGGCGTGGCGGGGATCGAGCGGGTGATGGACCATATCGCCCATGCCTTGGGGCGCGATCCGCTGGCGGTGCGGGGGGTGAATTTCTACGCCGCGGCGGGCGGAGAGGGCGGGGCCGGGGGCCAGCCCGCGCCGGCTGGTTCTCGAACCAGTGGCGCACCAGCCGACGCCCCCCGGAGTATTTCCGGCAAGATGAAGCCGGAAGGTTTTATTGGGGCTGGCCCTGGGCGGGTTACGCCTTACGGGCAGGTGGTGGAGGATTTCATCCTGCACGACCTCGTGGCGCGGCTGGCGGAACGCGCCGATTATGCCGGGCGGCGGGCGGCGATCGCGGCATGGAATGCGCGCAGCCCGATCCTCAAGCGCGGGATCGCGCTGACGCCGGTGAAGTTCGGGATTTCCTTCACGCTGTCGCATCTGAACCAGGCGGGCGCGCTGGTGCATGTCTATCAGGACGGGTCCATCGCGCTGAACCATGGCGGGACGGAAATGGGCCAGGGCCTGTTCCGCAAGGTGGCGCAGGTGGCGGCGGCGGAATTCGGCGTGGATGCGGGGCTGGTGCGCATCACCGCGACCGATACCGGCAAGGTGCCCAATACCTCGGCCACCGCGGCGTCCTCGGGGTCGGACCTCAACGGCATGGCGGCGCAGGCGGCCTGTGCGGAAATCCGCAGCCGGATGGCGGCGCATCTGGCCGCGCTGCATCAGGTGGCGCCCGAGACGGTGGTCTTTGCCGATGGCCGCGTGCGCGTCGGGGCCGAGGATCTGGCCTTTGCCGAGGCCGCGACGCTGTGCTGGCAGGGGCGCGTCAGCCTGTCGGCCACCGGGTTCTACCGCACCCCCGGCCTGCGGTGGGACCGCGCGCGGGGCGAGGGGCGGCCCTTTTTCTATTTCGCCTATGGCGCGGCGGTGAGCGAGGTGGTGATCGACACCCTGACCGGCGAGAACCGCATCCTGCGCGCCGACATCCTGCACGACTGCGGCGCCAGCCTGAACCCCGCCATCGACATCGGCCAGATCGAGGGCGGCTATGTGCAGGGCGCAGGCTGGCTGACGACCGAGGAACTGGTCTGGGACGGCAAGGGCCGGCTGCGCACGCACGCGCCCTCGACCTACAAGATCCCGGTGATGGCGGACCGGCCGGGGGTGTTCAACGTGACGCTCTGGGATGGACCGAACCGGGCCGAGACGATCTATCGGTCCAAGGCGGTGGGCGAGCCGCCGTTCATGCTCGGGATCTCTGCCCTCATGGCGCTGTCGGATGCGGTGGCGGCCTGCGGGGACGGGTCGGTCTATCCGGCGCTCGATGCGCCGGCGACGGCGGAACGGGTGCTGATGGCGGTGCGCCGCGTGCAGGCGGGGGGTGCGGCGGATGCTTGACCTTGCGGCCCTGACGGATGCGGTGGCGGCCCATGGCGCGGTGGTGCGCGTGGTGGTCGCGGGCACCGCCGGGTCCGCCCCGCGCGAGGCGGGGGCGGCCATGCTGGTCTGGACGGGCGGCCAGCAGGGCACCATCGGCGGCGGCGCGCTGGAATGGCAGGCGGTGCAGGCGGCGCGCGCGATGCTGGCGGGCGGGCCCGACACGCGGGTGGAACGGATGCCGCTTGGCCCCGCGCTGGCGCAATGCTGCGGCGGGGCGGTGGTCTGGGTGGCGGAACGGTGGGATGCGGCGCGGCTGGCGGCGCTGCGGCCCGAGGCCGGGATGATCGCGCGCCCCTTGGGGGATGCCGGAGAGATGCCGCTCGCCGCCGCCCGCCTGCTGGCCCGCGCCCGGGGGCAGGGGCTGCGGCCCGCGGCGCAGATCGCCGGCGGCTGGCTGGTGGAGCCGCTGGCCGCGCCGCAGCGCGCGGTCTGGATCTGGGGCGCGGGGCATGTGGGGCGCGCGCTGGCGGGCGTGCTGGCCCCCCTGCCCGGCCTTGCCCTGACCTGGGTCGACATCGCGCCCGAACGCTTTCCCGCCCCACTGCCGCCCGGCGTCGCCTGCCGCGCGGCGCCCGACCCGGCCGATCTGGTGGCCGGGGCCCCGCAGGGGGCCGAACATCTGATCGTCACATTTTCGCATGCGCTCGACCTCGAACTCTGCCACAGACTGCTGGCACATGGATTCGCCCGCTGCGGGCTGATCGGGTCGGGGACGAAATGGGCGCGGTTCCGGGGGCGGCTGGCGGCGCTTGGCCATGCGCCGGGACAGATCGCGCGCATCGCCTGCCCGATCGGCGAGCCCGCCCTGGGCAAGCATCCGCAGGCGATCGCGATCGGGGTGGCGGCGGCGATGCTGCGCGACGGGGCGGCGGAAACGGGGCGGCAGGAGGCAGGGCGGCAGGAGGCGGGGGCGTGACGGACAGTCTGTTGCAGATCGAGGGGCTGACCAAGGCCTATCCCGGCGTGGTGGCCAACAGCGACGTGTCCTTCGCCATCCGCCCCGGCGAGGTGCATGCCCTGCTGGGGGAAAACGGCGCCGGCAAATCGACGCTGGTCAAGATGATCTACGGCCTCGTGCGCCCCGACGCGGGGCAGATGCGGCTGCGCGGCGCGCCCTATGCGCCGGCCGCCCCGGGCGCCGCCCGCGCCGCGGGCGTGGCGATGGTGTTTCAGCATTTCAGCCTGTTCGACGCACTGACCGTGGCGGAAAACGTGGCCCTGGGGATGGAAAACCCGCCCCCCCTGCGCCAGTTGGCGGCGCGCATCCGGGCGGTGAGCGTGGATTACGGCCTGCCGCTCGACCCGGGGCGGCTGGTGGGCGATCTGTCGGCGGGCGAACGCCAGCGGGTGGAGATCGTGCGCTGCCTGTTGCAGGACCCCAAACTGCTGATCATGGACGAACCCACCAGCGTGCTGACCCCGCAGGAGGTGGAGATCCTGTTCCAGACGCTGCGGAAACTGGCCGCCGAGGGCACCGCGATCCTCTATATCAGCCACAAGCTGGAAGAGATCCGCAGCCTTTGCGATGCCGCCACGATCCTGCGGCGCGGCAAGGTGGTGGCAAGCTGCATCCCGCGCGAACGCACGGCGCGGGAACTGGCGGAACTGATGGTGGGCACGCTGCTGACGCCCCCCGCCCGCGCACGCCCGGCCTTCGGCCCCGTGGCGCTGGAGGTGCGGGGGCTGTCGGTCGCCTCGCCCCATGCCTTCGGCACCGCGCTGCACGAGGTGAACCTGTCGGTGCGGCGGGGCGAGATTTTGGGCATCGCCGGGGTGGCGGGCAACGGGCAGGACGAATTGCTGGCCGCGCTGTCGGGCGAATTGCGCGCGCCGCCCGGCACGGTCTGGATCGGCGGCGTGGACATGGGGCCCGAGGGGCCGCAGGCGCGCCGCCGCGCGGGGCTGGTCGCGGCGCCCGAGGAACGCCTGGGCCATGCCGCGGCCCCCGACATGACGCTGACGGAAAACGCGCTTCTGTCGGGCGCGGCGCGCAAGGGGCTGGTCACGGGGGCGGGTTTCATCGACTGGGGCCGGACGCGGGGGTTCTGCGAACAGGTGATCCGCGACTATGACGTGCGCACCCCGGGGCCCGGGGTTCCGGCGCGGGCGCTGTCGGGGGGGAACCTGCAAAAGTTCGTCATCGGGCGGGAACTGTCGCAGGATCCGGCGGTGATCGTGGTGAACCAGCCGACATGGGGGGTGGATGCGGCGGCGGCGGCCGCCATCCGCCAGGCGCTGATCGACCGCGCGGCGGCGGGGGCGGCGGTGATCGCCATCAGTCAGGATCTGGACGAACTGCTTGAGATCGCCGACACTTTCGCGGCATTGAACGCCGGCCGCCTGACCCCGCCGCGCCCGGCCGAGGGGCTGACGGTGGACGGGATCGGGATGATGATGGGCGGGGCGCACGGGATGGAGGTGGCGCATCATGTCGGGTGATCGGGCCGGTGGCGAGGGCAGCGCCGGGGGCTTCGCGCCCCCGGACCCCCGCGGGATATTTATGGACAGAAAATGAACACGGGTGGGTCCTTGAGCCGGCGCGGCGGTTCTGTTCGGATGACAGAGGGTGAATGAGGGTGGCATGTCCGGCACAGGCGGCGACGGGGGCGGGGGCGGTGCATGATCCGGCTTGAGCGGCGGCCCGCGCCATCGCGGTTCTGGACCGCGGCGACGCCGGTTCTGGCGGTGGTCGTCACCATGATCGCGGGCGGGCTGATGTTCGCAGCACTCGGCAAGGATCCGGTGGCGGCGATCCGCACCATATTCTGGGACCCGCTGTTCGGCGAGTTCGCGTGGTATTTCCGCGGCCAGCTGCTGGTGAAGGCGGGGCCGCTGGTGCTGATCGCCATCGGGCTCAGCCTCGGGTTCCGCGCCGGGATCTGGAACATCGGCGCCGAAGGGCAATACATCATCGGCGCGATCTGCGGCGCGGCGGTGGGGCTGGCGTTCTATCCGGCCGAAGGCTGGTACATCTTTCCGCTGATGGTGGCGGCGGGGGCCTTCGGCGGGTGGATCTGGGCGATGATCCCGGCGCTGCTGCGCACGCATTTGCGCACCAACGAGATCCTCGTGTCGCTGCTGCTGGTCTATGTCGCCAATGCGCTGCTGGCGGCGATGGCGCTCGGCCGGTTGCGCAACCCGCAGGGCGGGGGCTTTCCGGGGTCGCGCAACCTGTCGCAATATCCCGCCGCCGCGAACCCCGAACTGATCGCGGGCACCGGGGTGCATTGGGGCGTGGTCGCGGCGGTGGTCGCGGTGGTGGCGGCGCATGTGCTGTTGCAGCGCCATATCCTCGGCTACAACATCCGTCTGGCGGGTCAGGCGCCCCGGGCGGCGCGGTTCGCGGGGGTCAGCCCGGTGGGCCTCGTGCTGCTGTGCATGGGGGTATCGGGCGCGCTGGCCGGGCTGGCGGGGCTGTTCGAGGTGACGGGCCCCGCGGGGCAGATCAGCATCAGCTTTGCCTCCGGCTACGGGTTCACGGCGATCATCGTGGCCTTTCTGGGACGCCTGCACCCGGTGGGGATCCTGCTGGCGGGCCTGCTGATGGCGCTGACCTATATCGGGGGCGAGAACGCGCAGACCACACTCGGCCTGCCGCGGGCGGCGATCCAGGCGTTTCAGGGGATGCTGCTGTTCTTCCTGCTGGCGCTGGATCTTCTGTCGACATACCGGCTGCGGCCGGCGCGCCGGGAAAGGGGCTGAGATGGATCTGGGCGGCATCAATCCGGCGGTTCTGGTGGCCTCGCTGATGGTCGCCTCGACGCCGATCCTGCTGGCGGCTTTGGGCGAGCTGGTGGTGGAACGCGCGGGCGTGCTGAACCTCGGGGTCGAGGGGATGATGATCGTGGGCGCGATCTGCGGCTTTGCCGTGGCGGTGGAAAGCGGCAGCCCCCTTCTGGGGTTTCTCGGCGGCGCGGCGGGGGGGGCGGCGCTGTCGCTGATCTTCGCGGTGCTGACGCAGGTGCTGCTGTCGAACCAGGTGGCGACGGGGCTGGCGCTGACGCTGTTCGGGCTGGGGTTTTCGGCGCTGATCGGGCAGGGCTATGTGGGGATCAAGCCGCCCGCGACCGGGCGGGTGGATCTGGGCGCGCTGTCGGACATGCCGGTGATCGGCACGATCCTGTTCCGGCACGACCCGATGGTCTATGTCTCTCTCCTGCTGGTCATCGCGGTCTGGGCGGTGCTGCGGTTCACGCGCACGGGGCTGGTGCTGCGCGCGGTGGGCGAGAACCACGACGCGGCCCATGCGCTCGGCTACAAGGTGGTGCGGATCCGGCTGGCGGCGATCGCCTTCGGCGGCGCGATGGCGGGGCTCGGGGGCGCCTATCTCAGCCTCATCCGGGTGCCGCAATGGACCGAAGGGATGACGGCGGGCGCGGGCTGGATCGCGCTGGCGCTGGTCGTTTTCGCGTCGTGGCGGGCGGGGCGGGTGCTGCTCGGGGCCTATCTTTTCGGCGGCATCGCGGTGTTGCAGCTGAACCTTCAGGCCGCCGGCGTCCGCTTTCCGGTCGAGTACTTGTCGATGTCGCCCTATCTGGTAACGATCCTGGTGCTGGTCGTCATTTCCTCTGGCCGGGGCCGCGCCGCACTGGGCGCGCCGGCGGCCCTGGGGCGCAGTTTCCATGCCGCGCATTGACGGCGCCCCTTCCCGCGGCCCCGGCCGCATCCACCATCACCCGCGGGCCCCCGGCCCGCCCAACAGGGAGTAAACCCGGATGAACCGCAGAACCCTTCTGGCCATGGGCACCGCGCTCGGCCTCACGCTCGGCCTTGCCGGCGGCGCGCTGGCGCAGGACAAGCTCAAGATCGGCTTCATTTACGTCGGCCCCATCGGCGATGGCGGCTGGACCTACCAGCACGACCAGGGCCGGCTGGCGGTCGAGGAACATTTCGGCGACCGGGTGGAAACCATCTATCAGGAATCGGTGCCCGAGGGCGCGGATTCGGAACGGGCGATGACCCAGATGGTGCTGCAGGGCGCCAAGCTGATCTTCACCACCTCTTTCGGTTTCATGGATCCGACGGTGAACGTGGCCGCCAAGTTCCCGGACGTGAAGTTCGAACATGCCACCGGCTACAAGCAGGCCCCGAACCTCGCCACCTATGACGCGCGCTTTTACGAGGGCCGGGCGGTGATGGGCACGATCGCCGGGCGGATGACGAAATCGAACAAGATCGGCTATATCGGGTCCTACCCGATCCCCGAGGTGATCCAGGGCATCAACTCTTCCTACATCCACGCCAAGAAGGTGAACCCGGATGTCGAGATGTCGGTGGTCTGGGCCTACACCTGGTTCGACCCGGCGAAAGAGGCGGACGCGGCCAAGGCGCTGATCGAACAGGGCGTGGACGTGATCCTGCAACACACCGATTCCACCGCGCCGCTGGCCGAGGCCGCCAAGACCCCGGGCGTGATCGGGTTCGGGCAGGCGTCGGACATGGCGGAATACAAGCCCTCGCCGCGGGTGTCGTCGATCATCGACAACTGGGCGCCCTACTACATCAAGCGCGTGCAGGCGGCGCTGGACGGCACGTGGGAGAGCACCCACACCTGGGGCGGCATCGGCGAAGGCGAGGTGCAGATCGGCGAGATCACCGACGCCGTGCCGGCCGAAGTCAAGGCCGAGGCCGAGGCGCTGGCGGCGAAGATCGCTTCGGGCGAATACCACCCCTTCACCGGCCCGCTGAAGAAACAGGACGGGTCCGACTGGCTGGCCGAGGGCGAGACGCCCGAGGATTCCGTGCTGACGGGGATGGATTTCTACGTCGAGGGCATCAAGGGCGAGATCCCGAAAAGCAACTGATTTCCGCCGGATGGTGGAACGGAAAACCCCGCCCGGTCGGGCGGGGTTTTGCATGGATAGATGTTTCGGGGATCGGGGAGTCGGGGCCTGCCCCGCCACTGCCGCCCTGCGCGGGGGATACGCTCAGTTGTCCATCTTCAGCGCGTTGATGAAGGCTTCCTGCGGGATTTCCACCTTGCCGAACTGGCGCATCCGCTTCTTCCCGGCCTTCTGCTTGTCCAGCAGCTTGCGCTTGCGGGTCGCGTCGCCGCCGTAGCATTTCGCCGTCACGTCCTTGCGCATCGCCGACAGGGTTTCGCGCGCGATCACACGGCCGCCGATGGCCGCCTGGATCGGGATCTTGAACATGTGGCGCGGGATCAGTTCCTTGAGCTTTTCTACCATCGCCCGGCCGCGCGTTTCCGCCCGGTCGCGGTGCACCATCATCGACAGCGCGTCCACGGGTTCCTCGTTCACCAGAACCGACATCTTCACGAGGAAATCCTCGCGATACCCGGTGATCTGGTAGTCGAAGCTCGCGTATCCCTTCGTCACCGATTTCAGCCGGTCGTAGAAATCGAACACCACCTCGTTCAGCGGCAGATCGTATTCCACCATCGCGCGGTTGCCGGCATAGGTCAGGTTCAGCTGGATCCCGCGCCGGTCCTGGCAGAGTTTCAGCACATCGCCGAGGTATTCGTCCGGCACCATGATCGTGGCCTTGATGCGCGGTTCCTCGATATGGTCCACATGCGTCAGGTCGGGCATGTCGGCGGGGTTGTGCAACTCCGTCATCGTGCCGTCGCGCATGTGGATGTGGTAGACGACCGAGGGCGCGGTGGTGATCAGGTCGATGTCGTATTCGCGTTCCAGCCGGTCGCGGACGACCTCCAGATGCAGCAGACCGAGAAAGCCGCAGCGGAACCCGAAGCCGAGCGCGGCCGAGGTTTCCATCTCGTAGGTGAAGCTCGCGTCGTTCAGCGCGAGTTTCTCGATGGCGTCGCGCAGCGCCTCGAAATCGGCGGCATCGACGGGGAAGAGCCCGCAGAACACCACCGGCTGCGCGGGCTTGAACCCCGGCAGCGGCGTGTCGCAACCCTTGCGTTCATGGGTGATCGTGTCGCCCACGCGGGTGTCGCGCACCTGCTTGATCGAGGCGGTCAGCACGCCGATCTCGCCCGGGCCCAGTTCGGGGATGTCGACCATCTTGGGCCGCAGCACGGCCAGTTTGTCGATGCCGTAGATGGCGCCGGTCTGCATCATGCGGATGCGGTCGCCCTTGCGGATCACGCCGTCCATGACGCGGATCATCACGACGACGCCCAGATAGGGATCGTACCACGAATCGACCAGCATCGCCTTGAGGGCCGCGTCGCGGTCGCCCCTGGGCGCCGGCAGGCGGGTCACGATCGCCTCCAGCACCTCGGGGATGCCGAGGCCGGTCTTGGCGGAAATCATCACCGCGTCAGAGGCGTCGAGGCCGATCACGTCCTCGATATTCTCCTTCACCCGTTCGGGGTCGGCGGCGGGCAGGTCGATCTTGTTCAGGACCGGCACGATCTCGTGCCCCGCGTCGATGGCCTGATAGACGTTGGCGAGCGTCTGCGCCTCGACCCCCTGGCTGGCGTCGACGACCAGAAGCGAGCCCTCGACCGCGCGCATGGACCGGCTGACCTCGTAGGCGAAGTCGACGTGGCCGGGGGTGTCGATGAGGTTCAGCACATAGGTCTTGCCGTCGCGCGCGGGATAGTCGATCCGCACCGTGTTGGCCTTGATGGTGATCCCGCGCTCGCGCTCGATATCCATGCTGTCGAGCAACTGTTCCTTCATGTCGCGTTCGGCCACCGTCCCGGTCATCTGGATGAGCCGGTCGGCGAGCGTGGATTTGCCGTGGTCGATATGCGCCACGATGGAGAAGTTGCGGATCAGCGAAAGCTCGGTCATGCGCGCATATGAGCGGGTTTTGGGGGCCGGTCAAGCGGCGCTTGGAGCGGGACGGCATGGCCGGGTGATTCGCTGCGCGGGCGGGCGCGGGGGATGGCCGATCTTGGGGCGGCGCGCGCCCCGGGCACAGCCCCTTGTCCCGGCCCGGCGCGGCATCGCGCGCGTTGCCTGAGGGGCGGTTTTTTGGCATGGTAACGGGCAGACAGGACGTCAGAACCAGACGGGGCCGGCATCGCCCTGCCCTGCGCCAAGAGGCACGAGCATGAAGAAACTGATCCTTGCCGCCACGCTGCTGGCGATAACCGCCCCGGTGGCCGTTCACGCGGGCGCGATCGAAAACGCCTGCATCCAGTCCGACCGATCCCGCGGCAACCGCGCGCTTTGCGGCTGCATCCAGCAGGCCGCCGACATGACGCTGCGCAATGCCGACCAGCGCCGCGCCGCGGGCTTTTTCCGCGACCCGCATCAGGCGCAGGAAGTGCGCATGTCGAAATCCAACGCCGACAACGAGTTCTGGCAGCGGTACCGGTCGTTCATCTCGGCGGCCGAGGGGATGTGCGCGGGCTGAGACGCTTTCGGCTGCGTCGAGGGCGGCGCCGGGGGCCAGCCCCCGGACCCCCGGAGTATTTGGGGCAAGATGAAGCCACGCGGTGTCCGGCATGGCTGAACGCATCGTCATCCTGACCGGGGCCGGGATTTCGGCGGAAAGCGGGCTCGGCACCTTTCGCGACGGGGACGGGCTCTGGTCCCGCTACGACCTGAACGCGGTGGCGACGCCCGGGGGATTCGCGCGCGATCCGGCGCTGGTGCATGAATTCTACAACGCGCGGCGGGCGAATGCGCGGGCGGCCGCGCCGAATGCGGCGCATCGCGCGCTGGCGCGGCTGGAACGGGACTGGCCGGGCGCGGTGCTGATCGTCACCCAGAACGTCGACGACCTGCACGAGCGTGCGGGCAGCCGCGATGTGCTGCACATGCATGGCGAACTGGCGCAGGCGCTTTGCGCAGCCTGCGGGGCGCGCTGGCCTGCACCCGCGGCGATGGCGCCCGGCGATTCCTGCCCGGCCTGCGCGGCGCGGGCGGTGCGGCCCGATGTGGTCTGGTTCGGGGAATATCCCTATCACATGGACCGGATCGCGAAGGCGCTGCGGGCGGCGGACCTGTTCGTGGCCATCGGCACCTCGGGCCATGTCTATCCCGCCGCCGGTTTCGTGCAGGAGGCCGCGCAGGCGGGCGCGCGGACGCTGGAGCTGAATCTGGAGCCTTCGGCCACCGCCAGCGATTTCGACGCGGCGCGGTTCGGACCGGCGGGCGTGATCGTGCCGGACTGGGTGGCGGAACTGGTGGGCTGAGGGGCGCCGCCAGGGCGCCCCTGCCGGTGTCAGTGGTTGTGCTTCATCGCGCCGCCGTGGTCGGCCTTGCGGTCGTTGTCCACCGGGATCTCGACCACCATCTCGCCGGCCGTCTCGAAGGTCAGCGTCACGGTGATCGTGTCGCCCTGCGCGAGGTCGCGGGTCAGCCCCATCAGCATCACATGGTCGCCCCCGCGGGCAAGGGCGTGGCTGCCATGGGCGGGGATGGCGAAGCCTTCCTCGACATGGACCATCTTCATCACGCCGTTCTCTTCCCTGTGGGTGTGCAGTTCCACCTTTGCGGCGGCATCCGAGGCGGCGGATACAAGGCGGTCATCGGCGGCGGTATGGTTCTCGATCACCATGAAGGCGGCGCCGGTCTGCGCGCCGGGGCCGGCGCTGCGGGCATAGGCATCCTTGATCGCCAGCCCGTCATGGGCCTGCGCGGCAAGGGCGGAAAGGGCCAGCGCGGCGGCGGCCAGAATCGAAGTCATCGGTTTCATGTCGGTTTCCTGTTCTGATCGGTTGGATTGCGGTCAGAGGGAAACCGGCGGCGGGCCGCGGGCGCGGGGGGTTTCCACCGCCTTTCCGGCCGATGCGGGGGCCGCGGGCGGCAGCAGCCGGTGCAGCAGGCGCGGCGCGGGCCGGGGCGCCGCGGGGGCGGCCAGCGGCCCGGGCAGCAGCGCCAGCGTGCAGTCGGGGCACAGATGGACCGGGCCGACGGGGTTGCCCTCTGCGTCGAGGTCCACCACCACCATGCCATAGCCCGAACAGATCACCATCCGTTCGGCCATGGGCGCCTGCCCGCGCGCCACCGCCATCGTCACGCCGGCCCAGGCCAGCGCGGCGGCGAGCAGAAGCGTCAGAAGGGGGCGCAGCCGGGTCATGCCCCAGCCATAGCCCAGGTGGCCACGCGGCGGAAGGGGCCAAAGCGAAAGGCCCCGCCGCGGCTGCGGCAGGGCCCCGTCATCCCGGATGGGCGGCCTCAGGCGGCGGCGCCGGCCTTTTCGATGTCGCGCTTGATCTTCAGCGCGCGGGGCGACAGTTCGTCGTCCTTCGCCTTGGCGAGGAAGGCGTCGAGGCCCCCGCGATGGTCCACGGTGCGCAGCGCCGCGGCCGAGATGCGCAGGCGGAACGACTGGCCAAGCGTGTCGGAGATCAGCGTGACCTCGTTCAGGTTGGGCAGGAAGCGGCGCCGGGACTTGTTGTTGGCGTGGCTCACGGTGTTGCCCGTCATCGGGCCCTTACCGCTCAGTTCGCAGACGCGCGACATGTCGAGTTCCTTGTTCTTCGTGCGGCCCTGACGGACCCGTTAGAGGCAAAGGCGCCGCCCCTGCGGTGCGCGCGGCCCGAATATCATCCGCGCCGTTTAGGGGCAAACGCGGGGGGCGTCAAGCGATTCATCCCCCGCCCCGTCCCCCGTCCGGTCCCCCGCCGCATCCTCTGCCACGCCCAGTCCCCGCAGGCGGGCGAGCATGCGGTCGGCCGCCGCCGCGGGGGCCATGCGGCCGTCGGCCACGGCCTCGCCCATCGCGCGCATGGCGGCGCGGATCCCGGGATCCTCGGTCAGCCGGGCGAGCAGGCCGTCGCGGACCTCGGCCTCGAACCAGTGGCGGGCCTGATCGGCGCGGCATGCCGCCCAATGGCCGTTCTGTCTGCGCCAGTCGGCCAGCGTGCGCATTTCGTCCCAGGCCCGCGCCAGCCCCTCTTCGGCAAGGGCGGAAACGGGGATGGCCTTGGGGAAATCCGCCGGGTCCTGCGGGCGGCGGCGCAACAGGCGCAGCGCGCCGGTGTAATCCGACACGGTGCGCATCGCCGCCGGTTTCAGGTCGCCATCGGCCTTGTTGACAAGGATCAGGTCGGCCATTTCCATGATGCCGCGCTTGACGCCCTGCAATTCGTCGCCCCCCGCAGGCGCCAGCAGCAGCACGAACAGGTCGCACATCTGCGCCACCATGGTTTCCGACTGGCCGACGCCCACGGTCTCGATCAGCACCACGTCGAAGCCCGCGGCCTCGCACAGCGCCACCGCCTCGCGCGTGCGCCGCGCGACGCCGCCCAGATGGGTCTGGCTGGGCGAGGGGCGGATGAAGGCCGCGCGTTCGCGGGTCAGCCGTTCCATCCGCGTCTTGTCGCCGAGGATGGAGCCCCCGGTGCGCGCCGAACTCGGGTCCACGGCCAGCACGGCGACGCGCAGCCCCTGCCCCACCAGCATCATGCCGAAGGATTCGATGAAGGTCGATTTCCCCACCCCCGGCGTGCCCGACAGCCCGATGCGCAGCGCCTGCCGCCCGGTGCGGCCCACGCGGTCCAGCAATTCCGCCGCCTGCACGCGGTGGTCGGCGCGGCGGCTTTCCACCAGTGTGATCGCGCGGGCCAGCGCGCGGCGGTCGCCTTCCACAAGGCGCAGGGCTAGGTCGTTCACGTCGGTCATGGCTTCCGGCGGGGTCCTGCTGACGCGATTGTCATCGCGGTTGACGGCTCGGGGGTTTTCTGGACGCATCTTCATGCCCATGTCCAGACCCCATGCCGGACAAAGGGCCGCAGCGGGAAGGCGGGACGCGAGAGACCGCCGGCACAGGCGAGGACAGGAACCATGATCCGTACATTGCTTCTGACCGGGCTGATCGCCCTTGCCGCCCCCGCCGCCGTGCTGGCCCAGACCCGCAGCGAGGGCACGTTCGACCTTGTTCTGCGGGGGCTGACCGCCGGGCAGCTGACCTTTTCGGGGGTCGAGAACGGGCGCAGCTATGCCGTGCGCGGGGTGCTGAAAAGCGGCGGGCTGGTCGCCATGGTGCGCAAGGTCCGCTACGACGCAGAGGTCGAGGGCACGGTGGCGGGCCCCCGCCTGTCGCCCGCGCGCTACCGCGAGGATGCCGATACCGGCAAGCGGCAGTCCACCTCGGTCATGCGGTGGGTGCGGGGCGTGCCGCAGGTCGAATCGGCCACACCGGTGCGCGCGCCGCGCCCCAACGACGTGGACCCGGCGACGCAGAAGGGCACCGTCGATCCGCTCACGGCGCTTTACGCCACATTGCGCGACGTGCCCGCGGCAGAGGTCTGCACCACCAATGTCACCATGTTCGACGGCCGGCGGCGGAGCGAGCTGCGCCTGTCGGCCCCCGTCACGCAGGGCGAGCGTGTGACCTGTTCGGGCGAATACCGCCGCATCGCGGGCTTTTCCGACAAGGAAATGGCGGAAAAGGTGCGCTTTCCCTTCACGCTGACCTATGCGCCCGCCGGCGAGGGGCGCATGCGCGTGGTCGAGGTGGCGATGGACACGCTCTATGGCAAGGCCACGCTGAAACGGCGATAAGGGTCGGGTGACACGATCCGACGATTCCCCTCCGCTGCCCATCGAGGCGGTGCTGCCCGCGGTGCTGGACGCGGTGGCGGCGCGCGGGCTGGCGGTGCTTCAGGCGCCCCCCGGCGCGGGCAAGACGACGCGGGTGCCGCTGGCGCTGTTGCCCGCGGTGCAGGGCCGCATCGTGATGCTGGAACCCCGCCGCCTTGCCGCCCGTGCCGCCGCCGAACGGATGGCCGAAACCCTGGGCGAGCCCGTGGGCCGCACCGTCGGCTATCGCATCCGGGGCGAGGCGAAGGTCTCCGCCGCCACCCGGATCGAGGTGGTGACGGAAGGGATCCTGACCCGCATGATCCAGTCGGACCCGGGCCTTGACGGCATCGGCGCGGTGATCTTCGACGAATTCCACGAACGTTCGCTGAACGCCGATCTGGGGCTGGCGCTGGTGCTGGAAAGCCGCGCTGCGCTGCGCGAGGATCTGGTGGTGGTGGTGATGTCGGCGACGCTGGATGCGGCGCCGGTGGCGGCGCTGATGGGCGATGCCCCGGTGGTGACGGCCGAGGGCCGCGCCTTTCCGGTGGATACCCGCTGGCTGCCCCGCCCGCTGCCCGCCGCCGCCCGGCTGGTGGCCGAGGCCGCGGCGCTGGTCGAACAGGCCTGTGCCGAAACCGAGGGCGGGGTGCTGGTGTTCCTGCCGGGCGAACGCGAAATCCGTCAGGTCGAATCCGCCCTGCGCGACCGCCTGCCCGGGGATGCGCGGGTGCTGCCCCTTTACGGCGCGATGGCCTTCGGCGCGCAGCGCGCGGTGCTGGCGGATGGTGGGGCGGGGCGCAAGGTGGTGCTGGCGACCGCGATCGCGGAAACCTCGCTGACCATTCCGGGCATCCGCGTGGTGGTGGATGCAGGCCGGGCGCGGCGCGCGCGGTTCGACTCCGGTTCGGGCATGACCCGGCTGGTGACGGAACGGGTGAGCCGGGCCGAGGCCGAACAGCGCCGCGGCCGCGCCGGGCGCGTGGCGCCGGGGGTCTGCTACCGGCTGTGGGCGCGGGCCGAGGAAGGCGCCCTGCCCGCCCATCCGCCGCCGGAAATCGCCGCCGCCGATCTGGCCGGGCTGGCGCTGGAACTGGCGCTGTGGGGCTCGGACACGGGGCTGGCCTTCCTGACCCCGCCCCCCGCCCCCGCGCTGGCAGAGGCGCGGGCGCTGCTGTCCCGCCTCGGCGCGCTGGACGGCGGGGGGCGGATCACCGATCACGGGCGGGCGCTGGCGGCGCTGCCGCTGCACCCGCGGCTCGGGCATATGCTGCTGACGGCGGGGCGGCAGGCGGCGATGCC
Organism: Ruixingdingia sedimenti; assembly: GCF_031432425.1. Lineage (NCBI taxonomy): Bacteria > Pseudomonadati > Pseudomonadota > Alphaproteobacteria > Rhodobacterales > Paracoccaceae > Ruixingdingia > Ruixingdingia sedimenti. The sequence goes on along the minus strand of NZ_JAVKPH010000004.1, from coordinate 206,140 downwards.
GGCGGCGCTGTTGTCGGAACGCGACCCGCTGACGGGCGCGCCGCCCGATCTGGGCCTGCGCCTGCTGGCGCTGGAAAACCCCCGCGCCTATGCCGACCGCCACCCCTGGCGGGTGAACGCCGATGCGGCAGAGCGGATCCGGGCCGAGGCGAAGCGGCTGGCACGCATGGCCCCCGAAAGCCGCGCCCCCCTTTCCCCCGGCGCGATGGCGGCGCTGGCCTATCCCGACCGGATCGGGCTGCGCCGCAAGGGCGATGCGCCGCGGTGGGTGCTGTCGGGCGGCAAGGGCGCGGCGATGGCGCCGGGCACACCGCTGGCGGGCGCGCGGCTGATCGTGGCGACCGACCTCGACGGCGACACGCGCGAGGCGGGCATCCGGCAGGCGGTGCCGGTGACGGAAGGCGAACTGCGCGCGCTCTACGCCGACCGGATCGCATGGGTGGATACCTGCGCGTGGTCCCGCCGCGAAGGCCGCGTGACCGCCCGGCGGCAGGAACGGCTGTGGGCATTGGTGCTCGACGACCGCACCTGGCCCGACGCGCCGCCCGAGGCGCTGGCCCTGGCGGCGCTGGAAGGGCTGCGCGACGAGGGTCTGCCCTGGGCCCCCGCCGCCGCCCGCCTGCGCGCGCGGGCAGAGGCCTGCCGCGCCGCCGGGATGGACCTGCCGCCGCTGGACGACGCCAGCCTGCTGGCGGGGGCCGGGGACTGGCTGTTGCCGCACCTTGCCGGCCTGCGCAGCCGCGCCGACCTGCGCGCGCTGGACCTGACCGAGGCCCTGAGGGGCCATCTGGGCTGGGATGCCTGTCAGGCCATCGACCGCGCCTTCCCGGCGCATTTCACCACGCCCCTGGGGCGCCGCGTGCCCATCGACTACGACGCCGAAACCCCGGGGGTGGAACTGCGGTTGCAGGAACTCTTCGGCCAGACGGCGCATCCCGTGGCCGGCCCCGACCGCCGCCCCCTGCGGCTGACGCTGCTGTCGCCGGGCGGCAAGCCCATTGCGGTGACGACCGACCTGCCCGGCTTCTGGACCGGCAGCTACGGCGAGGTGCGCAAGGACATGCGCGGCCGCTATCCCCGCCACCCCTGGCCCGAAGACCCGACCGCCGCCGACCCGACCCTGCGCGCGAAACCGCGCGGCACCTGAAGACGCCGGGCAGGCCCCGGCCTGCGGTTCCCGCGCCTGCCGCCCGGCGGCACGGACCAACCGCGCCGCGCGGGGATATTCGGGTCACGATGAAAGACGCGGGCGCACCCTTGCGGCTTCATCTTGCCATAAATACTCCCGCCGGAGGCGCAGCTCTCCGCCCGGCCATACGCCCGGCGGATGCCCCCGCGCCCGCAGGCCGGGGTTCACCCCGGCCCCGGCTGTCCGGTCAGACGCCCAGGCACCAGCGCATCACCGCCTTCTGCGCGTGCAGGCGGTTCTCGGCCTCGTCGAAGACCACCGAATGCGGGCCGTCCATCACCGCGCTCGTCACCTCGTCGTTGCGATGCGCGGGCAGGCAGTGCATGAACAGCGCGTCGGGCTTGGCCCGCGCCATCAGCGCCTCGTTCACCTGATAGGGGCGCAGCTGGTTGTGGCGCCGTTCGCGGGCGCTTTCGGGGTCGTGCATGCTGACCCAGGTGTCGGTCACCACCAGATCCGCGCCCGCGACAGCCTTCGCCGGATCGCGTTCCACCGCCACCCGCACGCCCTTGTCGCGCGCGAACCCCAGCCATTCCGACTCGGGGTCGAGCGTCTGCGGCCCGGTGAAGGTGAAATCGAAGCCGAACTGCCCCGCCGCATGGATCAGCGAGGCGCAGACATTGTTGCCGTCGCCGCACCAGACCACCTTTTTCCCCGCGATCGGGCCGCGGTGTTCCTCGTAGGTCAGGATGTCAGCCATGATCTGGCAGGGATGGGTGCGGTTCGTCAGCCCGTTGATCACCGGCACGGTAGCATGTTCGGCCATCTCGTGCAGCGTGATCTCCTCGAAGGTGCGGATCATGATCAGGTCGACATAGCGCGACAGCACCCGGGCGGTATCGGCGATGGTTTCGCCATGCCCCAGTTGCATTTCCTTGCCCGACAGCACCATGGTCTGCCCGCCCATCTGCCGCACGCCCACGTCGAAGGACACCCGGGTGCGGGTCGAGGGTTTCTCGAAGATCAGCGCCACCATGCGGTCCTTCAGCGGCTGGTCGTCGTCGGGCGCGCCGCGCGGGCGGCCGGCGCGGGCCTCTTTCATCGCGCGGGCGCTGTCGATCATGGCGCGCAGGTCGGCGGGCGCGGTGGTGTGGATGTCGAGGAAATGGGTCATCACGCTACTTTCGGAACGGCGGGGAAAGGGGGCTTTCCGCCCCCTCTGCGCCTGCGGCGCATTCACCCCCGAGGATATTTCTGGACAGAAAATGCACGGGCGCCGGTTCGTCGGCGGCCCTTTTTCCGAAATCGGCGCGCGGGCCGGGGGGCGCGGTCAGGCATCGCCGCCCTCCAGCCGCGCGGCGGCGCGGTCGAGCCGGGAAAGCGCCTCGGCGATGTCGCCGTCGGTCAGGTTCAGGGGCGGCAGCAGGCGGATCACATTGTCGCCGCCCGCGACGGTCAGCACCCGTTCGGCATAGCCCGCGTTCACCACATCGCCGTTCGGGACCCTGCACTTGAGGCCCAGCATCAGGCCCTGGCCGCGCACCTCCTCGAACACCCGGGGGTGAGTGGCCACCAGCCCCTCCAGCCGCTGGCGCAGAAGCGCGCCCTTGCGGCGGACCTCGGCGAGGAAAGCGTCGTCCGCGATCACCTCCATCACCGCGCAGCCCACCGCGCAGCCCAGGGGGTTGCCGCCATAGGTGGACCCGTGGGTGCCCGCCGTCATGCCCGAGGCGGCGTTTTCCGTCGCCAGCACCGCGCCGAGCGGAAAGCCCCCGCCGATGCCCTTGGCCACCATCATGATGTCGGGCGCGATGCCGGCCCATTCATGCGCGAACAGCCGCCCCGTGCGGCCCATGCCGCATTGCACCTCGTCGAGGATCAGGAGCGTGCCGGTTTCATCGCACAGCGCCCGGATCGCGCGCAGGTCGGCGTCGGGCAGCGGGCGGATGCCGCCCTCGCCCTGCACCGGCTCGATCAGGATCGCCGCCGTCTGCGGGCCCACGGCGGCCTTCAGCGCCGCCATGTCGCCATAGGGCAGATGGGTGAAGCCCGGCATCAGCGGCCCGAAGCCCTTGACCATCTTTTCCGACCCCGCCGCGGCGATGGCGCCGGTGGACCGGCCGTGGAACGCGCCCTCGAAGGCGATGATCCCGGTCCGGTCGGGCTGGCCCTTGTCGTACCAGTACTTGCGGGCCATCTTGATCGCCAGTTCCGCGGCCTCGGTCCCCGAATTGGTGAAAAAGACCGTATCGGCGAAGGTATTGGCCACCAGAAGGTCGGCCAGCCGCTGCTGATGCGGGATCTGGTAGAGGTTCGAGACATGCCAGAGCCGGCCGGCCTGTTCGGTCAGCGCCCCGACCAGCACTGGATTGGCATGGCCGAGCGCGTTGACCGCGATCCCCGCGCCCAGATCCAGATAGGCGGTGCCGTCGGCGGTGAAAAGCCAGACGCCCTCGCCCCGCTCGAACGCGAGGGGGGCACGGTTGTAGGTCGGCAGGACGGAAGCGATCATCGGCGGAATTCCACGTAAAAGAGGCCCAAGAGGTCGCAAAGGGCGGGGCCGGTGTCAACGGTGGTCGGGATGAGGCGCCCGGGGCCGGGCGGCATGATCGGGCCTTACGCGCGGGGGCGTCGGCGTCGGGTCGGGCAGCGGGGGGCGGCGCGGGTGATCATGGCGGGCTCCTAGCGGGAAACGGGGGCGCTGTAAACGGCGATCTCAGTCATCCAGATCGGCGAAATGGCGGCCCTGGCGGATGAGGTCGTCGAGGACCGGCGCGGGTTCGAACAGGCCCGGGTCGAGGGCGGCGAACCCGCGCAGCACGTTGCGCAGCCGGACGGGGCCGAGCGTGTCGGCCCAGTGCATCGGCCCGCCGAAGACGCGCGGAAACCCCTGCCCCCCCGCGATCCACGCCACATCGAGGTCCGAGGGCCGCAGAACCGCCCCCGCCGCCACCAGCCGCGCCCCGGCATTGGCGAGCGCGGCGAGCGGTTGCAGGCGCATCTCTGCCGGGGTCAGCGCGCGGGGCGCGATGCCGCGGGCGGCGCGTTCGGCGGCAAGAAGGGCGTCGAGCGCGGGGTCCTCGCCCGGTTCGGGCGGGTGCCAGCCCCGGCCCGCGGCGCGCAGCGCGGCGGCGAGGGGGGCGGCGGGGTCTGCGCCCAGACTGTCGGCGCGGGCGAAGGGGCCGGGGGTCAGGCCGAGGGGCGCGAAGGCCGCGTCCACCGCCGCCGGGGCCGCGCCCTGCAACAGCAGCAGTTCGCACGCCCGGTCGAACGCCGCGCGCAGCGGGCGCAGCGCGCCGCCCGCCCCGGTGCAGATCGCCACCCGCCCCAGATGGCGGGCCAGCGCCTGCGCCGTCGCCAGCACATCCGCCGCCGTGGTGGCGGTGGGGACCAGTTCCAGCACCCCCCCGGCCTCTGCCGGCGGCGAGGGCCAGAGGCCCAGCAGATCGGCGGGGCGACCCGCGGCCTCTGCCAGCGCCGACAGGTCGAGCCGCGTGCTGGTGGTGCCGATCACCGCGCCGGGACGCAGCACCGCGCCGAGCGCCGCCATCGCCGCCGCCTTGGCCGCCGGTTCGTCGGCGGTGGTTTCCACCACCATGTCGGCACCGGCCAGCGCCTCGGGCCGGGTGGCGCCGGTCAGCCGGTCCCAGTCGGCATCGCGGCCCGCCACGGTCAGCCGCCCGGCGGCCACCGCGCCCTCCTGCAACCGCGCGATGCGTTCGAGCCCCTGCGTCAGCAGATCCGGATCGCTGTCGAGCAGCGTGACGGAAAGCCCCGCGCAGAGCGCCGCATGCGCCAGCCCCGCCCCCGCCGCGCCCGCCCCGACGATGCCCAGATGCACCAGCGGGCGCGGCGCGGCCGACAGCCCCGGCAGGCGCGCGGCGCGGCGTTCGGCGAAGAACAGATGGCGCAGGGCGGCGGCCTCCGGCGTCGCGATCAACTCGTCCGCCGCCGCCTCTGCATAGGCGAGCGCCTGGTCGAAGGGCAAAAGCAACGCGGCCTCGACGCAATCGACGATGCGGGCGGCGGCCCCGGCGGGCCCCTCGCGGCGGGCCGCGGCCACCGCGGCGCCATAGGCCGCGGGGTCGCGCAGGCCATCGGCGCGGTCGCGGGTCGGGCGCGGGCCCTTGCCTTCGTCCGCCAGCAGGCGGGCCAGCGCGACGGCCGCCCCGGGCAGGTCGTCCTCGACCACCCCGTCGATCAGGCCCATGGCCAGCGCCTCGGGCGCCGTCACCGGGCGGCCGGTCAGCATCAGGCGCAACGCCGCCTCGGCCCCCACCAGCCGCGGCGTCCGCACCGTGCCGCCGCCGCCGGGCAGGATGCCCAGTGTCACCTCGGGCAGGCCCAGACGGGCATCGGCCAGCGCGATGCGGTAATGCGCCGCCAGCGCCAGTTCCAGCCCGCCGCCGAACGCGGTGCCATGGATCGCGGCGACGACCGGCAGGGCGCAGCCCTCGATGCGCGCAAAGACCGCGTTGTGCGGGGGCGGCCGGAGGGGCTTGCCGAATTCGCCGATGTCGGCGCCCGCGGGAAAGCCGCGCCCGGCGGCGCGGATCACCACCGCGCGGAAGGCGGGTTCGGCGGCGATGGCGGCAAAGGCGTCGTCGAGCCCCGCGCGCACGGCATGGCCCAAGGCGTTGACCGGCGGATTGTCGATCACCACCACCGCGACATCGCCGTCGCGTTCCAGCCCCACCGTCCCGCCCATCTGCCCTCTCGCCCGCCGTGACGCGCCATTAACCCGCGTCGGGCAGCGGGAAGCAAGCCCCCGCAGGGCCCGGCCGGCGCAGGTCAGACGGGCATGTTGTCGAAACGCGCCTCGTCGTCATCCTCGGCCTTGGGGGCGGGGGCGGGTGTCGCCGTGTTCAGCATCGCGCCGAGCCCGGCCATTTCGAACATCATCCGGGTGATGGTTTCCAGCGCAGGATCTTCCGGTTCCGCCACCGGCGGAGGCGGGGCGGGTTTGACAGCCTTTCCAGTCATGACAGGACCCTTTCAGACGGCGCAGTTGCGACAGAAGGGGGTGAAGGGCAGCACGTCGAGCCGTTCTGGCGCGATCTCTGCCCCGCACTTGGTGCAGTAGCCGTATTCGCCGGCCTCGATCCGCTCCAGCGCCGCGAGGATCTTGCGGATCTCCTGCGCGCCCGAGACGCCCATGCCCTCCAGCACCTCGTCCTCTTCGCTTTCGGTCGCGCGGTCCTCCCAGTCGGCGGTGTCGTGGCCTTGCAGTTCCGCCTCGATGGACCGCAGGCGGCCGCGCAGGTCGTCGAGCCGGGCTTCGAGCTGGGCCTTGCGGGCGGCGATGGTGGTCATGGAAGATGTCCTTTCGGGTGCGCAAAGACCCTGCCGGAAAGCGTAGCGGGGTGCCTTGATTCAGGTCAAGGGCGGTGAACGGGCGGCGCCTTGCCGGCAGACATATTCACAACTTGCAATGTTTTATCCGGGGCATATATTCACCCCGACGCATCCCGGAAAGGACCCCGCCATGACCCCCAGGGTTTCCGCCTTCTTCGACGAAGCCACCAACACGATCACCTATGTCGTGCAGGAACCCGAGGGCCGGGCCTGCGCGATCATCGATTCCGTGCTCGATTTCGACTATGCGTCGGGCCATACCGACACGCGGTCGGCCGATGCGGTGGCCGATTTCGTGCGCAAGGAAGGGCTCGAGGTCGCCTGGATCCTCGAAACCCACGTCCATGCCGACCACCTGTCGGCCGCGCCCTATCTTCAGGAACGGCTCGGCGGCAAGATCGGGATCGGCGAAAAGATCACCGTGGTGCAGGATACCTTCGGCAAGGTGTTCAACGAGGGCACGCGGTTCCGCCGCGACGGATCGCAGTTCGACCGGCTGTTCACCGAGGGCGACAGCTTCATGATCGGCCAGATGCGGGGCGACGTGCTCCATACCCCCGGGCACACGCCCGCCTGCCTGACCTATGTCGTCGGCGACGCCGCCTTCGTGGGCGACACGCTGTTCATGCCCGACTTCGGCACCGCGCGCTGCGATTTCCCCGGGGGGTCGGCGGAAACGATGTACGATTCGGTCCAGAAGATCCTGTCGCTGCCGGATCAAACGCGGATCTTCGTCGGCCACGACTACAAGGCCCCGGGGCGCGACGACTACGCCTGGGAAACCACGGTGGGCGAGCAGCGGGCGCTCAACATCCATGTCGGGGCGGGCAAGAGCCGCGAGGATTTCGTGCATCTGCGCACGCAACGCGACGCCACGCTGGCGATGCCGCGGCTGATCATCCCCTCGTTGCAGGTGAACATGCGCGCAGGCCATCTGCCGGAACCCGAGGACAACGGGGTGAGCTATCTCAAGGTGCCGGTCAACGGCCTCTGAGCCCCGGCCGGCGGGCGGCACAGCGCCGCCCGCCGTTCGACAACACCCGGAAACGGCGCAACAGGAAGGCAAGCATGGTTGAAAACATACCTCCAGAATGGATCTTCGGCCTTCTGGGCGGGGTGATGATCGGGGCGGCCGCTGCGGTCTATCTGCTGGTGAACGGGCGGGTGATGGGGGCGTCGGGCATCCTCGGCGGGCTGGTGGACCGTTCGGGCTGGCCCACGGGGGCGGAACGGCTGTCGTTTCTCGCCGGGCTGGTGGCGGTGCCGGCGGTGCTGGCGGCGCTGTTCGGCCCGGTGGACACGCATATCACCGGCAATGCGGCGGTGATCGTGGTCGCGGGGCTGCTGGTGGGGGTCGGCACGCGGCTGGCCAATGGCTGCACCTCGGGCCACGGCGTCTGCGGCATCTCGCGCTTTTCGCTGCGCGGGATGGTGGCGACGGTGTTCTATCTGCTGGCCGGCGGGATCGCGATGGCGACGGCCCGCCATGTGCTGGGGATCATCTGAGATGCTGCGCAACCTGTTTTCCGCCCTTTCCGGGGGGCTTTTCGGCGCGGGGCTGCTGGTCTCGGGCATGGTGGACACGACGAAGGTGCAGGGCTGGCTCGACGTGTTCGGGGCCTGGGACCCGACGCTCGCCTTCGTGCTGGCGGGCGCGGTGGGGGTGATGGCGCTGGCCTGGGCCGTGGCACGGCACTGGCAGGCGGGGCTTCTGGGCAGCCCCCTGCCCGACCGCACCGACCCGCGCCTCGGCCACAACCTGGTGCTGGGATCCGTCCTCTTCGGGGCGGGATGGGGGCTCGCGGGGCTTTGCCCCGGGCCGGCCGTCGCCTCCATCGCCTTCGGGGGCTGGGGCGGCGCCCTCTTCCTTGCGGCGATGATCGCCGGTATGTATGTCGCACCCGCGGTCCGCGTGCAGGTGGACCGGCTTGCCGCCGCCTGAGGAGAGATCATGGATATCCGCCCCATCACCCCCGATTATGCGGTCAGCCCGCAGATCGACCCCGAGGACATGGCCGCCATCGCCGCCGCCGGCTATCGGGTGGTGATCGACAACCGCCCGGACGCGGAAATCCCCCCCAGCCAACACACCGGGGTGATGCGCGCGGCGGCAGAGGCGGCGGGGCTGGTCTTCGTGGTCAACCATGTCGTGGGCGGGGCGATCACGCTCGCCAATGTCGAGGCGCAGGGCGCGGCCATCGCCGCCGCCCCCGGGCCGGTGCTGGCCTATTGCGCCTCGGGCAACCGTTCGTCCATCGTCTGGGCGCTGAGCCAGGCCGGCCGCCGCCCGGCGGACGAACTGATCGGCCTGCCGGCGCGCCACGGCTACAACCTCGAACCCTGCCGCCCGCAGATCGAAACCCTGGCCGCCGGCCGCGGCTGAACCGGGCCCTGCGCCCGGGATGGCACGACCGCCCGGGGCCGTGCGGGGGCACATGAACAGAGGGCCCCCACCCGCCCGGCGGCTGCGCCAACGGAAAGCGCAGGAACCTCCGGCGGGGATATTTGAACCCAGCCTGAAGATGCAGGCCGCGGGGACCGGCAACCGGCAAGCCCCGGCGGCCCCAGATACGCGCACCGAAAGCCTCCCGTGCCGGGCACCCCTCGACCGCGCCCCGTCGCGCCGACCCGGACGGGTCGTCCCCTGCCGGTGAAACAGTCAGGCCCCTCCTCCGCCCCCGGCAGCTTCATCCTTTCCCAAATACCCCGGGGCGCCGGATGGTACGCCACGGGTTCGAGAACCAGCAGGCCACGGGCAGCACCCCGGCGCTACCCTCTCCCTTTCATCGAACGGCCCCGCGGGCGGGCAGGTCGGCGGCCTCCGGCGGGGATATTCAGGTCACGGTGAAGACAGGGAGCCTTCGCATGGCGGCACGCGGCTTCATCTTGCTTCAAATACTCCCCCGCGCCCTGCGCAGCATTCCCCCGTACTTGCAAACCCGGCACCGCCCCCCGCCCGCAGGCCGCATCCTCACGCGCTGCGGGCGAGGGGCGCGGGGGCGGCGGGGGTGGGGACGGCGGCGGGTCTGGGGGGTGCGGCGGCGGTGTCGGGGGGAACCGGCAGATCCTCGACCCGGGTCAGGCGCAGGGCGCGCTGGCCGCGGTTCTGGCCAAGGCGGCACAGTGCGATGCGCCCGCCATCGGCGGTTTCCAGCGCCACCGCGTCCAGCGCCGCCGCGCCGAGGGGCAGCACCGCCCCCGGCGCCAGCCCGAGGACCGCCGACAGCGGCAGGCGGATGCGGGCGATCGCGCCGTCGAGCCGCACCTGCGTGGCCATCACCACCGCCTCCATCCCCGCGGTCCAGGCGCGGGCTTGCGCCGCCCCTGCCCTTGCGCCGGGCGCCGGGGCGGGGGTGGCGGGGCGGGTGCCGCGGCCCGCGGCGGGCAACGCCAGCAGCGCCGCCCCCTGCCGCAGCCCCGCGCCGATGTCGAGCGTGGCCGACAGCGTGCGATAGGCCTGATCCTCCAGCATCAGGCCGAGGGGGCGCGCGTCCTCCAGAAAAGAGGCATAGCGGAAACCCGACGCCCAGACCCTATCCTCCACCTCCGCCAGCGCCTGATCCAGATCGGCCAGCGCGCGGTCGATCAGCCCCGCCGCCATCGCCGCATCCGTCCGCGTCGGCCGGCGCGGCAGGGGCGGGACGGGGGCGAGCCGGCCGATCGTCTGCATCTCGATCACCGCGGCCAGGAGGTCGGGCGACAGCGCCAGCACCCCCAGCCCGTCGCGCGGGCCTTCCAGCACCGCCAGCAGCGCGCGTTCGGGCAGCAGTTCCAGCAGTTCGGGCAGCGACCGCCGCCCTTCGGCCAGCGCCGTCACCTCCAGCGCCAGGCCCAGTTCCGCCTGCGCCGCGCGGCCGAGCGACAGCCGCCAGGCGCGCGCGCCGGTTTCGGCGCCCCCGTCGCCCTGCATCCCCGCCGTCTGCGCCGCGCCGATCTTGCGCCGGATCGCATCCCTGCCGCCTGCCGCCATGCGCCGCTGTCCCCCGGTTCGCCGTCCCTGCCCCCTTCCTGCCAGCAGGGGGTTACGAAACCGTTACCCCGCGCGTTTCACCGCCTGCGGCGAAATCGCCAGCGGAAACACCACGCGGAACCCCGCACCGCCCTGGCCGGGGATATAGTCGATCCCGCCGCCCAGATTGACCATGATCTCGCGGCAGATCGCGAGGCCGAGCCCCGCGCCCCCCGCGCGGTGCTGGTCGGTCAGGCGGGCGAATTTCTCGAAGATCAGCGCCTGCGCCGATTCGGGGATGCCCGATCCGTTGTCGACGAAATCGACCTGCACCCGGTCGCCCCGCCGGCGCACCGAGATCCGCAGTTCCGGCCGCGGCGCGTCGCAGTATTTGCGCGCATTCGCGATGATGTTGATGAACACCTGGCACAGCCGGTCGGGGTCGGTGGTGACGGCGATCTGTTCGGCCGCCGGATCGCGGTGGATGGCGAACCCCCGCCCCGCCCCGGTCGATCCCGTCGCCGTCAGCGCCCGCGCGATCAGGTCCTGCACATTCGCGCTGCGGATCGACAGTTGCACCGTGCCGCTTTCCAGCACCGACAGGTCCAGCAGGTCGTCCAGCAGCCGCGTCAGGCGGATCGTTTCCTCGTGGATGATGGTGGCATAGCGCGCCGTCATCTCGGGCGGCAGGCCCCCTTCCATCAGGATTTCCGAAAAGGCGCGGATCGAGGTCATGGGGGTGCGCAGTTCGTGGCTGATCTGGCTCAGGAAGGCGTCCTTCTGCACCGACAGCGTGGTCAGCTTGTCGTTGGCCTCGCGCAGCTGGCGGGCGGTGCGGGACAGTTCTTCGGACTGCGCCTCCAGCCGGGCGGAATATTCCATGATCTGCGCGGTCTCGTTCGCCGCCGCCATCAGATCCTCGACCGTGACCGCCGACGCCCCGGTGATCTGCACCAGCAGCGCATGGGCCGTGGCCGCACCGACCGACCCCGACAGCCGCCGTTCCAGCCGGGCGAGGAAATCGGGGGTGATGTCGGGCAGGAAACCGGTCTTGCCCTGCGCGTCGGTCTCTGCGGCGAAGAAGGCGAGCGCCTCGTCCTCGCCCAGAAGGCTGCGGGCGAAGACCAGCAGGTCCTCCGCCCCCGCGCGGCCCGCGGACCAGCCGCGCATGGGGGCCGCGTCGCGGTCGTAGACGCGCACGAACTGCACGCCCTGCACCCGTTCCATAGGCCCCGGAAAGGTCAGCAGCGACACGGTGCAGAACACCAGCGTATTGGCGGCCAGCGACCAGAAAAGCGCATGGATCAGCGGGTCCATCCCCGCCAGTCCGAACAGCGCCTGCGGGCGCAGCGCCGCGATCCCCCAGGGGCCCGCCTGCAACAGGCCGTGCGGCAGCACTGCCCCCGGCCCGAAGGACGGCAGGTAAAGCGTATAGAGCCACAGCCCCGCCCCCACCACCAGCCCGGCCAGCGCGCCCGCCCGCGTCGCCCCGCGCCAGAAGATGCCGCCCAGAAGCGCCGGCAGCATCTGCGCCACGCCGACGAAGGAAATCAGCCCGATGGCCGCCAGCGCCCCGCCCCCGCCCGACAGCGCGTAATAGCCATAGCCGAGCGCCATCATCCCCGCGATGGACAGACGCCGCGACACGAGGACGAGCCGGCGCAGTTCCCCCGCCTCTGCCCCCCGCCGCGCACCGAGCCAGAGCCAGAGCGGCATGACGATATGGTTCGACACCATCGTGGCGAGCGCAATGGCCGCCATCACCACCATCGAGGTCGCGGCCGAAAACCCGCCCAGAAAGGCCAGCATCGCCAGCCCCCCGTGGCCCTGGCTCAGCGGCAGGGCCAGCACGAACAGGTCGGGGTTGGACCCCGCAGGCAGCAGGTCGAGCCCGATCACCGCGATGGGCACGACGAAGAGGCTCATCAGGAACAGATACAGCGGAAAGGCCCAGGCGGCGGTGGCCAGGTGGTTTTCGTCGGCGTTTTCCACCACCAGCACCTGGAACATCCGCGGCAGGCACAGGATCGCCGCCCCCGACAGGAAGGTCAGCCCCACCCAACGGTCGGGGTGCAGGTCCCAATGCGCCAGCGGCGAGGCGTCGATGCGCTCCATCACCGCCAGCGGCCCGCCGCCGAGCCCCCAGACGACCCAGACCCCCACCGCCAGCAGCGCCACCAGCTTGACCACCGCCTCGACCGCGATGGCGGTGACGACGCCTGGGTGCTGTTCGTTGGCATCCAGATTGCGGGTGCCGAAAAGGATGGTGAACACCGCCAGCCCCGCCGCCACCCAGACGGCGGTCGAGGCGCGGTCGGGCATGTCCTGGCTGGTGGGGCTGTCGGCGGCGAAGACGGCGAAGGACAACGTGACCGACTGCAATTGCAGCGCGATATAGGGCGTGGCCGCCACGACGCAGAGCAGCGTCACCAGCACACCCAGCAGCGCCGACTTGCCATAGCGCGAGGAAATCAGGTCGGCGATCGAGGTCACGCGCTGCGTCTTGCCGATGCGCACCAGCTTGCGCAGCAGCACCCACCAGCCGAGAAACACCACGGTGGGGCCCAGATAGATCGTCGCGAATTCCAGCCCCGACCGCGCGGCATAGCCGACCGCGCCATAGAAGGTCCAGGCGGTGCAATAGATCGACAGCGACAGCGTATAGACGAGCGGCGAACGCAGCCAGGGCGGCGCCGCGCCCCCGGCCGATTTCCGTTCCACCCCGAAGGCCACAAGGAACAGCAGGATGACATAGCCGAGGCAGGCCAGGATCAGGATGTTGAAGGGCATGGGCCCTAGTCCCCCTCGCCCCCGGGGGCGGAAAGCGCCCGCACCAGCAGCCGCGCGCCGAGGATCAGCAGCCCCCATGCGGCAAAGACGTAAAGCCCATCGGTGGCCAACGACCGCACCTCGCCCGGCCGCGGCGCCCAGAGCACGGGCAGGATGAACAGCACCGCCCCCAGCACCGGCAAAAGCCGCGCCGCGTCGATCAGCCGGTGCCGGCGGTACGAGGCGCGGGCAAGGTAGAGCGGCCGCTTCGCCATTCGCCCGCCCCCCTAGCCCTCGCCCACCAGCGCGCGGACCGAGGCGAGCACCTCGGCATTGGAAAAGGGCTTGGCCATGAAGCGGCTCGCCCCCGCCATCGCCGCCATGTCGCGGTCGCGTTCCTGCCCGCGCGCGGTCAGCATCAGCACCGGCAGCGCGGCGGTCGCGGGTTCGGCGCGCAGCGCGCGCAGGATGTCATAGCCCGACCGGCCGGGCAGCATCACGTCGAGGATCAGCACATCGGGACGTTCCGCCCGCACGACATCCAGCGCATCGGTGCCCTGGTCGTGGCTCGCCACGGTCCAGCCGTCGCGGATCAGGATGAAACGGATCGCCTCGGCGATATGCGGCTCGTCCTCGATCAGCAGCACATGCCTGCCCATCCGCTTCCCCCCTGCCGCCCGCCCTTTCGGCGTGGCCATTGGCGGGACTATGAAACGAAACGCCGGGGACTGTCAAAAACCCTCTGCATCCGCGCCCGACAGGATGGCAAGCGCGGCGGCATGGACGTCAGCATTGGCCGCGGCCAGCACCCGCCCGCCATGCTGCGCGGGGCCCCCCCGCCAGTCGGTGACGATGCCGCCCGCGGCCTCGATCACCGCGATGGGGGCGTGGATGTCATAGGGCTGCAACCCGGCCTCGACCACCAGATCGATCTGGCCGGCGGCAACCAGCGCATAGGCATAGCAATCAAGGCCATAGCGGGTCAGCCGCACCTGCTGCGACAATTGCCGGAAGGCCGCGCCCTCGGCAGGCGTGCCGACCTCGGGGAAGGTGGTGAAGAGGATCGCCTGGTCGAGGCCCCGCGCCCCCCGCGCGGCCAGCGGATGGCGGCCCCGCGGCCCCGCGACCTCGGCCCGGCCCAGGCCGCCGCGGAACCGCTCGCCGATGAAGGGCTGGTCGATGATGCCGTAAAGCGGCCCCCGCGCGTCCGACACCGCGATCAGCACCCCCCAGGTGGGCGCGCCCGACAGGAAGGCGCGGGTACCGTCGATCGGGTCCAGCACCCAGGTCAGCCCGCTGGTGCCCTCGGTCCGGCCCCGCTCCTCGCCTAGGACGGCGTCCTGCGGGCGGCGGCGGGCGAGGATCTCGCGCATGCGGTCCTCGGCGGCGCGGTCGGCGGCGGTCACGGGGTCGAAACCGCCGGCCAGCTTGGTCTCGGCGGCCAGATCCGGGCGGCGGAACCAGTCGAGCGTCGCCACCCGCGCCGCATCGGCAAGCTCTTCGGCCACGGCGGCCAGTTCCGCCGCCTCTTCCCCGCTGACCCGCATCCCTGCCCCCCTGTGCTGACATCCCCGGCTACTGCGCCGCCGCCCGCGGGTCAAGGCGGGGTCCCGAGCGGCGGGGTGCCTGTTGTTGCGGGCAGCGCCGGGGGCCAGCCCCCGGACCCCCGGGATATTTAGGGACAGAAAGTGCAGAACGGCAGGACAGGCACCGCCGCACATCTTCGGGCAGGCCGCATATCCCCGCGCGGCGCGCCCGCCTCTTCATCGCCGCCGGGCGACGGCACGGCCCTCTCCACTTTCTGTCCTCAAATATCCCCGCCGGAGGCTCCTGCCCTTTCCACTGGCCCTGCCGCCGGGCGGGGGCGGGCGGGGGGTCAGGCGGCCTCGCCCAGGACGCGGGCGAGGTCGAACAGGCGGCGGCGCTGCGCCTCGGGGATGTTGTAGTAGATGCGGACCAGTTCCATCGCCTCGCGGTCGGCAAGGTAGTCGTTTTCGGTCTCGGGCGCCTCGCCGGCCTCGAGCCCCTCGAAGAAGAAGTTGACCTGCACTTCCAGCGCCTCGGCGATCTCGTAGAGCCGCGAGGCGCTGACGCGGTTCATCCCGGTCTCGTATTTCTGGATCTGCTGGAACTTGATGCCCACGCGGTCGGCAAGCTGCTGCTGGGTCATGCCCACCATCCATCTGCGCTGACGGATCCGCTTGCCCACATGGGCATCCACCGGGTGCTTCATTTCGTTCTCCCTGACCATGCAGTTCTTGAAGCAAGAACCATGCCAACCCGGCGGACCCCGCGCGAATTCTGCCCCTTCGGGGATCGGAACGACCCCCGCCGCGCCGATGGGGCGCGCGGGGGGCGGTGCAACCCCTGTCAGGACTGGCAGGCAGAATGGACAACCAATAGTTAAGAATGTCTGAAGAAATACATCCGGCGGCAGAAAGATTCCGGCGCCTGCCGGCGGCATTGCGCAGGCGCAGAAAACTTCGCAATCTGCATTGCATTTCGCAAAGCTTACCATACGTCATATTTCGCAAATCGCACAGTCTGGAAAGCCCGCCGCACCTGCGCTAGCCTCGGGCCGCAAAAAACGGCGAGGGATTCCAGATGCATGCCTATCGGATCGAGGCTTTCGGCACCGCCCCCCGGTTGTGCGAGATCGCGCGCCCCGAACCCGGGCCGGGCGAGGTGCTGGTGCGCATCGCCGCCTGCGGGCTGAACTTCGCCGACCTGCTGATGCTGAAGGGCGAATACCAGGAACGCCCGGCCACGCCCTTCACGCTCGGGATGGAGGTCGCGGGCACGGTCGCGGCGCTCGGTCCCGGGGTGGCGGGGCCGGCGCCGGGCACGCGGGTGGCGGTCTTCGCGGGCAGCGGCGGGCTGGCGGAATGGGGCGTGTTCCCGGCCGCGCGCGCGCTGCCGATCCCCGATGCGATGCCCTTTGCCGAGGCCGCGGGGTTCCAGATCGCCTATGGCACCAGCCATCTGGCGCTGGACCACCGCGCGCGCCTGCAACCGGGGGAAACCCTGCTGGTCACGGGGGCGGCGGGCGGTGTCGGCCTGACGGCGGTGGAAATCGGCAAGCGCATGGGCGCGCGGGTGATCGCCTGCGCGCGCGGGGCCGACAAGCTGGCGGTGGCGCGGGCCGCGGGGGCCGACCACCTGATCGACAGCGCGACGGAACCCGACCTGCGCGCCGCCGTCAAGGCGCTCGGCGGGGCGGATGTGGTCTATGACCCGGTGGGGGGCGACACCTTCATGGCCGCCCTGCGCGCCACCCGGCCCGAGGGGCGGCTGATCCCCATCGGTTTCGCCGGCGGCGGGGTGCCGCAGATCCCGGCGAACCTGCTGCTGGTCAAGAACCTGACCGTGATCGGCCTCTACTGGGGCGGCTACATGAATTTCCGCCCCGAAGTGCTGACCGGCAGCCTTGCCGAACTGCTGCGCTGGTACGCGGCGGGCGAATTGCACCCGCATGTCAGCGACATCTTCCCGCTGGCCGAGGCGGGGGCGGCGCTGGCCTGCCTGCGCGAACGGCGGTCCACCGGCAAGGTGGTGGTCACGATGGAGGGCTAGCGGCTGGCGAAGGCGAGGCGGATCATCGCCGCCATGTCCTCGACCACCGTCCCCTTCGCGGGCCGCGCGACATAGAGGTTGATCCGCGTGCGCGCCAGTTCCGGCAGCGCGCCGCCATGGGGGATGCGTTCCAGATAGCGCGGCTCCGCCCCCTCGACCAGCGCATGCACCGCCAGATCGGCGCTGACCGAAGCCTCAATGGTGCGGGTCGAATCCGATTCCACCGCCATCACCCAAGGAATCCCTGCCGCATCCAGCGCCTGCTGCACCCCCTCGCGGAAGATGCAGGTATGTTCGAACGCCAGCGGCAGGGGCCGCGCCCGCCAGGCCACGCCGCCGGGCGCGCCGATCCAGACCAGCGGCAATTCGATCAGCGTTTCACCCCCGGCGTCCACATCGTCCTCGGTGGTCAGGATCAGGTCGCATTCGCCGCGGTCGAACAACCGCCGCAGCCGCCGGGTGTAGGAGGAGATCAGCGTCACCCGCATGCGCGGAAACTCGGCCGCGAAACGGCGCAACACCTTGGGGATCGCGGGATATACGATGTCGGCGGGGCAGCCGAGCACGATTTCCCCCTCATAGGCCTGGTCGGTCAGCCGCGCCAATGCCTCGTCGTTCAGCGACAGCAGGCGGCGGGCATAGCCCAGCAACTGTTCCCCCGCCGCCGTCAGCGCCACGCCGCGCCCCGAACGGTCGATCAGCGAAAGGCCGAGCGCGTCCTCCAGCCGTTTGAGCTGCATCGACACCGCCGATTGCGTGAGGTTGAGGAAACCCGCCGCCCGCGTCACCCCGCCGGCATCGGCGACCGCCACGAAAGACCGCAGGGTGGTCAGGTCCAGGTTGCGCTGCATATCACACCTCGTGATGCATCACGTCAAAATCATTCATTTCACAAATATCGCGCGATCTGCGATAGGGGGCAACACGAATGACGGGCCAGGGTCCGCCGGGCAGAAGGAAACCGCCATGTTCACGTCGCTGCACACTTCGGAAGGCACCGTCCTCGGGCTGCACCGGACGGGCGCGGCAACGGGCCTGATCCGCCAGCTGCTGACGGCGCCCGCCGCCCCTGCCCCCGCGCGGCGGGCGGCGGATGCGCCCTCTGCTGCGGCACGGCAGGCCGAACCCGCCTGGGACGCCCCGGCGCACTGGCTGCGCTAGACGCAGGACGAATACCGCAAATCGTGCAAAACTGCGCCGGAAATCCTTGAAATCGAGGGGAACCCGGACAATATGTCATCCGAGCGCCCTCGCCCCGAAGACGGGCATCCTGACGGGTTACCCGGGGGCTGCTTTCGCCAGAACCTGACGGAGGCAATGAATGGCAGATTTCCAGACGATCCGCACTGCGGGCACCGGCGCCCGCGCCGCACAGATCGACGAGGGCCTTCGCGCCCATATGAACAAGGTCTACGGCCTGATGTCGGTGGGCATGCTGCTCACCGCGGGCGTGGCTTGGGGTGTCGGCACCACCGATGTGCTGATGCAGGCCCTGCGGGGCGCGGACGGGGGCATGACGATCCTCGGCTGGGTGGTGATGTTCCTGCCGCTGATCATGGTCTTTGCCTTCGGCGCGATGATCAACCGGCTGTCGGCAGCGGCGGCGCAGCTGTTCTTCTACGCCTTTGCCGCGGTGATGGGCCTGTCGCTCGCCTGGATCTTCCAGGTGTTCACCGGCATCTCGATCGCGCAGACCTTCCTGATCACCTCCATCGCCTTCGCGGGGCTGTCGCTTTACGGCTACACCACCAAGCGCAATCTGTCGGGGATGGGCACCTTCCTGATGATGGGCCTGATCGGCCTCATCGTCGCGTCGATCGTGAACATCTTCCTCGGCAGCCCGGCGCTGATGTTCGCGATCTCGGTCATCGGGGTGCTGATCTTCGCGGGGCTGACCGCCTACGACACCCAGTCGATCAAGAACGAATATCTGGAACATGCGGTGCATGGCGACCAGGAATGGCTGGCGAAATCGGCGATCATGGGCGCGCTGCGGCTCTACCTCGACTTCATCAACCTGTTCATGTTCCTGCTCCAGTTCATGGGCAACCGGGAATAACCCCGGGCGGGAACCAGACATGCGAAGGGCCGGCGGAAACGCCGGCCCTTTTCATTTCAGCCCGTCCAGAAAGGCGCGGACCTCGGTCAGGCGGGTCAGGCGGATCTTGGACACCCCGGGCGGGGCGGCCGCCAGCGCTTGGGAGATCGACGCGGTCGCCGTGTGGCGCGTATCCCAGATGAAGCGCCAGAACCCCGGCAGGTTGCGCAGGGTCTCGGGGCAGTTTTCGGGCAGGTCGGGCCGGGTCCGACCAAGGCCGGTCAGGCACCGCCGCGTCACCCGCCACAGCCGCAGCCCCACCGGCACGTCCAGCCAGACGATCAGATCCGCCCGCGCCGCACGGCTGGCATAGGTCGAGGACAGCCCGCCTTCAAAGATCCACCGTTCCTGCGCCTCGATGGCGCGGGCGAGGGCGATCTTTTCGGGCAGCGGGCGTTCGCGCCAGCCGGGCTGCCAGTGGATGTGATCCATGTGAAAGACCGGCAGGCCGGTGATGTCCCCCATCCGCCGCGCCAGCGTGGATTTGCCCGACCCGGGCTGGCCCATGATCATCACGCGCTTCATCGTTCCGCCCCGTCGATGCCGCAAGCAAAAAGGCCGCGCCCTGCGGCACGGCCCTTCGATCCCTCGGGATGGCGCGATCCTACTTGATCTTGCCTTCCTTGTATTCGACGTGCTGGCGCACGACGGGGTCGTATTTCTTGACGCTCATCTTTTCGGTCATGGTGCGGGCGTTCTTCTTGGTCACGTAGAAGTGCCCGGTGCCCGCCGTCGAGTTCAGACGGATCTTGATCGTCGTCGGCTTCGCCATTGTCCTGTCTCCTGCAGCCGGGCGCGCTGGCGCCCGCGAAATCCTTGAAGCCTGCCTTTTAGGGATGACGGCGGCAGAGTCAACCCGGAAAACGGCCCCGTCAGGGGTTCCGGCGGAACACCACGACGCGGGCGGGATAGTCCGTATCGCCGCTGCGGTCGAGCCACCCGACCACCTGCCCGCGCGCGCCGCAGGCACGGGTCAGCATCCCTTCCAGCGCCGCCTCGGTCGCCCCGAACGGGTCGAGCGCGCTGGCCGAACGCGGCACATGCCCCGGCGTGTGGTCGAGCAGCAGAAGCCCCCCGGGACGCAGCGCATCCACCCAGGCGTTGAAGGCGCGTTCGGGGTCGAAGGCATGGTCCCAGGAATTGGTGTAGACGAAATCCGCCCGGCCCGCCCATTCGGGATTGGGGTCGTGGAAATCCCATTGCACCGTGTTCGGGAACTGCGTCGCGGTTTCGGAAATGTCGGTGCCGATGACCTCTGCCCCCTTCAGGCGGCGGCGGAACCAGCCCTGTTCCTTGCCCCGCCGCACCCCGTGGCAGAGCCCGAAACGCACCGCGCCCAGTTCCCGTTCCAGATAGCCGGCGAGGAAGAACACATGGCCCTTCTGCACGTATTGCGCGCCGAGCTTGGCCTTGTTGCCGTCCTGCTGCACGCGGCGGTAGGTTTCGTAGTCGTTGTATTTATAGAGAACATAGCCCTCGGCCTCTTGCCGTTCGGCGTTCGCGGTGGCCTCCGCCTGCGCGATGGCGGCTTGGAAGATGCCCTTCTTCGTGGTCATGGTACTGTACTGCCCGGTCCTCGTTACTGCGGCGCGATCCTAGCGCGGGCCGTGGGGGCTGCGAAGCGAAAAGCGGCCGTTCAGCCCCCGAACCGCGGCCGGCGGCGGTCGAGGAAGGCGCGGATGCCCTCGGCCGGGTCGGGGCCTTCCATGATCTGCACGGTGCGGGCGGTTTCCAGCCGCAGCCCCTCGTCCAGCGGCAGGTCGCCCGCGGCGCGGGCAAGCGCCTTCATCGCCGCAAGGCCGGGGCGGCTGCGGCTGGCCAGCGTGGCGCAATAGGCCATCGCGGCCTCGGCAAGATCGTCGGCGGGCACGACATGGTTCACGATCCCCCAGGCCCCGGCCGTCTGCGCATCCAGCCAGCGGCCGGAAAACATCAGGTCCAGCGCGCGCCGCAGCCCCGCCTGATGCACCAGCCGCTGCGTGGCGCCCCAGCCCGGGATCAGCCCGTAATGCACATGCTGGTCGCCGAAGCGCGCGGTGTCGGCGGCAAAGACCACATCGCAGGCCAGCGCGATTTCCAGCCCGCCGGCCAGCACCAGCCCCTGGCAGGCGCAGACCACCGGCAGGGGGCTTGCCTCCAGCCGCGTCAGCGCGCCGTTCATGAAGGCGAGGTATTCGGCCAGCGCGGCGGAATCGCCCTCCATCGACTGTGCTTCGACCAGATCGCCGCCGGTGCAGAAATTGCGCCCCTGCGCCCGGATCAGCACCGCGCGGATGCCCGAGCCTTCGGCCTCGAACGCCTCCATCGCCGCGACCATGGCGGTGAAGGTCGCGCGGTTGATGGCGTTGAACTTTTCGGGGCGGGCGAGTTCGATCACGCCCACGGCGCCTTCGCGGCTGGTGACGACAGTGCCTTCGGCCATGCGGTGCGGTTCCTTTCGATGCAAAAACGGCGCCGGCATCCCCGGCGCCGCGGGCGTGGCGGACGGGTTCAGTTCCCGGCCGCGCGCATCGCCTCCAGCGTGGCGGACCCCGCCCTGCCCTGCCCGTCGAGTTCCGCCGCCCAGTCCTGCGCGACCTTCTCGATCCGGGCCTTCCATTCGGCATCCTGTTCGGGCGACAGCTGCACCACGGACAGCCCGTTCTCGGCCACCAGCCGGTCGCGCTTGGCGGTGTCATCCGCGTCGAGCCAGGCGCAAAGTTCGGGCTCCACCGCGTCGCGGGCGGCGTTGATCGCGTCCTTCACGTTGTCGGGCAGCGCGGCCCATTTCTCGTTCGTCATCGCCAGGAAGAACACCCCGGTACCGAGGTAGAGTTGTTCCAGCGAATATTTCAGTTCGGTTTCCAGCTTGTACTGCGGGATGCTCGACGCCGGGAACAGCGCGCCGTCCACCGTGCCGCGGGTCATCGCGTCGTAAAGCTCGTAGGCCGTCAGGCGGATCGGCACGCCGCCCATGGCGCGCACCGCCTTGTCCATGCCCGCGCCGCCGACCCAGATCTTGAGCCCCTCGGCATCGGCCAGCGTCTTGACCTGCTTTTTCGCCGTGTTCAGGATGTAGGACGGAAAGCCGTTGACGAAGATCACATGCAGGCCGAGCGGGTCGTATTCCTCGGTCGCGAGCACGTTGCCGGGGCTCGACATGCGCTTGTACTTGGCCGTCACGTCGCAGGAGGACGTGAACATCCCCGGCAGTTCGTTGATCCCCGACAGCGGGAACTTGTCGGGCGCATACATCGGGATCATCATCGAGATGTCGGCAAGGCCCGAATTCAGCACGGCGAGATTGTCCTTGCCGAGCTGCCCGGCCGGATAGACCTCGAATTCCACCTGCCCGTCGGTGGCGGCGGTGACGGCCTCGGTGAACTTCTGAAAGCCCTGTTCCCACAGGTAATGGGTGCCCGGCAGGGTATGGGCGAACTTCAGCTTGACGGGATCGGCCAGCGCGCTGCCGGCGCCCGCGATGCCGACCGCCAGCGCCAGAAGCGCGGCACCGGAACGGAACTTTTTCATGTGACCTCCTCAATACGGGCTCGATACGGGCTCGATACGGGCCCGGCCTCCCTGCCGGGCGGCGGGTATCGCAGGGTCAGGCTAGACCGGGCCGGACGCGGCGGTCACGTTCCGCGCGGTTCGCCACAGGCAGCAGGCCCCGGCGCCATCGCGGGACCCTATGGGACATCCCGCAGGCTTGACGGAGGGAAAACATGCGCGGAGGGCCTGTAAGCCGGATTCTGTTCCGGGGTCGCCCCCTTCGACGGCCATTCCTCTGGCCCCGCCGTTACCGGCGGGATCAAGCTGCCAACCCGGGTTCCTCGGGCTGAGACCTCCCTGCCGCCGGTCGCCCGGCGGCGCGGAACCCCTATTCGGCATTGCTCCGGGTGGGGCTTGCCGTGCCGGTCCTGTTGCCAGTCCCGCGGTGGGCTCTTACCCCACCGTTTCACCATCACCCCCGCCGGAACGGGGGCTGTCTCTTCTCTGTGGCGCTGTCCCTGGGGTTGCCCCCGCCGGGCGTTACCCGGCACCCTTGCCTCATGGAGTCCGGACTTTCCTCGACCCCGGCCGGTATCCTTGCGGACCTGACCGCGGCCGCGGCCGTCCGGCCCTCCGCGCAAGGCTGAGGTAAGGGGTCGGAGGGCGGGCGTCAACCGGATTGCGGGGGGCGGGGTGGGCGCCGGGGCGCTGCCCCGGACCCCGGGATATTTTCAGACAGAAAGTGGTGGGGGCGCCGGGTAGCGGCGGGCGAGGCTGTCGGCGAGCACGAGGTCGGTGGCGTCGAGCGGGCCGCGCGCCCAGGGGCGAAAGCGCAGGCGGAAGGCGGCGAGCAGGGTTTCGGGCGGGGCGTCGGGATAGCCGAAGGCGCGGGCGCGGGCGGCGAAGGCGGCGGGCAGCGCGGGGGGCGCGTCGGCGGCGGGTGCGGGCGCGTCGGGCCAGACCGCCAGCCCCTGGCGGGCGAGGCGGCGCCAGTCGAAGCGCGGCCCCGGGTCGGACTTGCGGTCGGGGGCGAGGTCGGAATGCGCGATCACGCCCTGCGGCGGGATCTGCCAGCGCGTCAGGATCCCGGGCAGAAGCCGTTCCAGCGCCGCCATCTGCGGTTCGGCAAAGGGCCGGTCGCCGGGGTTCGCCAGTTCGATCCCGATCGAGCGCGAATTCACGTCGCCCTGCCCGCCCCATGCCCCCGCCCCGGCATGCCAGGCGCGCGCCTCTTCCGGCACCAGCGCCAGCACCGCGCCGCCCTCGTCGATCAGGTAATGGGCCGAAACCTCTGCCGCCGGGTCACAGAGCCGCGCCAGCGCCGCGGCGCAGCTTGCCATCCCGGTATAGTGCAGCACCACCAGCCGCGGCAGGTGCCCGTCGCGGCGGGGGCCGGAATTGGGCGACGGATACGCCGCCGTCACCTATTGCAGCGCCGCGCGGAAGGGGCGCGGGTCCCAGCCGCAGGCGAAGCCGTCGCCGTCGGGGTCGAGGCTTTTCGGGTCGCGGTCCGGCCCGCCGGAGGCGAGGAACGCCTCTTGCGCGAGATCCGCCGAGGTATAGCGCGCGCAGGCCCGTTCGGGGCTGGTGAACCGCAGGCCCGAGCGGCGGTACATCTGCGTGCCGGGCGCATGGCGGGTCGACAGCGCGAATTCCACGATGTTCGGCGCCGCGGCCCCCGTGCGCTGCGGCAGCGGTTCGGGCTGGACCACGACATATTGCGCCTGCTGCTGTTCGCGCCGCTGCCGGTCGCTTTCGATGGATTCGCGCGAGGCGACGGCATCGAAATCCTGCTCGTCGGAAATCCCGGCATGGCCGCCGGAAACCTGCCGCATCTCGCCCGTCTGCTGTTGCACGCCGGCGATGGTATCGGCGCGCGCGCGGGTGGCCGAGGCGGCGCCGGCGGCGGGCGCGGGGGCCTGCGCGGCGGGCGGCAGCGGCAGCGGCGCGCCGATGGGGGCGCTGCTGACGGTTTCGGAACTGATCGGCGTGCCGGTCGCGATCGTGCCCTGCGCCCCCTGCGCCTGTCCGGTCAGCACCCCGTCGCGCCGCTTGATATAGTCGGAATAGCTTTCGAACCCGACGCCCGCGCCGGAATCCGGCACCGGGGGCGAACAGGCGGCAAGCGCAAGGACCGGCAGGGCAAGAAGGGCATGACGCAGCATCGGGAGCCTCTCGGGGGTATCAGCCGGGCGCTTTACCACCATTTTTCCGGTTTGGAAACAAAGCCCGCAGCGCGTTCCAGCACATGGGCGTGATCGAGCAGCCCGGCCTCGTCCCAGGGACGGCCGATCAGTTGCAGGCCGAGCGGCAGCCCCTTGGCGTCCAGCCCCGCCGGAACCGCGATCCCGGGCAGGCCGGCGAGGTTCACCGTCACGGTGAACACGTCGTTGAGGTACATCTGCACCGGGTCGGCATGCGCCATTTCCCCCAGACCGAAGGCGGCAGAGGGCGTGGCCGGGGTCAGGATCACGTCCACGCCTTGGGCAAAGACCTGATCGAAGTCGCGCTTGATCAGCGCGCGGATCTTGCGGGCGCGGTTGTAATAGGCGTCGTAGAAGCCCGCCGACAGCACATAGGTGCCGATCATCACCCGGCGCTGGACCTCTTTGCCGAAGCCCTCGGCGCGGGTCTTTTCGTACATCTCGGTGATGCCGTCGCCCGCCGCCAGCGCCGCACGGTGGCCATAGCGCACGCCGTCATAGCGCGCGAGGTTGGACGACGCCTCGGCGGGCGCGATGACGTAATAGGCGGGCAGCGCGTATTTCGTATGCGGCAGGCTGATGTCGACGATTCTGGCGCCCGCGTCGCGCAGCATCCCGGCGCCCTTCTGCCACAGCGCCTCGATTTCCGCGGGCATGCCCTCCATGCGGTATTCGCGCGGGATGCCCACGGTCTTGCCGCGGATGTCGCCGGTCAGCGCGGCCTCGAAATCCGGCAGCGGAATGTCGGCGGAGGTGGAATCCTTCGGGTCGTGCCCGGCCATCGCCTGCAACATGATCGCGGCGTCGCGCACCGTGCGCGTCATCGGCCCGGCCTGGTCGAGGGAACTGGCGAAGGCGATGGTGCCCCACCGCGACACGCGGCCGTAGGTGGGTTTCAGCCCGACGATGCCGGTGAAGGCCGCGGGCTGGCGGATGGAACCGCCGGTGTCGGTGCCGGTCGCGGCAAGGCACAGCCCCCCCGCCACCGCCGCCGCCGACCCGCCCGAGGATCCGCCCGCCGTCAACTGCCGGTCGTCGACCTTCCAGGGGTTGACCGCCGGGCCATAGCACGAGGTTTCGTTGGACGAGCCCATGGCGAATTCGTCCATGTTGAGCTTGCCCAGCATCACCGCACCGGCGCCGAACAGGTTCGCCGTGACGGTCGATTCGTATTCCGGGCGGAAGCCCTTCAGGATGTTCGACGCCGCCTGCGAGGGCACGCCCCGGGTGCAGAACAGGTCCTTGATGCCGAGGGGGATGCCGCACATCGCGGGCGCATCGCCCGCCGCCAGCCGCGCATCGGCCGCGCGCGCCTGATCCAGCGCGATATCGGGGGTCTTGTGCACGAAGGCGTTCAGCGGGTCGCCCGCGTCCATCGCCGTCAGGCAGGCCATCGTCAGGTCCACGGCGGTCAGTTCGCCCTTGCGCAGCGCGTCGCGCGCCTCGGCGATGGTCAGGCTGTTCGGCGTCATTCCACCACCTTCGGCACGGCAAAGAACCCTTCGCGCGCATCGGGCGCGTTTTTCAGGATACGGTCGGGATAGCCGCCGTCATCGACCACATCCGCCCGCCGCTTGAGCCGCATCGGCGTGACCGAGGTCATCGGTTCGACCCCCTCCACATCCACCTCGTTCAGCTGTTCCATGAAGGTCAGCATATGCGAAAGCTCGCCCGCCAGCGCGGGCAGGTCGGATTCCGCGACGCGGATACGGGCGAGCTTCGCCACGCGGCGCGCGGTGTCGGTGTCGATGGACATGGATGCCTCCGGGGCGCTGATCTTGTCCTGCGGTCGGCTGCGGGTTTAGCCCCCTGCCGCGCGGCTGGCAAGCAGGTGGCGGCGGTAGGTTTCGATCATCCAGCCGAGCATCAGCCCGTTCAGCAGGTGCCACAGGAAATGCGTGCCCAAGGGGAAGCCGCCGCAGACCGGCATGTCGAGGCTGCGGAAGGTCAGCGACACCGCAAGGATCGCCGCGCCCAGGAACAGGTTCAGCGCCGTGGCCGGGTGGCGGCGGGCGGCAAGCGCCGCATAGATCACGATCAGCACCGGCACCGGGACATAGGCCGCCGAACTGCCGATGCCCGGGATCAGGCGGAACAGGGGGATCGTGGCGGCGGCATAGGGAAAGAACGCCACGACCGCCACCCCCGCCTGCCAGCCCTTCATTCCCAGAATGTCGCGGCTGGCGGCGAAGATGTAGATCAGCACGAAGACGACGATGGGCAGCACGTCCATCAGCCCGGTAGCGCGGTTCGCATGGGTGTGGAACAGCCAGCTTCCGACCCCGATCACCGCCAGCACGGCGCAAAGAGCCACCGCCACCGGCATCCCCTGCCCCCGGACCCGCCGCCACATCACCAAGGCCGCCAGCACGAAGGCAAGGTTGGTCAGCGCGTTCACGGGCTCCGACCAGTATTCCGGCCCGGTGCGTTCGCAATAGCCGTCGACGGCGGCCCACCAATCCATTCCAATCCCCTCGCAGCCTGCTAGAAACGAACCCGGACCTGCAACACGGAGGACAGCAGATGGAGATCACCTGGCTCGGGCATTCCGGCTTTCGCATCACGATGGGCGATCAGGTGTTGCTTGTCGACCCCTGGCTCAACGGCAACCCGATGTTCCCCGCCGACCGGCGGGCAGAGGCGATCGCGGGCGCCACGGCGGTGCTGGTCAGCCATGCGCATGGCGACCACGCGGGCGAGGCCGGGGCCATCGCGAAGGAGCTGGGGATCCCGGTGGTGGGCAAATACGACCTGACCACCTTCATCGCCGCCCGCGACGGGGTGGACACCCTGGGCTTCAACAACGGCGGCACGGCGCGGCTCGGCAATGTGGCGGTGACGATGGTCGCGGCCAGCCATTCGTCGAGCTTTGCCACCGATGGCGGGCCGGTCTATCTGGGCACCGAAAGCGGCTATATGATCGAACATGGCGGGCGGACGATCTACTTTTCCGGCGATACCGACGTGATGGCCGACATGGCGGTGTTCCAGGACCTGCACGCGCCCGAGGTCGGCATCCTCTGCGCCGGGGGCTTCTACACGATGGACATGAAGCGCGCGGCCTATGCCGCGAAGAAGTTCTTCGACTTCAAGACCCTGATCCCCTGCCACTACCGCACCTTCCCGGCGCTGGAACAATCGGCCGACCTGCTCAAGGCCGAACTGCCGGGGGTGAACGTGGTGGAGCCGCAGGTGCTGGAACCGATCCGGCTCTGACACCGCGCGCAGAAAATTTTTCGCCCGAAAAATTTTGCGCCGCGTTTCGGGGGCCTCAGCGGCGGCCCTCGAAGAACGCCTTCAGCAGGGCCGCGGCCTCGGTGGCGCCGATGCCGTCATAGACCTCGGGCGCGTGGTGGCATTGCGGATGCGCATAGACCCGCGCCCCCTGCGCCACGCCGCCCGATTTCGGATCCGCCGCGCCGTAATAGAGCCGCGCGATACGGGCGAAGCCGATGGCGGCGGCGCACATCGGGCAGGGTTCCAGCGTGACGTAAAGGTCATGCCCCGGCAGCCGTTCCGACCCGGCGGCGGCGCAGGCCGCGCGCAGGGCGAGGATTTCGGCATGCGCCGTGGGGTCGGCCAGTTCCCGGGTGCGGTTGCCCGCGCGCGCCACCACGCGGCCATTGGGGGCGACGACGACCGCGCCCACCGGCACCTCGCCGCGCGCGGCGGCGGCGCGGGCCTCTGCCATCGCGGCGTCCATATGGCTGCGGAAGGGGCTCATGCCCCTTCCTGCCGCGCCGCGCCGCGCACCGCAAGCCCGCTTCCGCGCGGCACGGATTGGCGCTATGGATCGGGGATGACAAAACCGCCCCGCCGCCCCGCCAAACCCGCCGCCCCTGCCCCCGCCGCCGCCGACACCAGCGCCACGGGGGCGGAACGGATCGCCAAGTTCCTGTCGCGCGCCGGCGTCGCCTCGCGCCGCGATGCCGAACGCATGGTGGCCGAAGGCCGCGTGGCCGTGAACGGCAAGGTGATCGACACCCCCGCCACCACCGTCACCGCCAAGGACCGCGTGTCCGTCGACGGCGCGCCCGTCGCCGCCGGGGGGCCGCCGCGCCTGTGGCTTTACCACAAGCCCGAGGGGCTGGTGACATCGGCCCGCGACGAAAAGGGCCGCCCCACCGTGTTCGACAACCTGCCCGAGGACATGCCGCGCGTGATGTCCATCGGGCGGCTCGACCTCAATTCCGAGGGGCTGTTGCTGCTGACCAACGATGGCGAGTTGAAGCGGCGGCTGGAACTGCCCTCCACCGGCTGGCTGCGCAAGTACCGGGTGCGGGTGAACGGACGGCCAGAGGACACGGTGTTCGAGCCCCTGCGCAAGGGCATCACCATCGAGGGCGAGAAGTTCCAGCCGATGACGGTGACGCTCGACCGCCAGCAGGGCGCGAACGCCTGGCTGACCGTGGGCATCCGCGAGGGCCGCAACCGCGAGGTGCGCCGGGCGATGGCCGCGATCGGGCTGGTGGTGAACCGGCTGATCCGCGTGAGTTACGGCCCCTTCCGGCTGGAGGACCTGCCCGCCGGCGGGGTGCAGGAGGTCCGCCCCCGGGTGCTGCGCGACCAGTTGGGGCTCGACATGCCCGCGGAACCCGCGCCGGGCGGCCCGGTGCGGGGCAAGGCGCCGGGTGGGAAGGCCACAGAGGGCAAGACGGCGGGCAAGACGGCGGGCAAGGCCCCGGCCCCGGCCAAGCCTGCCGCAGGCGGCAAGCGCGGCCCGGCGCCGGCATCGGCCGACCGGCCCGCGCGCGGCGGCGGATCCAAACCCGTCCCGGCCGACCGGCCCGCCCCCGGCAAACCGGCGGCGCGGCGGCCCTCTGCCACCCGGCCCCCTGCCCCCGGCGGGCGGCCGCCACGGCGGGGGTGACGCAACGGCGGGGTGACGGCGAAAATGCCGCAGGCTTCTGGCGCCTGCATGAAGCTTGGCCTATAGTCGGCGCATTGAAACGGGCGGCCGCGATCAGGAGGTGCCGTGGGCGGAAATGGATTGCGGACAAGCGCGTTCTTCCTGCTGCTGGCGGTGACGGTCTATGCCGCCGTGACGGGGATGGGCTGATGGCGGCGCAAAGGTTCGGCGGCAAATACAGCCCCGGTGCGCAACCGGCCCCGCCCCCGGGGGGCGGCCCGAACAGTGGTCTGCACGGCAGGCGCCCGGCCCGTGTCGGCGCGCGGGTGAATGCGCTGTTCCTGCTGCCCTTCGCCTTTGCCGCGACGGCCTTTTTCCAGCCCGCCACGGGGCTTGCACTGGATCTGGCCGCGACCGGCATCCTGCTGCTGGCGGCCTGGCTGACGCGCGAGGGCGAACGCGCGCATGAGGCGTGGGAGGCCCGCACCGTCGCCCGCCGCCCCGCCCTGCCGCGCAAGACCATCGCCGCCGCGCTGACGGGCCTAGGCGTCGGGCTCGGCGCGCTGATCCCGGCCGAAGGGCCGCTGGCGGCGGTGCTTCTGGGCGTGCTGGCGGGGGTGCTGCATTTCGCCGCCTTCGGCCCCGACCCGATGAAGGACAAGGGGATGGAGGGCACCGACCGCTTCCAGACCGAACGGGTCGCCCGCGCGGTGGACGAGGCCGAACGCACCATCGCCGCCATGCGCGACGCGATCCTGCGCGCCGCCGACCGCGACCTGACCGACCGGGTGGACCGTTTCGCCGCCACCGCGCGCGAACTGTTCCGCCGGGTGGAAAACGACCCCCGCGACCTGACGGCAGCGCGCAGGTACCTGTCGGTCTACCTGCAAGGCGCGCGCGACGCCACCGCACGCTTTGCCGACCTTTACGCCCGCAGCCGCGATGCGCAGGCGCGGGCGGATTACGTCGCGCTGCTCGACGATCTCGACACCCGTTTCGCCGAACGCAGCCGCGCGCTGATGGAAAACGACCGCACCAGCCTCGATGTGGAAATCGAGGTGCTGCGCGAACGTCTCGCCTACGAATCCCCCCGCCCCTGACCCCCGCCCAGACCGGAGAGAGCGCCCCATGTCGAACACGATCCGCAGCGAAGCCGCGCAGGCCCTTGCCGAAGTCGAAAAGGTGACGGCGGTGATCCTGCCCGAACCGGGATCCGAAATCGTGCCGCTGGAGGCCGCCCCCGCCGACAAGGCCGCCGCGATCCGCGCCCGGATGGACCAGATCGACATGGGCAACACCCAGTCGATCATCGCCTTCGGTTCCGCCGCGCAGGCCGAACTGCAGGTCATCAGTCAGGAAATGCTGACCGATGTGCGCAACAAGGACGTGGGCCCCGCCGGCGATGCGCTGCGCGAGATCGTGACGACGATCCGGGGCTTTTCGGTGTCCGAACTCGACGTGCGCCGCAAGAAAAGCTGGTGGGAAAAACTGACCGGCCGCGCCGCGCCCTTCGCCAAGTTCGTCGCCCGGTTCGAGACCGTGCAGGGCCAGATCGACAAGGTGACGGAAAACCTTCTGGGCCACGAGCATAAATTGCTCAAGGACATCAAGGCCCTCGACAAGCTTTATGAAAAGACGCTCGAATTCTACGACGAACTCGCGCTCTATATCGCGGCGGGCGAGGCCAAGCTGGCAGAGGTCGACGCCACCGACATCCCCGCCCGCGAGGCGGCGGTGGAGGCCGCGGCGGAAGGCGACAAGGTGATGCGGGCGCAGGAACTGCGCGACCTGCGCGCGGCGCGCGACGATCTGGAACGGCGCGTGCACGACCTGAAACTGACCCGGCAGGTGACGATGCAGTCGCTGCCCTCGATCCGGCTGGTGCAGGAAAACGACAAGAGCCTTGTGACCAAGATCAACTCCACCCTCGTGAACACCGTGCCGCTGTGGGAAACGCAGCTGGCGCAGGCGGTGACGATCCAGCGCAGCCGCGAGGCCGCGGAATCGATCCGCGCCGCGAACGACCTGACGAACGAATTGCTGACCGCGAATGCCGAAAACCTGCAACAGGCCAACCGCGTCGTGCGGCAGGAAATGGAACGCGGCGTGTTCGACATCGAGGCGGTGAAGAAGGCCAACGCCACGCTGATCGCCACGATCAACGAAAGCCTCCAGATCGCCGACGAGGGCAAGGCGCGCCGCGCGGCCGCCGAAACCG
Source organism: Ruixingdingia sedimenti (assembly GCF_031432425.1). Classification (NCBI taxonomy): domain Bacteria; kingdom Pseudomonadati; phylum Pseudomonadota; class Alphaproteobacteria; order Rhodobacterales; family Paracoccaceae; genus Ruixingdingia; species Ruixingdingia sedimenti. Next base: position 174,525 of record NZ_JAVKPH010000004.1, on the reverse strand, counting down.
AACTGGTGAAGATGGAGGCGGAACTGCGCGACACGCTGGCCTCGGCCAAGGCGCGCGTGGCGAGGACCTGAGGCATCATGCCGAAAACCCCTGCCCTGCGCCTTGTCCCCCTGGCCGCGGCCCTTGCCATGATGGGGCTGTTGCAGGGCTGCGACCTTGCGCCGCCCAAGGCGCCGCCGCCCGTGCGCCCCGCGCCGCGGGTGGAACCCAAACCCGCCCCCGCGCCCGACCCGGCGAGCCTTGCGGCGCAGGCGCATTTCGCCCGCGTGCAGTCGAGCCTTATCGCCCGCGGCCTGCTGCGCACCGACGGGGGCGGCACCGATACCCCCTTCGGCACGCGGCAACTGGTGGACAATTTCGTCCGCATCGCGCTTTACGACGAATATGTCGGCCGCGGCGGCACGCTGACCGCGCGCCAGCAGCCCGCCGCGCTGCGCCGGTGGGAACGCCCGGTGCGCATCGGCGTGCGTTTCGGCGCGAGCGTGCCGGCAGAGGATCGCGCGCGCGACCGGGCGCAGGTCGCCGCCTATGCCGCGCGGCTGGCGCGGGCCTCTGGCCATCCGGTCAGTTTCGTCGATCAGGGCGCGAACTACTGGCTCTACATCGTGGGCGAGACGGAGCGGAAGGGCTATGGCCCCGAATGGGCGGCGCTGTTCCCCGGGCTGACGCCGGACGACCTGCTGCCGGTGACGCAGATGCCGATGTCGACCTTCTGCATGGTGCTGGCGATTTCCGATGGCGAAAGCCCGGTCTATACCGGAGGTCTTGCCGTCATCCGGGCCGAACTGCCCGACCTGCTGCGCCTGTCCTGCATCCACGAGGAACTGGCGCAGGGTCTGGGGCTGGCCAACGACAGCCCCGTCGCCCGGCCCACGATCTTCAACGACGACGAGGAATTCGCGCTGCTGACGCGGCACGATGAACTGCTGCTCAAGATGCTCTACGATCCGCGCCTGCGCCCCGGCATGCGCGAGGCCGAGGCCCGCCCGGTGCTGGAACGGATCGCGCCGGGGCTTGTGGGCGGCGGAAGCTGACGGACGGAGGAACCAACCGATGGTCTTTGACTTTCTCAAGGGGCAGTTCATCGACGTCATCCACTGGGTGGATGACACGCGCGACACGATGGTCTGGCGTTTCGACCGCCACGGCCATGCGATCATGTACGGCGCCAAGCTGACCGTGCGCGAGGGGCAGGCCGCGGTCTTCATCCACGAGGGCCAGCTGGCGGATGTGTTCGGCCCCGGGCTCTACATGCTGGAAACCAACAACATGCCGGTGATGACGGCATTGCAGCACTGGGACCACGGCTTTTCCTCGCCCTTCAAGTCCGAGGTCTATTTCGTCAACACCACCCGCTTCAACGGGCTGAAATGGGGCACGCGCAACCCGATCATCTGCCGCGACCCGGAATTCGGCCCCGTGCGGCTGCGCGCCTTCGGCACCTATTCGATGCGCGTGACCGACCCGGGCCGGTTCATGGTGGAAATCGTCGGCACGGACGGCGAATTCACCACCGACGAGATCACGATGCAGCTGCGCAACGTGATCGTGCAGGAATTTTCGCGCACCATCGCGGCCAGCGGCATCCCGGTGCTGGACATGGCGGCGAACACCGCCGATCTGGGTCGGATCATCGCCAAGGCGATCGAGCCCGCGATCGCCGCCTATGGCCTGTCGGTGCCGGAATTCTATATCGAGAACGTCTCGCTGCCCGAAGAGGTGGAAAAGGTTCTCGACAAGCGGACCTCGATGGGGATCGTGGGCGATCTGAACCGCTATACCCAGTTTTCCGCCGCCGAGGCGATGGGGGCCGCCGCCGCCACGCCCAATTCCGGCATGGGCGCGGGGATCGGCGCGGGTCTGGGCATGGCGATGGGCCAGCAGATGGCGCAGGCGGGGCCATGGGGTACGCCCGCCGCTGCCGCCGCCCCGCCGCCGCCGCCGCCCGTGGCGCAATGGCATCTGGCGGTGAACGGCCAGACCAGCGGCCCCTTCACCCCCCAGCAACTGGCCGAAATGGCCGCGCGCGGGGCCTTCGGGGCCGCCTCGCTGGTCTGGACCGCGGGGCAGGACGGCTGGAAACCGGCCAGCGAGGTTCCGGCGCTGGCGGGGATCCTGTCGCAACTGCCCCCGCCGCCCCCGCCCGCAGGCTGACGCCCCGCCATGCCGAGGCCCGAGGAACACCGCTGGCCCTGCGAAGCCTGCGGCGCCGACCTGACCTTCGCCCCGGGCCAGCAGGAACTGGTCTGCGGGCATTGCGGCCATGTGCAGCGCATCCCCGCCGCGCCCGCATCCGAACGCGACCGCGCATTGGGCGAACTGGACCTGCGCGCCGCGCTGGAAGGCACCCTGCCCCGCGACGCGACGGTGGATGTGCGGCTGGTCCGCTGTCCCTCCTGCGGGGCGGAGATCGAGTTCGACGGCGTGACCCATGCCAGCGCCTGCCCCTTCTGCGCCACCCCGGTGGTGGTCGATACCGGCACGCACCGCCATATCAAGCCGCAGGCGCTGGTGCCCTTCAAGCTGACCGAACGCGAGGGGCGCGAGGCGATGGTGCGCTGGTTGGGCAGCCTGTGGTTCGCGCCCAACGGGCTGACGGAATATGCGCGCAAGGGCCGCACGCTGACCGGGATCTATGTGCCCTACTGGACTTTCGACGCCGCCACCCGGTCGCGCTATGCCGGCCAGCGGGGCGATGCCTATTACGAAACCCGCACCGTGACGGTGATGGTGGACGGCAAGCCGCAGCGGCGGCAGGAACAGGTGCGCAAGATCCGCTGGACCCCCGTCCGGGGCTGGGTCGGCCGGTTCTTCGACGATGTGCTGGTGCTCGCCTCCACCGCGCTGCCGCGGCGCTATACCGATGCGCTGGCGCCCTGGGATCTGGGCGCGCTGCAACCCTACCGGCCCGACTATCTGTCGGGGTTCGAGGCCGAGGGCTATACCATCGCCCTGCCAGAAGGCCATGCCATCGGCCGGCAGGTGATGGCAGAGGTCATCGCCCAGGACGTGCGCCGCGACATCGGCGGGGATGAACAGCGCATCGACCGCATCGATTCCACCTTCGAGGACGAGACCTTCAAGCATATCCTGCTGCCGATCTGGATGGCGGCCTACAAGTACAACGGCAAGTCCTACCGTTTCGTCGTCAACGGCCAGACCGGCAAGGTGCAGGGCGAACGGCCCTGGTCGGCGTGGAAGATCGCGCTGGCCGTCATCGCCGGGCTGATCGTGGCGGGCGTCGTCGCCTGGGTGACGCAGCAGCAGTGACGCGGGCCCGCGAAATCGCCGCCGGGGGCGGGCGGGCCGCATTGACAGCCCGCCCCCCGCGCCGCATAGCGGGGCCGTCCCGCCCGAAGGAAAAGCCCATGCGCAGCCTGCCCGAAGCCGTGATCCCCGAACTGCCGAACTATTACCGCGGCAAGGTGCGCGACTGTTACGACCTGCCCGACGGGCGGCGGATCCTGATCGCGTCGGACCGGCTGTCGGCCTTCGACCGCATCCTTGCCGTGATCCCGTGGAAGGGGCAGGTGCTGACCCAGACCGCGCGGTTCTGGTTCGAACACACCGCCGACATCTGCGCCAACCATGTGCTGGCCTATCCCGACCCCAATGTGGTGATCGGCCAGCGGCTCGACATCCTGCCGGTGGAAATCGTGGTGCGCGGCTATCTGGCGGGGACGACGGGGACATCCGTCCTGACGCTCTACAAGCAGGGGCAGCGGCAGATGTACGGCCATACTCTGCCCGACGGCCTGCGCGACAACCAGCGCCTGCCCGCGCCGATCCTGACGCCGACGTCGAAGGCATTCGACGGCGGCCATGACGAACCGCTGACGCCCGCCCAGATCGTGGATGGCGGGTTGCTGGCGAAGGCGCAGTGGGACCGGGTGGCAGAGGTCGCGCTGGCGCTGTTCGCGCGCGGGCAGAAGATGGCGGCGGACCGCGGTCTGATCCTGGTCGATACGAAATACGAATTCGGGCTGGACGGCGCGGGCAACATCCTGATCGCGGATGAAATCCACACCCCTGATTCCAGCCGCTACTGGATCGCCGACGGCTACGAGGCCGCGTTCGAGGCCGGCACCCGCCCGCCGAGCTTCGACAAGGACGTGATCCGCGCCTGGGTCGCTGCCCGCTGCGACCCTTACGGCGATGCGATCCCCGAGATCCCGGCCGAGATGATCGCGGAAACCAGCCGCACCTATATCCGCGCCTATGAGGCGATCACCGGCCAGACCTTCACCCCGGACGAATCCGGCGCAAGCGTGCTGGACCGCGTGCGCGCGAACCTTTCGCCCTTCTTCGCGGGCTGACATGCGGGCGCTGATCCAGCGGGTATCCGAGGCGCGGGTAACGGTCGATGGCCGCGTGACCGGCGAGATCGGGCGCGGGCTGCTGGTGCTGGTCTGCGCCATGCAGGGCGATACCGAGGCGCAGGGCGCGGCCCTCGCCGCCCGCATCGCCAGGCTGCGCATCTTCCGCGATGCCGGGGACAAGATGAACCTGTCGGTCCGCGATATGGGCGGGGCGGCGCTGGTGGTCAGCCAGTTCACGCTGGCCGCCGACACCTCGCGCGGCAACCGCCCGGGGTTTTCGGCGGCGGCCGACCCAGGCACCGGCGAACGGCTTTACGAGGCGTTCATGGCCGCGCTGGCGGGCGAGGGCGTGCCGGTGGAACGCGGCGAGTTCGGCGCCGACATGAAGGTGGCGCTGGTCAACGACGGGCCGGTCACGATCTGGATGGAACGCTGACCGCCCCGCCGGGGCGTCGCATCACAGCACGATCAGATCCGCGAAATGGGCCGGCAGATCCTGCACCGGGATCTTCACCAGATCCTTGGGCAGGTCGGCCGCCAGCCGGTCCTGCATCGCCGCGGGCAGGCGCGTGCGCAGCTCGCCCAGCATCTTGGGGCCGGCGGCGATCACCAGCCGGTCATAGCCCTTTTCCCATTCCGTCTCTGCCGCCGTCATGACATGGGCGGCAAAGGCCACCCGTTCCTGGTCGCGTTCGGTCTGGCGGGTGTCGTCCATCGCGTGGCGGCCATGGCCGAAGGGCGTGGCGCCCCGCCCGGCGCGGTCGGTGACGGACTGGTCGGTATCGCCGTAATCCGTCGCATCGAGATCGGCACAGACGGCAAGCCCCTTGCCGACACCCTCATTCGCCAGAATCCGTGCCGCCTTTTCGTTGGCGATCACCACCAGCGTCCGTTTTCGCTGCATCTCGGGCCCTCCTTGCGGGTGGAACGGGAATTGCATCGCGGATGCGGCAGGCGCGCGCCTTGATCCAGCGCAAGCGCCTGCGGATCGCGGGCCGGCGTCAGGCCGGCACCGCCATCCCCTTGCCGCGGGCAAGCTCTTTCATCCGCGCCTGCAACTTCTCGAACGCGCGCACCTCGATCTGGCGGATGCGTTCGCGGCTGACCTTGTAATGTTCGGACAGCTCTTCCAGCGTCACCGGTTCGTCCGTCAGGCGGCGTTGGGTCAGGATGTCGCGTTCGCGGTCGTTGAGCGCATCCATCGCCGTTTCCAGCAGCGCCATGCGCGCCTGGAATTCGTCGCGCGCCTCGTAGTCGCCGGCCTGGTCGGCGTCTTCGTCCTCCAGCCAGTCCTGCCATTGCGCCGCGCTGTCGCCCTCGCTGCCGATCGTCGCGTTGAGCGAGGCGTCGCCCCCCGACAGGCGGCGGTTCATGTCGATCACCTCGTCCTCGGTGACGTTGAGGTCATGGGCGATGCGGGCGACGTTTTCGGGGCGCATGTCGCCCTCTTCCAGCGCGCCGATGCGGGCCTTGGCCTTGCGCAGGTTGAAGAACAGCTTCTTCTGCGCCGAGGTGGTGCCGAGTTTCACGAGGCTCCACGACCGCAGGATGTATTCCTGGATCGAGGCGCGGATCCACCACATCGCATAGGTCGCCAGACGGAAGCCCTTATCGGGGTCGAACCGCTTCACCGCCTGCATCAGGCCCACATTGGCCTCTGAAATCACCTCGGCCTGCGGCAGGCCGTAGCCGCGATAGCCCATGGCGATCTTGGCGGCCAGCCGCAGGTGGCTGGTGACGAGCGTATGCGCGGCGCGCGAATCCTGATGGTCGACCCACCGCTTGGCCAGCATGTATTCCTGTTCCGGTTCCAGCATCGGGAACTTGCGGATTTCCTGCAGATAGCGGTTCAGCCCCTGTTCGGGGCTGGGGGCGGGGAGGTTGGTATAGCTGCTCATCGTCATCCCTGTCCGTTCGTGCGGGCCGGGGGCGGATGTCACCCCGGCGAAGTGCCTCGGGCCGCGAAAACAGGCCCGTTACGGTGCTTTATACGCAGCATGCGCCGGTTTCCGTCGTCGCGGAAGGGCTGTGACAGCGTGATCACGCCCTTGTCAGGGCGCGTGTGTTCCTGTTTCAGTCCACCCGCGGCGCCTGCAACAGCCCCACCAGCGCCGCCATGTCGGGCGGCAGGGGGGCGGAAAATTCCATCCTTTCGCCCGTCACCGGATGGAGGAAACCGAGCGTCGCGGCATGCAGCGCCTGACGCGCAAAGGCATCGACCGCCGCCGCCGCCGCGGGGCCGAGCGCGCGGGGGCTGGCCCGGCGCCGCCCGCCATAGGTCTGATCGCCCACCAGCCCGTGGCCGGCATGGGCCATATGCACCCGGATCTGGTGGGTGCGCCCGGTTTCCAGCCAGCAATCGACCAGCGCCAGCGCGGGGGGGGTGCCGAAAGCCTCGACCACATGCGCGCGGGTAACGGCGTGGCGGCCGGTGCCTTCGGTCACTGCCTGGCGCTGCCGGTCCGTCCGGTGGCGGTCGATATGGGTGGCGATGCGCAGGATGCCGCCCGGTTCCCACGCCACGCCGCGGATGCCGCGCAGGCGGGGGTCGGCGGCATCCGGCACACCATGGACCAGCGCGAGGTAATGGCGCGTCACGCTATGCGCCTCGAACTGCGCGGCAAGGGCGTGGTGGGCGCGGTCGGTCTTGGCGGCGACCAGCAGGCCGGTGGTGTCCTTGTCGATCCGGTGCACGATACCGGGGCGGCGTTCGCCGCCGATGCCCGACAGGCTGTCGCCGCAATGGTGCAAGAGGGCGTTGACCAGCGTGCCGTCGGGCGTGCCCGCGCCGGGGTGGACGACCAGCCCGGCGGGCTTGTCGATCACGATCAGCTCGGCATCCTCGTAGACGACCGCCAGCGGGATGTCCTGCGCGGTGGCGGCGACATCGGCCGCGGGTTCCAGCCGGATCGCGATGGCGTCCCCTGCGGCGACGCGCGACCGGGCGGCCAGCACTTCGGCCCCGCGGGTGACGGCGCCCTCCTCGATCAGCCGCGCGAGGCGCGAACGCGACAGCGCCGCCGCCTCTGGTACGTCGCGGGCAAGCGCCTTATCAAGGCGGGGCGGCGGGGCGTCGCCGATGATGACGGTCAGGACGGAGGCATGGGGCATGGAGAGTGGGCAGGCTCCCGCGGATGCGGCACCGGCGGCGCTGCCGCTGTCGGTCCGGTTGTTGCAATGGCTCGTGATCGGGCTGACGGCCAGCCTGATCCTGGGCGTGATAGCGGTCGTCGTGGTGATTGTCATCCGTTTCCCGATGGGCGGGGCGCCCGCCCCCCTTCTGCCCGACACGATCACCCTGCCCGCGGGCACCACCGCACAGGCGGTGACGGTGGGACCGGACTGGTATGCGGTGGTCACGGGCGATGCGATCCTGATCTACGACCGCGACACCGGCGCGCTGCGGCAGCGGGTGGAAATCGCGGTGGAGTGAGGCCCGGGCAGCCCCGGCCTACGGGTCGCCCCCCCCCCCCGGCCCTGGTTCCGATGTCGACGTCGCAGGAGTATTTGGGGCAAGATGAAGCCGCAGGGGGCGCCTCTTGAAAGCCACCTTCGCCTTTCACCGTGACCCAAATATCCCCGCCGGAGGCCCCCGCCCTCGTCATCCGCGCGAACGGCGGCGTCAGGCCAGCACCGCCGCCCCCTCGCGCCGCCCCGCGCCCTCGGCCCAGTGGCGCAGGTCGCGGGTGGGGATGGTGAAGGCGGTGTGCATGGGGGGCTGCGCCGCGATCACGGTAGGACGAACCGCTTTCAGCCAGCCGCCCGGATCATGTCCAGCCAGCGTCCGGCGGTCGCTGCATCCCGGATGCGCAAGGTGATTTCACCCTGCCTGGTCACGCGGGCATCGGGAAATACCGCCAATACGCTGTCGGGTGTCAGCTTTCCGCGCCGCAGTTCCGGTTTGCGGATATAGGCCAGTACCCATTCGTCGTTCGGGACGGCAGAAAAACAATAATCGCCGCCCCGGTAGATCCTCAGGCTGTTGAGGAACCCCTGTTCATGCGCATTCATGGACAGGTCCGCCTGCGCGGAAAAACCATCGACGATCGTATCGAACGCGGCTTTCGCGTCCGATGAAACGATCTCGTCACGCAAATCGGTGATGTTCATGACCTGTATGTTTACTGATCCAGGAACGACCGCAATTTCCGCGACCGGCTCGGGTGTTTCAGCTTGCGCAACGCCTTGGCCTCGATCTGCCGGATACGTTCGCGGGTCACGCTGAATTGCTGGCCCACTTCCTCCAGCGTATGATCGGTGTTCATCCCGATACCGAAGCGCATCCGCAACACCCGTTCCTCGCGGGGTGTCAGCGAGGCCAGAACGCGGGTCGTCGTTTCCTTCAGGTTTTCCTGAATGGCGCTGTCCAGCGGCAGGATGGCGTTCTTGTCCTCGATGAAATCGCCGAGCTGGCTGTCTTCCTCGTCCCCGATGGGGGTTTCCAGCGAAATCGGTTCCTTGGCGATCTTCATCACCTTGCGGACCTTTTCCAGCGGCATCTGCAACTTTTCGGCCAGTTCCTCGGGCGTCGGTTCGCGGCCGATCTCGTGCAGCATCTGGCGGCCGGTGCGGACCAGCTTGTTGATCGTCTCGATCATGTGCACGGGGATGCGGATGGTGCGGGCCTGGTCGGCGATGCTGCGCGTGATCGCCTGACGGATCCACCATGTCGCATAGGTGCTGAATTTATACCCTCGGCGGTATTCGAACTTGTCGACCGCCTTCATCAGGCCGATATTGCCTTCCTGGATCAGGTCGAGGAATTGCAGCCCCCGGTTGGTGTATTTCTTGGCGATGGAGATCACCAGCCGCAGGTTGGCCTCGACCATTTCCTTCTTGGCCTGGCGGGCCTCTTTTTCGCCCTTCTGCACCTGATTGACGATGCGGCGGAATTCGGAAATGTCGACGCCGACATATTGGCCGACCTGCGCCATTTCGGCCCGCAGGTCCTCTACCTTCTCGCGGCTCTTCTCGATCAGCGTCTGCCAGCCGCGGCCCGATTTCGCCGCCATCCGGTCGAGCCAGGTCGGGTCCAGTTCGTATCCCTGATATTCGTCGATGAATTCGCGCCGGTTGATGCGCGCCTGATCGGCCAGCTTCACCATGCCGGAATTGATCGACATGATGCGCTTGTTGATGCCGTAAAGCTGGTCGATCAGCGCCTCGATCCGGTTGTTGTGCAGATGCAGCGCATTGACCAGCGCGACGATTTCCGACCGCAGCTTCTGATAGGCGGCCTCTTCGGCGGCGGAAAAGCGGGTCTTTTCCGACAATGTGGCGGACATGCGCGCCTGCTGCATTTCCGCCAGCTTCACATAGTCGCCCGCGATCAGGTCGAGCGTTTCCAGCACCTTGGGCTTGAGCGCCGATTCCATCGCCGCCAGCGACATGTTCGAGGCGTCGTCATCCTCGTCGTCGTCCTCGCCGCGCAGGATCGGGTTGCCGTCGGCATCCAGTTCCGGCTCGTTGCTGGCGGACCGGCGCGGCGCGGGGGCGGCGGCCATGTCGACCTCTTCGAGGTCGGCCCCCTCCATCTCGTCGTCGCCGTCGAGGCTGCGCCCGAAGGTCGCCTCGAGGTCGATCACATCGCGCAGCAGGATGTCTTCGGACAGCAGTTCGTCGCGCCAGATGGTGATCGCCTGGAAGGTCAGGGGCGATTCGCACAGCCCGGCGATCATCGTGTTGCGCCCGGCCTCGATGCGCTTGGCGATGGCGATCTCGCCCTCGCGGCTCAGCAGTTCGACCGAACCCATCTCGCGCAGATACATGCGCACCGGATCGTCGGTGCGGTCGAGCGTTTCCGACGTGCCCCCCGCCAGCGCCAGTTCGCGCGAACCGCCGCCGGTATCGACCAGTTCGCCCCCGGGCTCGCCCTCTTCGGCCTCTTCCTCCTCGATGACGTTGATGCCCATTTCGGACAGCATCGACATCACGTCCTCGATCTGTTCCGACGACACCTGGTCGGGCGGCAGTACGGCGTTGAGCTGGTCGTAGGTGATGTACCCACGCTCGCGCGCGTCGGCGATCATCTTCTTGACCGCGGCCTGGCTCATGTCGAGCGTGATCTCGGCGTCCTGCTCTGCCGGTTTGCCGTCGTCGGTGTCTTTGACTGCCATGAAAACTCCTCGGGGATGGAGGCCGAATCGGTTCTGGACGTTGTAGCGATTCTGCGGGGCGAATCACAGGGCGGGCAGGATCTAGCGCCGATTCTTCCGCCAGACCTCGCCGTCGATCAGGTTTTGCAGGTGACGCGACAGGGCCGCGCGGTCCTCGCCGAGGTCGCCGGTATCCTGCGTGGCGCTGCGTTGCGCACGGTTCACCGCCTCGCTGGCCTGACGCAGGCGCCAGGTCAGGCCCTCGTCGGGCAGATGGTCGAAGTCCTCCACCGCCTCCTCCACCTCGCGCCGCGCCCCGCGCGTTGCCGCCAGCTTGGCGAATTCCTCGGCCAGGCACAGCCGCGCCAGATCTGCATCCGCCCCCGGGCGCAGCGGGGGCGCTATGCGCACATGGTTGAGCGCCATCAGCTTTTCAAGATCCGGCCCCGGGTCCGCCGCCGCCAGCAGCGCGCCATGCACCGCGCGGTGTTCGGGAAGCGCGGGGTCGAGCGATTCCAGGTCGGCCATGAATTCGGGCATAAGGCCGGGGTGGCGGGCCAGAACGGCCAGAATCACCGCCTCGCGCAACCGTTCCTCGACCGGTGCGCCGCCCGCGGCCAGAAGCGAGGCGCGCGTGGCCGGCAGCGGCGCCGCGGGGGTGCCGCGGGCGGCCACACGGGGGCCGAAGCCGCGCGGGGCCCGCGCGCCCGCGCCGAACAGATCGGCGCGCAGGCGGCGGATCTCTTCGGCATAATGGCTGCGGATCGAGGGGTCGGCGATCCGGTTCAGCGCCGCGCGCAGCACCTTGTCCAGCGCCGCGCGCCGTTCGGGGCTGTCGAAGACCTTGCCTTCGGTCTCGCGCTGCCACAGCAGCCGCACCATCGGCTGCGCGGCGTCCAGCACGCGCTGGAAGGCGGGCGGGCCCCCGGCGCGGATCAGGTCGTCCGGGTCCTGCCCGCCGGGCAGCAGGGCGAAACGCAGCCCCTTGCCCGCCTGCAACAGCGGCAGCGCCAGATCCACCACCCGCAGCGCCGCCCGCAGCCCCGCCGCATCGCCGTCGAGCGCCATCACGGGTTCATCCGCGACGCGCCAGAGCAGATGCAGCTGATCCTCCGTCACCGCGGTGCCCAGGGGGGCGACCACCGCGCCGAACCCGGCCTCGGACAGGGCGATGACATCCATATAACCCTCGGCCACGATCAGGGGCGCGCCCTTGCCCGCCGCCTCGCGCGCGGGCGCGAGGTTGTAGAGGTTGCGGCCCTTGTCGAAGATCTCGGTTTCCGGCCCGTTGAGGTACTTGGCGCGCGCGTTCGGGTCCATCGCCCGGCCGCCGAGGCTGATCGTGCGGCCCCGCGCGTCGCGGATGGGAAAGATGATCCGGCCGCGGAACCGGTCATAGGGCGCGCCGCCGCCTTCGGGCACCGCCGCCAGCCCGGCCGCCACCACCATCTCGGGCGCGATCCCCTTCGCGGTCAGCGCGGCCACCAGCCCGGTGCGGCTGTCGGGGGCGAAACCGATGCCGAACCGTTCCTGCCCGGCCTCGGACAGCCGCCGCCGCGCCAGATAATCCCGCGCCGCACCGCCCGCGGCGGACCGCAGCATCAGCCGGTAGTGTTTCACCGCCTCGTCCATCACCGCGATCAGCTGGCTGCGCCGGTCCGCCCGCGCCGTGGCCTGCGGATCGCGCGCGGGCATCTGCATCCCGGCCTCGCGCGCGAGGATCTCGACCGCCTCCAGGAAACCGACGTTTTCGGTTTCCTTCACGAAGGTGACGGCATCGCCCTTCGCATGGCAGCCGAAGCAGTAGTAATAGCCCTTGCGGTCGTCGACATGGAAGGATGCCGACTTTTCCTGATGGAACGGGCACGGCGCCCACATGTCGCCCTTGCCCTGGTTGGACCGGCGCATGTCCCAGATCACCTTGCGCCCGACGACCTGCGCCAGCGAGAGGCGGTTGCGCAACTCGTCGAGGAATCCGGGGGGCAGGCTCATGGCGGCAGTATCGGCCTTCGGGCAGGAAAAGGCCAGTCCGCTTCGCGCGGTGTCGAGGGCAGCGCCGGGGGCCAGCCCCCGGACCCCCCGGGATATTTATGTCACGGTGAAAGCGCAGCGCAGGCATCTGAAAAGGGCAGCACGCTATTCCCCCGAAGGATACCCTTCGTCTTTCACCGTGATCCAAATATCCCGCGGGGGTCCGGGGGCGCGAAGCCCCCGGCCCTGCCCTGTCCGCCCGCAGGCCGCCCGGCGCTAGAGCCCCTTGGACCGATAGGTCGCCGCCACCCGTTCGATCGCCACGATATAGGCCGCCGTCCGCAGGTCCTCGACGTTCTCGCGCCCCAGCCAGACCTCGCGCATCGACTGGTAGGCGATGCGCATCGTGTCGTCGAGGCCCGAGCGCACCAGCGCCAGTTCGTCCGAGCCGGTCAGGAAACGGTCCTTGAACCCCGGCGCGAGCGTCCAGCCGAGGCCCCGGTCGGCCGAGAGGCGTTCGAGTTCCTCGACCAGCAGGCGCGAGCGCGCCTCTTCGGCACGGCGCTGCATGCGGCCGAAGCGGATGTGGGACAGGTTCTTGACCCATTCGAAATAGCTGACCGTCACCCCCCCCGCGTTCGCATACATGTCGGGGATGAGCAGCGCGCCCTTCTGGCGCAGGATCTCGTCGGCGCCGAAGGTGACGGGGCCGTTCGCGGCCTCGACGATCAGGGGCGCGCGGATGCGGGCGGCGTTGTCGAGGTTGATCACCCCTTCCATCGCCGCCGGGATCAGGATGTCGCAATCGGCCTCCAGCACCGCGGCGCCGTCCTCGACGAAGCCCGCGCCCGGGAAGCCCTTGACCGAGCCGGTGGAGGTGATCCACTGCTTCACCGCCTCGACGTCGAGGCCCTTTTCGTCCACCAGCGCGCCGTCGCGTTCGATGATCGCGGTGATGCGCGCGCCGTCCTCCTCGGCCAAGAACTTCGCCAGGTGATAGCCCACGTTCCCCAGGCCCTGCACGATCACCCGCTTGCCGTCCAGCCCGCCCGACAGTTTCGCCCGCGCCACATCCTCGGGGTGGCGGAAGAATTCGCGCAGCGCGTATTGCACGCCCCTGCCCGTCGCCTCCACCCGCCCCCGGATCCCGCCGGAGTTCAGCGGCTTGCCGGTGACGCAGGCCTTGGCGTTGATGTCGGTGGTGTTCATGCGGGAATACTGGTCCACGATCCAGGCCATCTCGCGTTCGCCGGTGCCCATGTCGGGGGCGGGCACGTTCTGGGCCGGGTGGATCAGGTCGCGCTTGATCAGTTCATAGGCGAAGCGGCGGGTGATCTGTTCCAGTTCGCGTTCGTCCCATTGCCGCGGGTCGATGCAGAGCCCGCCCTTGGCGCCCCCGAACGGGGTTTCCACCAGCGCGCATTTGTAGGTCATCAGCGCCGCCAGCGCCTCCACCTCGTCCTGGTTGACCGACAGCGCATAGCGGATGCCGCCCTTCACCGGTTCCATATGTTCGGAATGGACGGACCGATAGCCGGTGAAGGTCTCGATCTTGCCGCGCAGGCGCACGCCGAAGCGCACGGTATAGGTGGAATTGCAGACCCGGATCTTCTGCGCAAGACCGGGGGACATGTCCATCAGCGCGGCGGCGCGGTCGAACATCAGATCGACGGATTCGCGAAAACTGGGCTCTGCGGCAGACGACGACATAGGGCTCTCCTCTCGAACGTCCGGCGGCCTTTTCCGCCGCCGGGGGAAGCCTAGCCCGGCGCGGGCGGGGATGCATCAGCTTTCATGCCGCGGAAGGGGTGATTCGAATCACCTCTTCGGCAGAGTGGCGACGGCGGCGCGACAATCGCCCCGGGCCCCGCCGAATCGTTTCCGCGGGCTTGCCTGCCAAGGCATTAACCTGCCCTCGCCATAATTCCGTCCCAAAGGAACGCTTCATTCAGCCTCGGCGCGGGGTCTGTTCCGGCACGGGCCCGGCGGAAGTGAGAGGTGTGCATGTTTATGTCCAGAACCGGAAAGCGCAGACCGGCGCCGGCCACGGCGACCCGCAGCGTTCTTGGTGCGCATCTGCGCGACGAGTCCGGCGCAGTGCTGATCTTCGCCCTTTTCATCCTGGTCCTGATGCTGATGGTCGGCGGCATGTCGGTCGATCTGATGCGCTACGAGGCCGAACGCGCCCGGGTGCAGAGCACCGCCGACCGTGCGGCGCTGGCCGCCGCGGCGCTGACGCAGACGCTCGACGCCGAAGAGGTCGCGGCCGACATGTTCGCGAAGGAGGGGCTGTCGGACAATCTGGTCAACACCAAGATCCTCAAGGACTCGCTCAACGGCCGCGAGGTGCGCGTGAACACGCGGCTCGAGGTGAAGCCCTTCTTCATGCAGATGATGGGCATCGACCTGCTCGCCTCGGACGGCCGGGGCACGGCGGAGGAACGGATCTCCAACGTGGAAATCGCGCTGGTGCTGGATATCTCGGGATCCATGGTGGACAACAGATCCACCCGGATGGCGAACCTGCAAAGCGCGGCCGAGGAATTCGTGATCGAGACCCTCAAGAACGACGAGGACAAGAAGGTTTCTATCTCGATCGTGCCCTACAACGGGCAGGTGATGCTGGGCCCGGACCTGTTCTCGAAATACAACGTCACGCACAAGCACGGCCTTGCCGGCGCGACCTGCGTGGACCTGCCGCCCGAGGCCTATACCACCACCGGGCTTCCGCGCACGCTGGCGATGCCGCAGACCGCGCATGCCGACACCTGGTCGCAGTCGTTCACCCAGTCCACGCCGCCCGACAGCAACAGCAACAGCAGCTATATCGTCCCCGACCCGGGCAACCGCTGGTGCATCCCCGAGGCGGCCAACGAGGTCAGCGTGCACCAGAACGACTCCGTCGAACTGGTCAAGCAGATCAAGGGGCTGAAGGCCGATGGCGCGACCTCGATCGACGCCGGGCTGAAATGGGGCCTGACGCTGCTGGACCCGGGCACCCGCCAGATCGTCTCCGAGATGGTCACGGCCCAAAAGGTCCCCGCGGTGTTCTCCGGCCGGCCGCTCGAATACGATGACGAGGATGTGCTGAAGGTGATCGTCCTGATGACCGACGGCGAACATTTCGACCAGGAAGAGGTGAACAAGGCCTACAAGACCGGCCAGTCGGACATCTATCTGGACAACGAGGGCTATTATTCCATCTATCATTCCAGCCGCTCGGGATCGAACAAGTACTACGTGCCGCACAAGAGCGCCTGGTACGCCCTGCCCTGGGGCGTGACGACAACCGAGACCTGCACCGGCATACTTTTCAACCGCAAGTGCACCACGACCGAGAACTGGAGCAAGGTGACGCGCCAGACCTGGCCGCAGGTGTGGGAAAAGCGGCGCGTGAAATGGGTCGCCCACCAGCTTTACGCGCGGCCGCTCGGCGGTTCGAACGGGACCAACCGCACCAACGAATACAACACCTGGATGGCCAACTTCCGCAGCCAGACCCACAAGGACGACATGGACCTGCGGCTGAACGCCCTGTGCAGCATGGCGAAAGCGCAGGACGTGCTGATCTTCGGCATTGCCTTCGACGCGCCGGACCGGGGGGCGACCGCGGTGCGCAACTGCGCCACGACCGACCGTTTCTACAGGGTGGTCAACGACGAGGACGGCGCCGCGCTCAAGACCGTGTTCCGCGTGATCCGCAGCCAGATCAGCCAGCTGAGGTTGACCGAATGATCCGCCTTCCCCGCTTCATCCGGTCCCGCTTCGCCGGCGATGAAACCGGTGCCGTCACGGTGGATTTCGTCCTCGTGTTCCCGATGCTGATGATGGTGTTCCTCGCCTCGTTCGAGGCGGGGATGCTGACGACGCGCTATGTGATGCTGGACCGCGCGCTGGATCTTGCGGTGCGCGAACTGCGGCTCGGCCATATCGAGGACCCGACCCATGCCAAGATCAAGACGCTGATCTGCAACAACACGGTCATCATGCCGGACTGCGAGGCGAACCTGAAGCTGGAACTGCGCCCCGTCAGCCGCACCAATTGGGACGTGTTCGACACCGACCCCGACTGCACCGACCGCACGGCAGAGGTGAAACCGCCCCGGACCTTCGATCCCGGCGGGTCGAACCAGCTGATGCTGGTGCGCGCCTGCGCGATCTTCGACCCGTTCTTCCCGACCACGCCCTGGGGGCTGCGGCTGAAGCTCGACCGTTCGGGCGGCTATCAGATGATCGCGGCCTCCGGCTTCGTCAACGAACCGCGCCTGGGGGGCAACTGATGACACGCCTGCTGCATATCCCCGCCCGCATCCTGCGCCGTTTCGGCCGCGACGGCGCCGGCGCGATCTCGACCGAGGCGGTGCTGGTCATGCCGGTGCTGCTGTGGGTGTTCATGGCGATGTTCGTCTACTGGGACGCCTACCGCGTCCAGAACGGCCATATCAAGGCGAGCTATACCGTCTCGGACATGATCTCGCGCGAAAATACCGCGATCAATACGGCCTATATCTTCGGGATGCACGAGATCTACCGCTATCTGTCGATGACCGACGAAGCGACGCTGATGCGGGTGTCGAGCGTGCAATACCGCATTTCCGACAACAGCTATCGGGTGCTGTGGTCGCGCACCACCAGTTCCGGCCGCGCGCCGGCGCATACCACCGCCACCATGGCGGCACAGCGCGACCGGCTGCCGAAGATGGCGGATTCGCACACCACGCTGGTGGTCGAGACCTGGCGCGACTTCACCCCGGTGCTGTCGGTGGGCCTGCCGCAGCGGACCTTCTACCAGTTCACGGCGGTGCGGCCGCGGTTCCTGTCGCCCCTGCCGATCAGCTGACGCTGCCGGGGGCGCGGGCCTTCACCTGCGCCTCCATCCGCAGGGCGATCTGCCGCGCGCCGCCGCGCGGCAGCATGCCCCCCACCGCCACACGGCGGCCGAAGCGCCACCAGACCCCCGGCACCATCGCCGCGCGCGCGGGCGCCGCCAGATGCAGCACGAAGCCGTTCATCGGCTTGAACAGGCCGAAGGACCGCTGCACCTCGACCACCCCGTCCAGCGCGGCGATGCGGCGGCCGCCGATCTCGCGCAGTT
This sequence comes from Ruixingdingia sedimenti, assembly GCF_031432425.1. NCBI lineage: Bacteria > Pseudomonadati > Pseudomonadota > Alphaproteobacteria > Rhodobacterales > Paracoccaceae > Ruixingdingia > Ruixingdingia sedimenti. The sequence goes on along the minus strand of NZ_JAVKPH010000004.1, from coordinate 157,045 downwards.
CGGTGGCGGTCAGTTCGATCCCCGGCACGGCGGTGGCGCGGATCCGCACCGCCTGCACCAGCGCAAGGCCGCCCACCGCCACCAGCCCCGCCCGCCAGAGCGTCGAGGGCACGTCGAGCCACAGGCCGACATAGATCATCCAGAGCCCGATCAGCGCCGACAGCGCCATCGCGACGAACCGCCGGGCGGGGGCGATTTCCACCCGCAGCAGAACCTCTTCCCCGTCCGTGCCCGCCATGCCGCCCCCCGTTGCTGTCGCGCCGCCGCTTGTTGCAGGCCCTTGTTGCCGGACTGTGCCTGCGCGCACAACCTCCCTGGGGCGGGCGGGGATGGGAAATCGCGCCGCGCGGCCCCAGATTGGGCATCAGCAGCCCCGAAGGGGGCGAGGAAGGAGACCGCCATGTCCATTCGTCCCGTATCGCACACCAACCGCGCCCTGCCCGCCATCGAGGGCGCGGGCGTCCGCCTGCACCGCGCCTTCGGGTTCCAGGATCCCGGTCAGGCCGACCCGTTCCTGCTGTTCGACGATTTCCGCGGCGACCGGCCCGAGGATTACCGCGCCGGTTTCCCCTGGCATCCCCATCGCGGGATCGAGACCATCACCTATGTTCTGGCCGGCACGGTGGAACACGGCGATTCGCTCGGCAACAGCGGGCGGCTCGGCGCGGGGGATGTGCAGTGGATGACCGCCGGGTCGGGCATCCTGCACCAGGAAATGCCGCAGGGAAACGCCAGGGGCCAGATGCACGGGTTCCAGCTCTGGGCCAACCTGCCGCGGCACCTGAAGATGACGCAGCCGCGCTATCAGGACGTGCGCGGGGGCGACATTCCCGAACTGGTGGATGACGACGGCACCCGGGTGAAGGTGGTCGTGGGCGACTATCGCGGCTACAAGGGCCCGGTGGACGGGATCGCGGCGGAACCGCAATACCTCGACATCTTCGTGCCGCCGCTGAAACGCAAGGTGTTCCCGGTGGATACCCGGCGCAGCGCCTTCGCCTATGTGTTCGAGGGCGCAGGAAGGTTCGCCGATGCCGGTGCGCCGCGCGGCGTGCTGCTGGAAAAAGAGGTGATGGGACAGGAGGTCAACATCCGCGACCTGTCGGGCAACCGCACGCTGGTGCAGTTCGGCCGCGGCGACGAGGTGGCGGTGCAGGCGGGGCCCGAGGGCGTGCGCTTCCTGCTGGTGTCGGGCGCGCCGATCCAGGAGCCCGTGGCCTGGCACGGCCCCATCGTGATGAACACGCGCGAGGAACTGCAACAGGCAATGGCGGAACTGCGCAACGGCACCTTCATCAAGCCCGCGCATTAAGGGGGATCATTCTTCCGCCTGTCTGGCGAAGGCGCGCGCCTTCGCCAGACAGAGCGCGGGGTTGCCCTCAAGCACCGGGATGCCTCACCCCGCCCCGACCGCCCGCCGGGCCATATCGGCATAGATCCCCTCGACCTCGGCCCGCGCCAGCCGCCCGCCCTCGCGATACCAGGTGGTGACGCCGGTCAGCATCGCGATCAGCGCCATCGCCGCCAGCCGCGTATCGGGCACGGTGAACGCCCCCGCCGCGACACCCTCGCGCAGGATGCCTTCCAGCGCCGCCTCGTACCGGCCGCGCAGCGCCGCGATCGCGGCGAAATTCCCGGGCGTCAGGCTGCGCAGTTCCATGAAGGCGATGAACACCGCCTCGGGCCGGTCGAGGTGGAAGCGGACATGGAAGCGCGCGAACCGGTCGAGCCGCGCAGGCGCGTCGCCCCCCTGCGATTCCGCCCCCCAGGCGGCCAGCAGATCCTCCATATGCCCCTGCATCAGGTCGAACAGCAGCGCCTGCTTGTCGGGGGTATAAAGATAAAGCGCCCCGGCCTGCACCCCGACCTCTGCCGCGATCCGGCGCATCGACACCGCGGCATAGCCGTCGCGCGCGAACAGCCGCAGCGCCGCCGCGCGCACCCGCGGGCCGGTGATGTCGGCATGGGATCCCCGTTTGCGTGCCATCGCGCCAAGCTATCTGAACACCCGTTCAGTTCAACCCCCGGCTTGCCGCCGCGCCGCCCGCCCCCTAACCTGCGCCGACCCAGCCGGACCGGACCCATGCGCCCTGCCCTTTGCCTTGCCCTTCTGATGCTCGCCACCGCCTGTTCCCGTGTACCCGAGGCCGAATCGGCCGAAGGCGACGGCGCGCGCAACGGCGGCTGGCCCACGATCGCCCCCCTCGGCGCGATCCTCGATGCGGCAGACGACCCCGGCCGCGCCCCCGCGGCAGAGGCCGAACTGACCGCCCGCGCCGCCGCCCTGCGCGCCCGCGCCGCCGCGATCCGTCAGGCCGCGCCCTGACGGTTCTGCCGCGTTGCATGCCCGCGGCGAACCGGCTAACAGGCGCTGACGACCACGGGCCGCGCCCTATGCGGCCGGCACCTGACGGAGAACACCATGTCTGCCCCCCTGCGCCTCGGCATCGCCGGTCTTGGAACCGTTGGCATCGGTGTGGTCGACCTCATCCGCACCGAAGGCGCGCTGATCGCCGCGCGCGCCGGCCGCCCGGTGAAGATCGTCGCCGTTTCCGCCCGCGACCGCGCCAGGGACCGCGGCGCCGACCTGTCCGCCTTCGCCTGGGAGGACGATCCCGTGGCGCTGGCCCGGCGCGGCGACATCGACGTCTTCGTGGAACTGATGGGGGGCGAAAACGGCCCTGCCCGCGCGGCCACCGAGGCCGCCATCGCCGCCGGCAAGGATGTCGTCACCGCCAACAAGGCGCTGCTGGCCCATCACGGCCAGGCGCTGGCCGAGGCGGCAGAGGCCGCAGGCCGCGTGATCCGGTTCGAGGCGGCGGTGGCCGGCGGCATCCCCGTCATCAAGGCGCTGACCGAGGGGCTGGCCGCCAACCGCATCAGGCGGGTGATGGGGGTGATGAACGGCACCTGCAACTACATCCTGACGCGGATGGAAAGCGCGGGCCTGCCCTATGAGGCCGTGTTCGAAGAGGCCCGGCAACTGGGCTATCTGGAGGCCGACCCGCGGCTCGACGTCGACGGGATCGACGCGGGCCACAAGCTGTCGATCCTCGCCGCGCTGGCCTTCGGCACCCGCGTGGCCTTCGGCGCGGTGGAACTGGAAGGCATCGGCCGCATCGCGATCGAGGATATCCGACACGCCGCCGAACTGGGCTTCCGCATCAAGCTTCTGGGCGTGGCGCAGATGACCGGCCGCGGGCTGGAACAGCGCATGTCGCCCTGCCTCGTGCCCGCCGACAGCCCCCTGGGGCAGTTGCAGGGCGGCACCAACATGGTGGTTCTGGAAGGGTCCGCCGCGGGCCAGATCGTGCTGCGCGGCGCAGGCGCAGGCGCCGGGCCCACGGCCAGCGCGGTGATGGCCGACGTGATCGACCTTGCGCGCGGCACCCGCTATCCCACCTTCGGCGTGCCCGCCGCGACCCTGGCCGAAAGCGTCGGCGCCTCGGTCGCCGCGCCCGCGCCCTATTACCTGCGCCTGACGTTGCAGGACAAGCCGGGCGCGCTGGCCAAGGTGGCCGCCGTCCTGGGCGATGCCGGGATCTCGATCGACCGGATGCGCCAGCGCGGCCATTCCGAACCGACCGCGCCGGTGATCATCGTCACCCACAAGACCACCCGCGACGACGTGAACCACGCGATTTCCCGCTTTGCCGCCACCGGCGTGGTGGTGGGCGAAACCGTGGCGATCCGCATCGAGGCCGTCTGAGGGCGCAAGCCGGGGCAAGCCCCGGCATGCGGCGCCGCACCTCTCTTGCCATCGTCGGCCCGGCGGAAAGCTGCGCGCGCCGCGCGGGAGTATTTGGAAAAAGGTGAAGGCGCACGGCGCCCTTCCCGCATCGCACGGGCGCGCCTTTCTTCATTTTCTGTCCCTCAAATATCCCCGCCGGAGGCCACCGCCCTTTCCGCCCTCGCCGTCGGCGGGCGGGAACCCCCATCGGCGGCCCTCCGCGGCACCTGCGGCCTTGCCCCGCCCCCCGCGAAGGGGCTACACGCGGGGGCGACACCGCCTTTCACCGCAGGATATTGCCATGCCCGACACCATCGACTTCAACGACCGCATGCTTTCGCTCGGCCTCGCGCGGGTGTCCGAGGCGGCGGCCATCGCCTCGGCCCGGCTGATCGGGCGCGGGGACGAAAAGGCCGCCGACCAGGCCGCGGTGGATGCGATGCGCACGCAGCTGAACCGGCTCGACATCAACGGCGTGGTGGTGATCGGCGAGGGCGAGCGGGACGAGGCGCCGATGCTCTATATCGGCGAAGAGGTCGGCACCGGCACCGGGCCCGCGGTCGACATCGCGCTCGACCCGCTGGAGGGCACGACGCTGACGGCCAAGGACATGCCGAACGCGCTGGCGGTGATCGCCATGGCGCCCCGCGGCACGATGCTGCATGCGCCCGACGTGTACATGGAAAAGCTCGCCGTCGGCCCGGGTTATGCCGAAGGCGTGGTGACGCTCGACATGGAACCGGCCGAACGGGTGCGGCAACTGGCCCGCGCCAAGGGCGGGCGGCCCGAGGATATCACCGTCTGCATCCTCGAACGTCCCCGGCATCAGGACCTGATCGCCGCCGTGCGGTCGACCGGCGCGGCGATCCGGCTGATCACCGATGGCGACGTGGCGGGCGTCATCCATTGCGCCGAGGCCGAGATCACCGGGATCGACATATACATGGGCTCGGGCGGCGCGCCGGAAGGGGTGCTGGCGGCATCGGCGCTCAAATGCATGGGCGGGCAGATCTTCGGCCAGCTTCTGTTCCGCAACGACGACGAACGCACCCGTGCCGCCAAGGCCGGGATCGCCGACCTCGACCGCATCTACACCCGGGACGAGATGGTGACGGCCGATGTGATCTTCGCCGCGACCGGCGTCACCGACGGCTCCATCCTGCGGGGGCTCAAGCGCGAGGTCGGCTGGGTTACGACCGAGACGATCCTGATGCGGTCCAAGACCGGCTCGGTGCGCCGGATGACCTACCGCACCCCGGTGAAGTGACCGGCGCGCCCGACAGCAACCCGGCCTTTCTGGGGGTCGAGGTTTCGGCCACCGGCCGCCGGTGGACCGGCCCGGGGCCGGACGAACAGCGGCTGGCAGAGGCGATCGCGCAGCGCGCCCGCCTGCCCCTGCCCGTGGCCAATGTGCTGGCCGCCCGCGGCGTGGCGCCCGAGGATGCGGCGGGTTTCCTCGACCCGAGCCTGCGCGACCTGCTGCCCGACCCCTTGAGCCTGCGCGACATGGGTGTGGCGGCAGCGCGGTTCGTGCAGGCCGCGCGCAAGGGCGACCGGATCGCGGTCTTTGCCGATTACGACGTGGATGGCGGCGCCTCCGCCGCGCTGCTGCTGACATGGCTGCGGGCGATGGGGCGGCAGGCGACGCTTTATATCCCCGACCGGATCGACGAGGGCTATGGCCCGAACGTGCCCGCGATGCAGCAACTGGGCGCGGCGCATGACCTGATCCTCTGCGTGGATTGCGGGACGCTCAGCCATGACCCCATCGCCGCGGCGGGCTGCGACGTGGTGGTGCTGGATCACCATCTGGGGGCGGAAACCCTGCCCCCCGCGCTGGCCGTGGTGAACCCCAACCGGCAGGACGAGGACGGCGCCCTCGGCCATCTGTGTGCCGCAGGCGTGGTGTTCCTGATGCTGGTCGAGGCCAACCGGCAGTTGCGCGCCGAAGGCGTGCAGGGCCCCGACCTGATGGCGCTGCTGGATCTGGTGGCGCTGGCGACGGTGGCCGATGTCGCCCCGCTGGTCGGCGTCAACCGCGCGCTGGTGCGGCGTGGCCTTGCGGTGATGGCGCGGCGCGAACGGCCCGGGCTGGTGGCGCTGGCCGATGTGGCGCGGATGGATCAGGCGCCGACGCCCTATGGCCTGGGCTTCGTGCTCGGCCCCCGGGTGAACGCGGGCGGGCGGATCGGGCAGGCCGATCTGGGCGCGCGGCTGCTTGCCACCGCCGACCCGATGGAGGCCGCGGCGCTGGCCGCGCGGCTGGATGCGCTCAACACCGAACGGCGCGAGATCGAGGCGCGGGTGCGCGAAGAGGCGATGGCGCAGGCAGAGGCGCGCGGGGTCGACGGCCCGCTTGTCTGGGCGGCGGGCGAAGGCTGGCACCCCGGCGTCGTCGGCATCGTCGCGGCGCGGCTGAAAGAGGCCTATGGCCGCCCCGCCGTGGTGATCGGGCTCGACGGCGACGAGGGCAAGGGCTCGGCCCGGTCGGTCGCGGGGGTGGATCTGGGTGCTGCGGTGCAGCGCGTGGCGGCCGAGGGGCTGCTGCTCAAGGGCGGCGGCCACCGGATGGCGGCGGGGCTGACGGTGGCGCGCGACCGGATCGGCGCGGCGATGGACCGGTTGGCCGATCTGCTGGCGCGGCAGGGCGCGGGAACGGCGGGGGCGCAGGCGCTGCGCATCGACGGTCTGATCGCCCCGCAGGCCGCGACGGTGGAACTGATCGAGCAGATCGAACAGGCCGGCCCCTTCGGCGCCGCCGCCCCCGCGCCGCGATTCGCGCTGGCCGGTCAGGTGGTGACGGATGTGCGCCGGATGGGCGAGGCGCATCTGCGCGTGACCTTCGGCGCCGGCCCCGCCCGGCTGGAGGCCGTGGCCTTCAACGCCTTCACCGGCCCCCTCGGGTCCCTGCTGTCCGCGGGCGGGGCGGGCCGGTTCCATGTCGCGGGCCGGGTCGAGATCAACGCCTGGGGCGGCCGCCGCCGGGTGCAACTGCGCCTCGACGACGCGGCGCGCGCCTGAGCCGCCCGAAGATCGGGCCGGCCGCATTTTCCCCCTTGCACTGCACCACGGCTCCGCCTATCAGTGCGCCCACGCCGCGTGGCCCGTTCGTCTATCGGTTAGGACACCAGGTTTTCAACCTGGGAAGAGGGGTTCGACTCCCCTACGGGCTGCCACTTTTCCTCCTCAGGACCGACAGCGCGATCAAGGGTTTGCCCCATTGCGCCCTGCGCCGGCACCGCAAGGTTTCCGCATCTTGGTGCATGTCCGCTCTTGCACTTCGCCGCCGCAATGGCTATCAGGACGCCACGCCACGCGGCCCGTTCGTCTATCGGTTAGGACGTCAGGTTTTCAACCTGAAAAGAGGGGTTCGACTCCCCTACGGGCTGCCATTCATCCCGACATCGCAGGTCGCAGGGCGTTGTCCGTCGGGCAACCTTCGACGCGCATGGGGATACAGGCCGCCCCCGACCCGGGACCGGCCATCAGGGGATAGCCTCCGCCGCCTAGCCGCCCTGCCCGGCCCGCAGCGGCACACCCACGGCGGGATGGTCGGCGGTGGTGATCCTTGCCCCGGCCTCTTCGATGGCGGTGCGGATCCGTTCGTCGCGCATGGTGTCGGTGACAAGATGCATGCGCGGGTTCCAGGTGGCGATCTGGGTCAGCGCGCGGCGGCCGAACTTCAGGCTTTCGATCATCACCAGCGTGCGTTCGGAATGCTGGATCATCGCGGCATGGGTATGGGCATAGACGAGGATCGCCTCGCTCAGCCCGAGGTGGTCGAGCGCCGATGCGCTCATGATCGTCAGCGGGGGGTGGTATTTCTCGATCGCGGCGATGGTTTCGGGCCCGTAGACCACCCGTTCCTTCGCATCGAAGATGCCGGGCAGCAGCATGGTCTGGATATGGGGACTGCGCGACAGTTCCTCTGCCACGCCGATGGAGATGGTCAGGACCGTCAGATCCCGCCGCAGCGTTTCCACCAGCGCGCGCGCGAAATGCATCGCCGTCGATCCGCCGCAGAGGAAGATGTGATCGGCGTCGCCGATATGTTCCACCGCCTCGAAGGTGACGCGCTTGCGTTCCTCGTAGTTGACGGTCAGGCGTTCGGCCAGGATGGGTTCGGCCACCAGGTTGCGGACAGCACCCCCGTAGGTGCGGCAGATCTCGCCCTTGTCCTCCAGTTCCTGAAGGTCGCGCCGGATGGTTTCGGCCGACACGCCGAGCATGCCGGCCAGTTCGCCGATACGGACGGCCGAATTGGTTTCGAGAGTGTCAAGGATAACCTGATGGCGCCTGTCCTTCTTGGAACCATTTTGCTGCATCGAACACCAATCTTCATTCTGCTGTGGACACCACCTGTCACCCGCCGGCGTCAAGGCGGCTACGGGCGCGGGGGCGGCGGCGACCCCGGACAGGGGATCAATCAGACATATTCATGACCCGCCGGGCGATAGCGGCCGGATGCGGCATATCCCGCATCGCCGCCTTCCATCTCGGACATGATTGCCGAGAAGGTGTCAATGAAGATGTCAGCCTGATCCCGCGTGATGCAGAGCGGGGGGCGCACGCGGATGGTGGCGCCGAACTTGCCCGCGCTGCCGGTCAGGATGTTGCGGCCTTGCAGCGCCTCGAGGATGCGCAGGGTGCGTTCGGGCGCGGGCGTGCGGGGGCGGTCGGGTTCGCACACGTCGATGCCGATGAAAAGCCCGGTCCCCCGGACGGCGGCGAGGCAGGGCGAACGGTCGGCGATGGCGCGCAGTTCGGCACGCAGCCGCGCGCCGATGTCGCGCGCGTTTTCCATCAGCCCCTCGCGCTGGATGACCCGCAGCGTCGCATGGCCCGCCGCGGCGGCGACGGGGTTGCCCCCGAAGGTGTTGAAATAGCCGTAGTCGTCGCAATAGGCGTCGAGGTATTCGGGATGCGTCGCCATCGCCGCCATCGGAAAGCCGTTCCCCATCGGCTTGCCCATGGTCAGGATGTCGGGCTCGATCCCGTGGCGCTGGACGGCCCAGAACGCCTCGCCGGTGCGCCCGAAGCCGGGCTGCACCTCGTCGGCGATGAAGAGGCCCCCCGCCTTGCGCATCGCGGCGACCGCCGGCACCAGAAAGCCCGCCGGATCGGCATGCACCCCGTCGGACGAAAAGATCGTGTCGACCAGCAGCGCGGCGGGGGCGATGCCCCGGCGGCGCAATTGCCGGATCGCGGCCTCCACCGCACCGGCGAAGCCCCCGGCGATATCGTCGCCGAAATTTTCGCGCGAGGGGGCGGGCACCGTCACCACATGTTCGGCCAGCGCGGTGTTGCGGATCGCCGCGGGCGAAACCTCGGTCACGATCGCGGTGTTGCCGTGATAGGCGTTCTCGGTGACGATGATGCCCTGCCCGCCCGACACCCGCCGCGCCAGCCGCATCGCCAGATCGTTCGCCTCGCTTCCCGAACAGGTGAGGACCACATTGTCGAGCCCCGCCGGCAGGGTCGCCTTCAGCGCCTCGATATAATCGTCCACGACGCCGACCACATAGCGCGTATGGGTGTTGAGCTGCCGCATCTGCCGCGTCACCGCCTCGATCACCTCGGGGTGGCCGTGGCCGACGACGGGGACGTTGTTGTACATGTCCAGATACCGCTGCCCGTCGCGCGCGATCATCCACGCGCCCTCGGCCGAAACCATCTCGATCGGGTTGCGGTAGAACAGCACGCTTGCCGAGCCGAGATTCGCCAGCCGCCGCCGGACCGCCGGCGACACCTCGCCGGAACCGAGGTCGAAGCTGTTCATGTCGAGGATCCCCCGCGCGCGCGGGGCCGGGTCCGTCTCTGTGCTCATGAGGCGCGTTTCCTGTCCGATGCGGCTTCGCGGCGGGCGCAAGCTGCGGTGATGGGGCAACCCTAGCACAGCTTTCCGTTGGAAGTCAGTCATTTTTTTCGGCATCGCGCAGATTGCCGGAAGGCGGCCGCATGGCCGGTTTTCCGCCACCGAACCGCCCGGCAGGGCGTCAAGGGAAGGAAGGTTTCTCTGACTCTTATCAGCATGTTACTCCCAATCCAGCGGCCATTTTCCTGCACATGGCCGCCCCGCCCGCCCGCTGCACCGCAGAGCCCGCACGCCGCATCGGCATTTCTTGGATGTGGGGCTTGACGGATGGGACATGCTGGTAAATTGTGGGAAAACAATCGCGGGATGTGGTGATTCACATATTTTCACCATGGCCCTGCATAACCTCAACAGCAGGGAGTCGTATCATGGATCTGGAGGCCTATTTCGAGGAATGGTCGCGCAAGCCGGGCGAGACCGTCCGCATGGCGATCAGCACCGACCGGAAAACCGTTCGCGCCACGCTGGAACGGATCACCCGGGGTCCGACCGCGGCCGATGCGGGCGACGGCAGCCATGCCTTCGGCGAAACCGTGCCGGGCATCGACATCACCGTCCCCGGGCGGCGGCAGGCGACCGCCATCGGCTCCTACGCCGATTTTCCCCTGGGCACCGGGGTGGCGGGGGACCATGCGATCCACCTGTGGTTCTGGTCCAGCGTGCCGCAATGGGACGATGCGCAGACGATCCTGTCCACCGCGCAGGGCGGGGACACGCGCCTTGCGCTGTCGGTGCGCAATTCGGGGCTGCATCTTCACGCGGGGTCCGAAAGCCATGACCTCGGCCTGCAAGTCGCGCCCGCGACCTGGTATTCGCTTGCCGTCTCGCTCGACGGGCGCACGGCGCTGGTATCGCTGAAACAGGTGCGCGGCCTTCCCGGGGCGCCGGTCTACCGCGAAAAATCCGTCCGGCTGGCCGCGGACCTTCCGCCCGCCGATCTGCTGCGGCTGGCGGCGGCGGGGGTCAGCGACATTGGGTCTGCCGTCGACGGCTTCAACGGCAAGATCGGCACCCCCTCGGTGTTCGGCCGCGCGCTGACCGGGGCAGAGATCCGCGCGCTGCATGACGGCGCACCGGGGGCGCCCGCGCCGCGCCTGACCTGGAACCTGGCCGAGCATTTCAATTCCGACACCCTGCGCGAAGTGCAACAGCGCGCCCCGAACGCGCGCATCCGCAACGGCGCCGAACGCGCCGTGACCGGGCCCCACTGGACGGGTCTGTGCGATTCCTTCCTGACCGTGCCCGCGGAATATGCGGCGATCTATTTCCATTCCGACGACATGATCGATTCGAACTGGGACTACGATCTGGCCTTCGACCTGCCCGAAAACCTGTCCAGCGGGATCTATGCGGTGCGGCTGGAGGCGGAAGGGCGGGTCGACCTCTATCCGCTGTTCGTGCGCGACAAGGATGACGGGCGCGCGGATGTGCTGTTCATCGCGCCGACGAACACCTATCTGGCCTATGCCAACGACCGTTTCGCCAGCGCCGACCTCAGCGGCATCATGGGGCATGAACGGGTCGTGTCGGAGGATGAACTTTACCTCAACGCGCACCCGGAATTCGGCCTGTCCTGCTATGACACCCATGCCGACGGCAGCCCGGTGCGGTTCAGCAGCCGCCGGCGGCCGCTGGTCAACGTCCGCCCGCATTATCCGAACTGGCTGACCGGCAGCTTCCGCCATTTCGCGGTCGATCTGTTCTTCATCGAATGGCTCGAAAAGCTTGGGAAAAGCTATCATGTCGTCACCGACGAGGATGTGCACCACGGCGGGCTCGACCTTCTGTCGCGTTACAAGGTGGTCGTCACCGGATCGCACCCCGAATACTGGACCAACCCGGCCCTGACGGCGATGGAACGCTATCTCATGTCCGGCGGGCGGGCGATGTATACGGGCGGGAACGGTTTCTACTGGGTGACATCCATCGACCCCGACCGCCCCTGGATCGTGGAAATCCGGCGCGAGAATGGCGGCGTCCGGGCGTGGGACGCCCCTCCGGGCGAGCGCAACCACGTGCATACGGGCGAACCCGGCGGGCTCTGGCGCTATCGCGGGCGCGGGCCGAACCGGCTGTTCGGGATCGGCTTCGCCACCGAGGGCTTTTCCGACGGCAAGGGCTACCGGCGGTCCGAGGCCAGCCATGAGCCGCGCTTCAAGGCGTTCTTCGAGGGGGTGGACGAGGATCTTCTGGGCGATTTCGGCTATATCCTGAACGGCGCCGCGGGCGACGAATGCGACCGCTTCGATCTGGGCAACGGCTCGCCCGCGCATACGGTGATCCTCGCCACGGCGAACGGCTTCGGGCGGGAATATCTTGTCGTGCCAGAGGATTCGGGGATCCCGATGCCCGATCAGGACGGCCCGAACCGGCCCGATCTGGTGCGCGCCGACATGGTCTATATTCCGATCGCGGGCGGGGGCGAGGTGTTCTCGGTCGGCTCCATCGCCTATGCGGGGGCGCTGGCCTGGAACGGGTTCGACAACAACATCGCGCGCTTGACCACCAATGTGCTGAACGAGTTCATCAAGGGCACCGGATCGGCGCGCGGCGCATAGGCCGCCCATGACACGTCCCCGGGGGATGCCGGTTCCGGCACCCCCCGGGGGCAGGAAACAGGCCGCGACAGACGGTCTGGACCACAACACCAGGGAGACTTTCATGGCCGTCATCGACGATGATTTCCTGGCGCGCACCCATGCGGGGGTGGCCAGCCTTCTGCCCGAATGGGGCCTGGGCGCGGGCACCGACCTGCGCCTTCTGTCGCTGTCGGAAAACGCGACCTTCATCGCCACCGATCCGCGCGACGGGCGCCGCATCGTGTTGCGCGCGAACCGGCCGGGGTATCATTCGCTGGCCGCGATCCGGTCCGAACTGGCCTGGATCACGGCGCTGCGGCAATCGGAAACGGTGATCACGCCGGCGATCCTGCCCCTGCGCAACGGCGATCTGGTGGCGAGCTTCGACGATGCGGGCCTGACGCGCCATGTGGTGGCCTTCGAGTTCATGGAGGGGCGCGAGCCCGATCCCGACCAGTCGCTGGTTTCGGGGTTCGAGATCCTGGGCGCGATTTCCGCACGGCTGCACGAACATGCCCGCAACTGGGACCGGCCCGCCGATTTCACCCGCCACACCTGGGATTTCGAAAGCGCCTTCGGTGACGAACCCATCTGGGGCCCCTGGCGCGCCGCGATCGGCCTGACGCCGGCAGGCGCCGACACCATCGCCCGCGCGCTGGACCTGATGAAGCGGCGGCTCGACGCCTATGGCAAGGACCGCCGCCGGTTCGGGGTCGTGCATACCGATCTGCGACTCGCCAACCTGCTGATGCGGGACGACGAGATCGTGGTGATCGACTTCGACGACATGGGCTTTTCGTGGTACGTCTACGACTTCGCCTCGGCCATCTCGTTCCACGAGCTTCACCCCATCGTCCCGCAGCTGCGCGCGGCGTGGCTGAGCGGATACCGGACGGTCGCCGCCCTGGACGCCGAGGACGAGGCGATGATCCCGACCTTCGTCATGTATCGCCGGCTCGCCCTGACCTGCTGGATCGCCAGCCATTCCGAAACGGAAACCGCCAGGGGCGCCGGGCTTGGCGACTATACGAAGGGCACCGTGCAGATGGCCGAGGACTATCTGCGTTCCGCCTGACGGGGCGCGCGCAGTATGGCGAAGGGGCCGCCGCCGGGGATCCGGCGGTGTTCGCAGCCGCGTGAAAATTTGGAACACGCAACATGTGTCCAACATTTTTTCGCAAGTCGGCAAATTTTCATGTTGCAAGACGGTCATTATCTGCCAACATGCCCCAAACGGAGGCGACATCGTGTTCAACTACGGGCTCTTCAACTTCGATTCGAAAGAAGCGGTGCTTGAGAAGGCTTCCAAATACTGGAATCCCGGAAGAACCCGGTTCTGGCGCGATGCCGGCACGCCGCTCGTCCTCGACCGGCGCGAGGGCTATATCCTGCACGACATGTCGGGCAAGCGGCTGATCGACCTGCATCTGAACGGCGGCACCTACAATTTCGGCCACCGCCACCCGGAACTGGTCGAGACGCTGAAATCCGGCCTCGATCATTTCGACATGGGCAACCACTGGTTTCCCTCGGTCGCGCGCACGGCGCTGGCCGAAAGCCTGATCCGCACCGCCCCCCACCTGCAATATGTGGCCTACGGCACCAGCGGCGCCGAGGCGGTGGAAATCGCGCTGAAATCCGCCCGGCATGCCACGAAACGCCGCAAGATCGTCTCGATCATCAAGGGGTATCACGGCCATTCCGGCCTGTCGGTCGCCACCGGGGACGAACGGTTCTCGCGCCTGTTCCTGTCCGACCAGCCGCAGGATTTCGCCCAGGTGCCCTTCAACGACCCCGAGGCGCTGGAAAAGGTGCTGCGCGGGGGCGATGTCGCCGCCTTCATCATCGAGACGATCCCGGCCACCTACGGCTTCCCCCTGCCCCATGACGGCTATCTGGCCGAATGCCAGGCCCTGTGCCGCAAATACGGGGCGATGTTCATCGCCGACGAGGTGCAGACCGGCCTGATGCGCACCGGGGTGATGTGGGGCTGGCAAAGCTACGGGCTGCGCCCCGACATGTTCGTGACCGCCAAGGGCCTTGGCGGCGGCCTTTACCCGATCGGCGCCTGCGTGATGACCGCCCGTGCGGGGGCCTGGATGGAAGAGGACGGGGCCGCCCATATCAGCACCGGCGGCGGGGCGGAAATCGGCTGCCTCGTGGCCTTCAAGGTGCTGGAAATGCTGCGCCGCCCCGAGGTGATTTCCAACATCCAGTTCGTGTCGGAATTCTTCACCCAGGCCCTGACCGAGGTGATGCGCCGCCACAGCGATTTCTTCGTCGGCATCCGGCAGCGCGGCGTCGTTCTGGGGCTGGAGTTCGACCACCCCGAAGGCGCGCTCGCCGTATCGCGGGCGCTTTACGAAAACGGTGTCTGGGCCATCTTTTCCTCGCTCGACAAGCGGGTCCTGCAATTCAAGCCGGGCCTGCTGAAGGATGTGGACCTCTGCCAGGAAATCGTCGACCGTTTCGACGCGGCGATGCCTCGGGCGCGGCACTATCTCAAACCCGGAAGGCGCGTCGCATGACCCCGGACATTTCATCCCCCCGCCCGGGAACGGCGGACCGCGACATCGCGCTGGCCGAAATGAAGATCGCGCGCGCGGGGTGGGCCAGCAGCTATTTCCGTAGCTTCAGCCTCGACCAGATCCGCAAGATCGCCCATGCGGTGGCGCAGGCCGCCCACGACAAGGCAGATTTCCATGCCGAATGGGCGGTGCGCGAAACCGGCTATGGCGTGCGCGAACACAAGAAGCTCAAGAACGAACTTTCTGCCTTTCCGCTGCTCGACCATTACCGCGATCTGGATCTGGTGACGCCGCGGCTGGTGCCCGAAAAGAAGATCGTCGAGATCCCGCGCCCTGCGGGGGTGGTTTTCGCGCTGGTGCCGGTGACGAACCCGATCTCGACCCTGATCTACAAGACCCTGCTGGCGATCCTCAGCCGCAACGCCATCGTCTTCAGCCCGCATCCCGGCGCGCGCGAATGCAGCCTCGATGCGGCGCGCAATCTGGCCGATGCGGCGGAAAAGGCCGGCGCGCCCTCGGGGCTGATCCAATGCGTGGAAAAGCCCTCGGTCCCGCTGGTGCAGCGCATGATGGCCTCCGACAAGATCGCGGTCATCATGGCGACCGGCGGGGGCGCGATGGTGCGGGCGGCCTATTCCTCGTCCAACCCCGCGCTTGGGGTGGGGCCGGGCAACGCCGTCGTCTATGTCGATCCGAGCGCGAAGTTCGACGAGACCGCGCGCCGCATCGTGGACAGCAAGAGCTTCGACAACTCGGTCCTGTGCACCAATGAAAGCGTGCTGCTGACGCTCGACAGTTGCTTCGGCAACATGGTGCGCGCCCTGCGCAGCGCCGGAGCCCATATCTGCACCGAGGACGACACCGCACGCCTGCGCGAATATCTGTTCAAGGACGGCAAGTTCAACCTTGCCGCCTTGGGCAAAAGCGCGGTCTGGATCGCCGAAAAGGCGGGGATACGGGCGGCGAAATCGGCGCGGATCCTGGTGCCGCTGCTGGAAAACCCGAACCTGGACGACCTGTTCCTGAAGGAAAAGCTCTGCCCCGTTCTGGGCATGGCGCGGGTGGCGGATTTCCAGCATGCGCTGACGCTGGCCAAGCAGATCATGCGGCGCGGGGCGGGCCATTCGGCGGCCTTCCACGGCGAGGACAGCGCGCGGCTTCTGGCCTTTGCGCAGGCGATGCCGGTCTATCGCGTCGTCGTCAACGCGCCAAGCTCGCAAGGTGCGGCCGGTTTCGCCACCCATCTGCCGCCCGCCTTCATGGTCGGCACCGGCTTTGCCGGCCGGTCCTCCATCGGCGAAAACGTGGGGCCGCAGCATCTGGTGCACTGGACCCGCATCGCCTTCAACAAGGACGACGCGGTTCCGTTCGGGCGGTTCGATCTGGACACCCCGGCGGCGCATCCTGCCGCCCGCGCAGACAGGGCCGATCCGCCGCCGGCGCGTCCCGCCACAGCACCCGAGCCGTCGGGCGGGCTCGACCGCGATCTTCTGCGCCAACTCATCCTCGAAGAACTCAAGGGCATCACGGGCAGTTCCACATGACCGAAATTCGCGCATCCATCTTCCTGGACCAGTTGCAACCGCAGACGCTCGCCTATGTCTCCACCTGGATGCGGGGCTCGTTGCCGCGCGCCCGCATGGCCGCGCAGATCATCGAGATCGCACCGGGCCTCGACATCGAGGCGCTGACCGATGTGGTGCTGAAAAGCGCGGATGTGCGGGCGGGGCTGCTGGTCGTCGAACGGCAGTTCGGCACGCTCCAGTTCCATTCGCGGTCCACCGCAGAGGTGCACGCGGGCGCCACCGCCGTGCTCGACGCGCTCGGCCAGACGAAGGCAGAGGTCGCGGCGCCCAAGATCCTCGCCTCCAAACTGGTGACGCGGATCGACGCGCAGCATGCCTTCCTGATGAACCGCAACAAGCTCGGGTCCATGGTCATCGGGGGGGACAGCGTCTATCTGCTGGAATGCCAGTCCGCCGCCTATGCGATCCTCGCCTGCAACGAGGCGGAAAAAGAGGCCGACATCAAGGTCATCGACATGCGGATGATCGGGGCGAACGGGCGGCTCTATCTGGCCGGGACCGAGGCCGACGTCCGCAATGCCCGCAACGCCGCCGAAGGCGCCCTGCGCCGTCTGGGGGCCTAGATGGGCACGCTGCGCGACGAGATCCGGGCGATCCTGCGCGAGGAGCTGGCGGCGCTGCGCGCCGAGATCCAGCGCCCCGCGGTCGAGACGGTGCGCATCACCGACAGCGCCGACCTGATGCGCTTTGCCGCGACGCTGGTCGAACGCGCCGCCGACCCCGCCTTCCGCGATGCGGTCCAGCGCGGCGCGATCGGTTTCCGGCTGGATCAGCCCGCGGGCGCGGCGCCGGCCCCGGCACTGCCCGCCGCGGCGCCACCCGCCGCACCCGCGCAGGGCACGAAATCCCTGCTGACCGAAAAGGACATCCAGGCGCTTGGCGAGGGGGTCGAGGTCATCCGCCTGCCGCGCCATGGCCGCCTCACCCCGCTGGCCGCCGACGAGGCGCGGCGCCGCGGCATCAAGATCGAAAGGAGCCAGTGATGATCAAGGGTCGCGTTGCCGGAAAGGTCTGGTCGTCGCGCCGGATCGAGACCGTGCCGACAGGCGCCTTGCTGGAGGTGGACATCGGGCGCGACAGCAGGCTTGTCGCCTTCGATCCCCTCGGCTGCGCCACGGGCGAACTGGTGCTGATCGCCCAGGGGTCGGTCGCGGCGGGCTATTTCGACGGACGGACCGTACCGGTGGATGCGTTGATCATCGCCTCCATCGACGAACAATCTTCAAAAGACGCTTAGGAGGCGAAAATGGCAAATCTGGCAATCGGAATGATCGAAACCAAGGGCTATGTGCCCGCGCTCTCGGCCGCGGATGCGATGGTCAAGGCGGCGAACGTGGAAATCGTCGCGCGCAACGAGGTCGGCGGCGGGCTGGTCTCTGTCGTCGTGCGCGGCGACGTGGGCGCGGTGAAGGCCGCGACCGAGGCGGGCGCAGAGGCCGCATCGCAGGTGGGCGAGGTGACGGCGGTCCATGTGATCCCGCGGCCCCACCCCGATCTGGGCAAGCATTTCGCCGCCGCCGCGGCGCAGTAAGCAGCAGGGCGACAGCCGGAGACGCAGATGACGGAACTTCGCGTTTATCTACCGATCGAGGATCTGCAACCGCAGTTCGCGGCCTATCTGTCGTCCCCGACGCGGGCGCGGGGCTATCCTCCGTTCAAGGGACAGCATTCGCTGATCATCGAGGTGGCTCCGGCGCTCAGCATCCACCGCATCACCGACCTCGCGCTGAAAGAGGCCCCCGACATGGAACCGGGGATCCTTTACACAGAACGCCAGTTCGGCCTGCTGGAGCTGCATTCGGACGACCCCGCGGATCTGGAAAAGGCAGGCCGCGCGATCCTGAACGGGATCGGCGCCAAACCCGAGGATCAGCTTGCGCCCGAGATCCTCTATCACGACATCATCGACAATCTCGCCGATCAGCACGCGATCATCCTCAACCGCTCCCGCGATGGGTCCATCCTGGTGCCGGGGGTGTCGCTGCTGATCTACGAGATGGCGCCCGCGCTTTTCGCCTGCGTCGCCGCGAACGAGGCGGAAAAGGCGGCCCCCAACGCGGTGCTGAACGATGTGCAGATGATGGGGGCGACGGGGCGGATCTTCATGTCCGGCACGCCCCGGGACATGGCCATCGCGCGCGAGACGATCACGACCATGCTGCAAGGCATCAAGGGACGAAAGAAACGCTGAACCGTCCGGGAAAAGCCGAAAACGGCGCAACGGACAAGATCAACAGAGAGGGTGGACTATGACGATCATGAACAAGACCATCTGGGCGGGTGCGGCACTGACGGCCGTGATGGCACTGGGCCTGCCCGCCGCCGCGCAGAACGACCCGCGCAACGTGACGGTGGAAGAACTGCGCACCGCCGGGGCCAAAGCCTGCGCCGACGGCAAGACCTATACCATCGCGTACAGCCATTCGGTGTCCGAGGCGGTGATCGTGCGCCAGGTGCGCCACTTCGCCAGTCAGCGCGCCGCCGAACTGGGCTGCGTGACGATCATGCACGACAACACCCAGGCCAACAATCTGGAACAGCAGATCAACGCGGTGCAGGGCTGGATCACGCTCGGGGTGAACGCCATCGTGGTGACGCCCATCGACGAAAGCGCGCTGAAGCCACTTCAGGCCCAGGCCAAGGCGCAGGGGATCAAATGGCTCACCTATCTGGGCGTGATGGATGACAGCGACGGCTATGTGGGCTTCGACCACGCCCAATCCGGCCAGATCATCGGCCAGGCCGCCGCCGACTGGGTGCGCGCGAACGGGATCGAAAACCCCAAGGCGCTCGTCACCACGCTGACCGGCCTGCCCTCGCTCGCCCCCCGCTGGCAAGAGGTGGAACGGATCTTCGCCGATGCCGGGATCGAGATCGTCACGATGCAGGATTCGGCCGACCAGACCACGGGCATGGCAGTGACCGAAACGGTCCTGCGCCAGCATCCCGACCTCGACATCGTGATCGGCCTGAACGACGATGCCGCCGTCGGCGCCAGCCGCGCCGTGGCCATCGCGGGCATCGACCCGGCGAAGGTCTTCATCGGCGGGCAGGACGGCTCGCTCGAAGGGCTGACGGCGGTCAACCAGGGCGGGGCGTACAAGGCCAGCGCCGCGATCCTGATCAACGATCTGGGCGCCAATATCGTCGACCTCGCGCTCAACGCGATCACCGGCTACGGGCCGAGCTTCGCCTACACGCCGACCGTTCTGGCCAGCAAGGCCGATCAGGCGCTTCTCGACAAGCTGCTTGCGAACTACGCAAACTGAACCGGAACAGGACCGCGCCGCCCATCCCGGGCGGCGCGGCCGACGGAGGCGATCCATGTCAGACGTCGTTGCCAAGATCGACAATCTGCGCAAGTCCTACGGCACGGTAGAGGTGCTGCGCGGCATCGACCTCGCCTTCCGGGGCGGCGAGATCCACGCCTTCCTCGGGGCGAACGGGGCGGGTAAATCCACCTTCCTCGGGTGCCTTTCCGGCGCGGTCACGCCGAGTGCGGGCACGATCACCATCCGCGGCACGCCCCATTCCGCGCTGACCCCGCGGCAGGCGCGGGACGCCGGCATCGGCATCATCTATCAGCATTTCCAGGTCATCGGCGACCTGACCGTGGCCGACAACGTGTTTCTGGGCAACGAAATCCGGCGGTGGGGCGTCGTCGACAGCCGCGCGCAGAACGCCCGCACCAAGGAGCTTTTCGCGCGGCTCGATCTGGAAATCGACCCCACCCGGCCGCTGTCGAGCCTGAGCGTGGGCGAACGCCAGATCGTCGAGATCGCGCGCGCCCTGCGCCTGAAACCCGACCTGCTGATCCTGGACGAACCGACCGCCGCGCTGTCCGAACACGAGATGAAGGCCCTGCACCGCGTCGTCCGCCAGCTGGCCCGGGCGGAGGGGCTCGCCGTCGTCTATGTCACGCATCTGATCGACGAAATCGAACAGATCGCCGACAAGGTGACGGTCCTGCGCGACGGACAGGTGGTCTGGACCCGCCCGGTGAACGAAGCCGATCATGTCGCGCTGGCGCAGGCCATCGCCCCCAACATGACCGACCGCAGCGACCGCACCGCGCCCCCCCGCCGCGACGATGCGGT
Source organism: Ruixingdingia sedimenti (assembly GCF_031432425.1). Lineage (NCBI taxonomy): Bacteria > Pseudomonadati > Pseudomonadota > Alphaproteobacteria > Rhodobacterales > Paracoccaceae > Ruixingdingia > Ruixingdingia sedimenti. The sequence goes on along the minus strand of NZ_JAVKPH010000004.1, from coordinate 136,650 downwards.
GCTGGAGCTTCGGGACTATCGGTCCGGCTATACCGGCCCGGTGGACCTGACCCTGCACCGGGGCGAGATCCTCGGCCTTTACGGCCTGCTCGGATCCGGGCGCACCGATCTTCTGGAAAGCCTGATCGGCGCGCGGGGGCGGGCCTCGGGCAGCTTCCGCCTTGCCGGCCGCGACATCGCCCCCCGCAGCCCGCGCGCGGCGCGCGACAGGGGCCTTGCGCTCGTCGCCTCCGACCGCAACGAACAAAGCCTCTTTGCCGAACTTTCGGCGCTCGACAACCTGCTGATGCCGCATTTCGGCGGCCTCGCGGGGTCCTCTGCACGCCAGCGCCAGCTTTTCGCCGAAAGCGCGCAGCGGCTGCAACTGCGCCCCGCGCGGGCGGATCTGAACGGCGGGCGTTTCAGCGGCGGCAATGCGCAAAAGCTGATGATGGGGCGCTGGCTGTTTCCCGGGATCGGCATCGAGGTGCTGCTGCTGGACGAACCCACGCAGGGCGTCGACATCGGCGCGCGCGAAGAACTCTACACCCTTCTGCGCGATTTCGTCGCCACCGGCGGGGCGGTGCTGGTCGCCTCGTCCGACCCCGATGAAATCGTGGCGATCGCGGACCGCGTTCTGGTGCTGAACCAGGGCAGCCCCGTGGCGCTGCTGGAAGACGGGATCACCGAGGAACGGCTGGTCCATCTGTCCCACAAGACCGTCCATCGTTCCACCGCCCATGCCGCAGAGCGGCACCTCGCGACGGAGTAAGCCATGAGCGAAAAGACCCTTGCCGCAGGCGCGGCGCGTACCGACGAAAGGGCCGGCGAGGCATGGTCCTGGGGTCCGGTCCTGACCAATCTGGCGCTGCCCATCGCCGTGGTCCTGCTGGCGCTGTTCTTCTACACCCAGGCGCCCGTGTTCCTGACGCTGAACAACTGGATCAGCATCTCGGTCCAGGTGGCGACGCTGATGACCATCGCGGTGCCCTTCGCGATCCTGCTGATGGCGGGCAAAGTCGATCTGGGCGTGGGCTCGCTTCTGGGCTTTTCCGGGGTGGTGGCGGGGCTGCTGTTCCCGCATCTGGGGGTCACGCTGACCATCGTCGTCACCCTGCTGGTCGGCGTGGGCTTCGGGCTGTTGAACGGGGTTCTGGTGGGGTGGTTCGCCATGTCGCCGATCATCGTCACGCTCGGCACGCTGACGCTGTTGCGGGGGCTGGGGCAATGGCTTTCGCCGCATCCGCTGTTCGGGTTTCCCGAGTCGTTTTCCTACCTCGGCTATGGCCGCGTCGCGGGCCTGCCGATCCTGACCTGGATCATGCTCGGCGTGCTCGTGACCGGCATTCTGGTGATGCGCTATACCGCGCTCGGCCGCCATACCGTCGCCATCGGCGTCAACGAACGCGCGGCCTATCTGGTCGGGATCCGGGTCAAGCTGACGGTGATACTGCTCTATGTCATGGTCGGGCTCGGCGCGGCGCTGGCGGGGTTGATGAGCATCGCGCGGATCAACTCGGCCCCTTCGGGAACGCTCGGCGTCGGGATGGAACTGGGGGTGCTGACGGCGGTGCTTCTGGGCGGGATCCCGTTCACCGGCGGCAAGGGGTCGCTGTTGCGCGTGGCGCTCGGGGTCTGGCTGCTCGGGATGCTGTCGAACGGGCTCATCCTGATGAACATGCCGACCGAGGCGAGCCTGATGATCACCGGCATCGTGCTGGTCCTGGCCGCCGGGCTGGACGTGCTGCGCCGCCGGAGGGGCTGAGGCGGGGGTGCCGATCCGCACCAGGGGCGGATCGCCGCTCTGTCTGGCGAAGGCGCGTGCCTTCGCCATGGCGATGCCCTCGCCGCTGCCCCGGCCGGGGGCCCCAAGCCCCCGGCCAGCGCCCGCCCCGCCCATGGCGGGCGCTTCTCGCCCGCCGGGGCAGGCGCTGGCCTATCGGGTCTGAAACGTCACGGTTTCCAATGGCACCGCCGCGCAACAGGCGGGGGAAACGCAGTGCGTTTCCTCATCCCGCCCGGCCCGATCGCGGGATGAACGCCGATCCCCCCTAAACCCGATGCAGCGTCACCTGCGCCCGGCCCGCGTGTTTCGAGGCGTAAAGCGCATGGTCGGCATCCGACAGCATGCGGTCGGGCTGCGGGCGGGGATAGGCGGTGGACAGCGTGATCCCCGCGCTGGCGGACACGCGGCATTCCTGCCCCTCCCACGCGATGGGGGCCGACAGCCGCTCGATCACCCGGCGCGCGACCGACTGGATGCGCACCGCATCCACCAGCCCGGGCAGGATGACGACGAATTCGTCCCCCCCCACCCGCGCCACGGTATCGCCCGCGCGCGTCTCGGATGTCAGCACCTGCGCCACCTGCTGCAACACATGGTCGCCCGCCGCATGGCCGAAGCTGTCGTTCACCTGCTTGAAATAATCGAGGTCGATATGCATCAGCCCGAAGGGCGTGCCGGCCGCGATCAGCCCGGCCATCACCCGGTCCATCGCGCGGCGGTTGCGCAGCCCCGTCAGCGTATCGGTCAGCGCCTGTTCCTCTGCCGCCGTCTTGGCGCCCTGCAAGCGGCGGTTGAGGTCGCGCAATTCGTCCATCACCGCGGTCTTGGCCTCTGCCAGATAGAGCAGTTCCATCGCCAGATCGGTCGGCGCGAAATCGGCGTCCGTCAGCCCGTGGTCGCGCACCGCATCGGCCAGCGCGATGCCGAAGGACAGGTTGACGATCATCCCCCCCGCCGCATCGGGCAGCGCCAGCCCCCGGAACCCCGTCCCCGGCGGGGCGCAGAGCGTCAGGCGCAGCCGGTCGCCCGCATGGCGGCGCAGGCGCTGCATGCTGCCGATGCCGGTCGGGCGGCGGATGTGGAACAGGCCGAAGAACGGCTGCCCCGCCACCCCCCGCGGCGCCAGCACCTTGCGCAGCGTCGGCCCCGCGCCCGTCACCACGCCTTCGGCATCCACGCGCAGATGCATCGGCATCAGCCGGTCGAGCACCGCGGGGTCCAGCATCACCGCCATCTCAGGCCCCGCCCGCCAGATCGAACCGCCGCCCGGCGGCGAAACGGGTGTCGAGCAGATGGATCGTCACCACCTCCTGCCCCGGGCCGTCCTCGGCATGGTCGAGCAGCACCAGCGCGCCATAGTCATCCGCCATCGCCCGCAGCACGCCCACGATCAGATGGCCGATGCCGGGAAACCCCTCGCGGCAGACCAGCCGGAACTGGCCCGGCGCGGCATCCATCAGTTCCAGCGCCGGCAGGTCGAGGTCGGGCACGGCCAGCCGCCCGCGGTCGGGCAGTTCGTCCAGCGAATGCAGGAAGTCGATGAAGCCCACCCCCCCGAACCGCAGCAGGCGGCGCAGCCGTTCGTGGTTGGGATGGGACACCAGATAGGTGCCGATGTCCTCGAGGATCGTCTCGCGCGGCCGGTCCAGCCGCCGCGCCGCCGCGGCCAGCAGCGCATCGGTCAGCGCGTCGTCATAGCGCATCATCGCCTCGAACCCGTCCGCGCCCATCCCCAGGTCGCGCGCGATCACGGACCACAGGCCCGCGCCATAGGTATCGCGCAGGAACGACTGGACGGAACGGTTCACCAGACCATGCATCACTCGGACACCCCCAAGGCCGACGCTCAGCCTAGCCCCCGCATGTTAACAAATACCCAATACCGCTCAGGCCGGCAGCGGCGCCAGCCGGTCGATCCACCCCGCCAGCGCGCCGATGTCGGGCAGCACCGTATCGGCATGCGGGGCGAGATCCTCTGCCCCGGCGATGCCGGTCAGCACCGCCACCGTGCGCATGCCCGCCGCGCGGCCGGCGTAAAGGTCGTGCAGGCTGTCGCCCACCATCACCACGCGCGCGGGCGCGACCGCCTGCGCGCGGGCAAAGGCCAGCAGCGGCGCGGGATCGGGCTTGGCGCCATGGCCCGAATCGAACCCGGCCACGAAGTCGAACATCCCCGTCACCCCCGCGGCGGCCAGATGCGCCCGCGCGGGCGCCTCGGCATCGTTGGTCACAAGGCCGAGCCGCAGCCCCCGCCCGCGCAACCCCGCCAGCAGCGGCGCAAGGGGCACGACCTCGGCCGGTTCGACCCGTTCGGCCAGCGCGTTCATCTGCGCCACCAGCCCCGCCAGATCCGCCCCCGGCAGGCGCGGCAAAAGGTACCGCGCCACCGTTTCCGCCGTGTCGGCGATCACCGGGCTGTCGGGGGCAAAGGTCTGGCGCAGCGGGTCGAAGCCGATCGCCCGGCCCAAATCCATCGCGCGCGCGGCATCCCCGCCGGCAAGATCGGCCAGAAGCCGCGCCGACCAGACGCCCCAGGTGCGGCGGAAATCGAACAGCGTCCCGTCCTTGTCGAAGATCACCGCGTCGATCATGCCGCCCCCCGTTTGCGGCAGCCTGCCCGCAGGGCGGGCCGCTGGCAAGCCCCCTCAGGTCCAATGCGTGGCCGCCCCCCCGGGCAGCGCCGCCCGCGCCTGCATCGGCGCCGCATAGGGCAGCCCGGCCGCGTCGCAGAAGGCGATCACCCAGCCGTCGTCCATCAGCAGGAAATCCAGAACCGAGGCCAGGAACTCCGCCTCCTGCGCGCGGGCGCGCAGATCCCCGGGCGCGGCGCCGGTGGACCCGAGGAATATCCCCAGAAGATCCTCCTGCCCCGCAAGCCATCCCAGGGCCTGCAACCCCACCACCTCTGCCTTCTGCGCGTTCATCCTGCCCTCCTTCGGCATCTTTCCGCCGCCCCGCCCGTCAGGACCCGGGCCGCGGAAAGGAATTCTTAACCAATCCGCCCCAAGACTGGCCGAAACCGGCGAGACGGAAAAGGACACCCATCGCCATGAGCGGGAGAATCCTGATTGTCGATGATGTGGCCACGCACCGCATCGTGCTCAAGGTCAAGCTGGCGGGGGCGTGCTACGAGATCCTGCAGGCCGGCACCGGGGCCGAGGCGCTGCGGCTGGCGCGGGCGGGACAGGCCGACCTGATCCTGCTGGAATCCGCGCTGCCCGATCTCGACGGCCATGCGGTGCTGCGCACGCTGCGCGCCGATCCGGCGACGCGCGATCTGCCGGTGGTGATGCTGTCGGCGGCCGACGACGGGGCGGCGCGGCTGGCGGCGCTGCGCGCGGGGGCGGACGATTTCCTGACCCGGCCGCTGGAAGATGCGGTGCTGATGGCGCGCATCCGCAGCCTGATGCGCCGCCGCGCCGCCGCCCGCGACCTGCGCGCGCGCGAGGCCGAATGCCGCGACCTCGGCTTTGCCGAACCGCCCGCCGAACTGGACCTGCCCGGCACCATCGCGCTGATCGCGCCGCGCCCCGATGCGGCGCTGCGCTGGCGCGCGGCGCTGGCCGGCCGGGCCGGGCCCGCGCGAATCCTGCCAATGACGCGGGAAGAGGCGCTGGCGCTCGAATCCGGGCCGGTGCCCGACCTTTTCCTGATCGCCGCCGACCTGCCCGGGCGCGGTCAGGGGTTGCAGCTGATGTCGGAACTGCGCAGCCGTTCGTCGACGCGCGGGGCGGCGGTCTGCATCGTGCTGCCCCCCGCCGGCGGGCCCGAGGCCGCGGCGATGGCGCTCGACCTCGGGGCCGACGACCTGCTGGCCGAGGATTTCGACCCGGCAGAGGCAGGCCTGCGCGCCCGCGCCCTGATCCGCCGCAAACGGGCCGAGGACCGCCAGCGCGCCGCGGTCAGCCGCGGGCTGCGGCTGGCGCTGATCGACCCGCTGACGGGGCTCTACAACCGCCGCCACGCGCTGCCGGAACTGGCGCGCATCACCGCGCGGGCGCAGGCCGCGGGGCGGCATTGCGCGGTGATGGTGATCGACATCGACCGTTTCAAGGCGGTGAACGACCGCCACGGCCATGCCGCGGGCGACGCCGTTCTGGCCGAGGTCGCGCGGCGGCTCGCGGTGCGGACCCGGCCGGGCGACCTGCTGGCGCGGATGGGGGGGGAGGAGTTCCTGTTCGCCCTGCCGGAAACGACGGCGGAAAAGGCCCATCGCGTGGCCGAACGCCTCTGCCGCGCGATCGCCGCCGAACCCGTGGCCCTGCCCGACGGGGCCGGGGCGCTGGCGGTGACGGTCTCGATCGGCCTCGCGCTGTCGGGCGGGGAGGAACCGCCCGCCGCCCTTCTCGTCCGCGCCGACCGCGCCCTGCTGGCGGCCAAGGCAGAGGGCCGCAACCAGGTGACCTTCAGCCCCGCGGCGGCATAGCCCCCTGCCCGGCGGCGGGCCCGGCGGCGGGGATATTTGAGGACGGAAAATGGAACGGGTGCTTTGCAACGGGCCCCCGTGCAGCGCGGGCGGGGTCGGGTCTGCGCCAGCGTTCCAGCCAAGCCGATGCGGGGGATACCGCGCAGGCATCGGCCACCGGTGCATCCGTTTTTCCGCCCCGCCGATGCGGGCTGCCCGCGCCGGCAACAGCGGGGCCCCATCACTTTCTGTCCTCAAATATCCCCGCGCAGCGCGCCGACGGCATCGCCACCCGCACCGCCGCCGGGCAGAAAGCGGCCCGTCAGTCGCGCCCCGCGCCGGAGCGTTCGGCCCGGTGGCGCTGGCTGGCCTCCAGCCGGTCGGCGAAGGCGGCGCGTTCGGCGGGGGTCATCGTCAGGATCCGTTCGCGCAGCAGGCGCTCGCCGGTCTGCATCCGGTCGCGCATGCGGGCGTCCATCCTTGCGTTCAGGGTATCGAAGGCCGCCGGGTCGAAGGGATCCGCGCGCAGGATGCGCAGCAGTTCGGCCCGGTCGGCGGCGTCCTGGCGCCAGCCCGCCGCCAGCCGGCCGCGTTCGCCGCGATAGGCCTCGCGCAGGGCGGCGCGGTCTTCCTTGCTCAGCGCCGCCGACCAGGGCCCGAAGCCGATCGTGCGCGGCGGCGGGCCGTCGCCCGCATGGCGCAGCATCACCCCCGCCACGCCCCCCGCCACGGCAAGGTTCAGCGCCAGCGACACCACCAGCGCGATGCGCAGCCAGCGCCCGGGGCGCGGGGGTGCGGGGGTCTTTCCGGTTTCCATCGCCCTATCCTTCCACATCCAGCGCCGCGACCAGCAGCAGGGTCTCGTCGGGGATCAGTTCCACCATCTCTGCGCCGCTGCCCACGGATTCATAGGCCGCAGGCACCGCAAAGCCGATCCAGAGCCCGGCCAGCGCCGCCGCGCCGAGCCCCGCCAGCGCGTAGCCGCCGAACCCGCCCGCCAGCGCCGCCCACCAGGACCGGCGCGCGGGCGCCACCGCCACCGGGGGCGCCGCCGCCCGCGGCCGGTGCGCAGCGGCATCGGCCAGCACGCGGGCCATCAGCGCGTCCGTAGGCGCCCCTTCCCGCGCGGCGGCGAAAAGGCTGTCCAGATCCCTGTCGTCCAGATCATTGCGCATCGTCATACCCCAGTTCCCCGCGCCGCCCCGCCAGTTGCGCGGCCAGCGCCCGCTTGCCCCTTGCGGTCAGGCTTTCCACCGCCTCGACCCCGATATCCATCACCGCCGCGATCTCGGGGTTCGACAGCCCCTCGATATGGCGCAGCACCACCGCCTGCCGCTGGCGTTCGGGCAATGCGGCCAGCGCCGCATCCAGCGCCGCCATCCGGTCGGCCGCGATCATCGCCGCCAGTGCCCCCGGCGCGCCGTCCTCCGGTTCCGGCACGCTGTCGAGCGGCACGCCCCGCCGTCGGCGCAGCCGGTCGGTGCAGAGGTTCGCCGCCACCCGCCAGAGCCAGGTGGACACCTTCGCCTCGCCCGCCCGCCAGCCGGGCGCCGCGCGCCAGAGCCGCAACATCGCCTCCTGCGCGATGTCCTCGGCCTCTGCCATGTCGCCCAGCATCCGCGCGGCATAGCGCAGCACCGGCGGCAACAGCCGCTGGCTGAGCGCATGCGCCGCCGCCGGGTCCCCTTGGGCATAAAGCGCCAGCAGGGCCTCGTCGGGCTGCTCGGTCTGGGCGTCGAAGGCCATTGTCATCCTGCCTCGGCCTATACCTCCGGCCCCGCCCGGGCAAGCCGGGCGAAGCGCCGGGATCCATGCTTGCCGCCCTCCCCGGGAAAGCCCGGGGAAGGCGGAGGGGCCGGTCACTGCGCCGCCGGGGCCTGTTGCGGTGCGGGGGCCGCGCCCTGCGGGGCCGGGCCGCGCGGGCCTTCGCCACGTTCGCCGCGTTTCCAGTCGCGGCGGCCGTCCTCGCCCTTCTTCCAGTGCGGGCCATCGCCGCGGTCGTGGCGATGCATCCGGGGCCCATGGCCGTCACGGTCGCCATGCCGGTGCGCCCGGGCGATTTCCTCGCCGCTGACCGCGCCGTCGCCGTCGCGGTCCATCCGGTCGAACATCCGCTCGGGCATGCCGCGGGCCATCAGTTCCGGCGCGGCCAGCCGTCCGTCGGCATCGGCATCCATGCGCTTGAACATGCCGTCCACGCGCGCCTCGATCCGGGCGCGGGCCTGGTCGAGCTGATAGGCCACCATCTCGTCGCGGGTGACGAAGCCGTCCCCGTCGGCGTCGAGCTTGCCGATCCGTTCCTTGCGCAGCGCCTCCATCTCGGCGCGGGTGATCTTGCCGTCCTTGTCGGCATCGGCGGCAGCGAACGGCGCCTGCGGCCCGGCGGCGGGCGCTGCGGGTGCGGCATCCTGGGCCAGCACCGGCACGGCGAGCGCGCCCATCCCCAGCATGGCCGCGGCTGCGGTCGCAAACAGCATCTTGCGTTTCATTCTCGCTCTCTCCTGCTCTGACAGACACCGGCCCTTCGCCCGCATCCTGAAAGCTTGAACGCCGGGGCCGGCGGTTTCCGTCGCGGGAAAATGCCCCCGGCGACAAGGGCCGGCAAAGGCGGGCGGAAACGGGTGGGCGGAAACGGGCGCGGCAAAAGTTGCATCCAGCCGGCATCATTGCGACATGGGGACGCAACGGGGCACTGGGCCCTTTTCCCGCGGGCCCGGATGCGCCATGTTCCCAGCACGCCCCTCCCGCCCGCAAGCCCCGAAGGTATGCCATGACCCATCCCGCCGCCGCCCTCGCACAACCGATTGCCGCACCCTCGCCCGCCGCCGCGGACCGGCCGCTGCGCCCGGCGCTGCGCAACGGCTGGCGGCGGCGCTGCCCCTGCTGCGGCGCGGGGCCGCTGATGCGCAGCTATCTTCAGGTGCGCGACACCTGTTCGGTCTGCCAGACGGAACTGCACCATCACCGCGCCGACGACGGCCCGGCCTATCTGACCGTCCTCATCGTCGCCCATATCATGGGGCCGATCCTGCTGTGGGCCTTCATGGCGCTGCGGCCCGACCCGCTGACGCTGGCGGCGGTGTTTTCGGTGGGGACGGTTGCGCTTTCGCTCTTTCTTCTGCCGCGGCTCAAGGGGATGATCGTCGGATTGCAATGGGCGAAGCGGATGCACGGATTCGCGCAGACCGCCTGACCGCCGCGAGAGGGAACGGAAAACAGGCATGAAGGACGCGATCCGCCACGCGGCGACGATCATTCTGGCGCGGCCCGGGACCGATGGCCCCGAAGTGCTGATGGGTCAGCGCGGGGCGGCGGCGGTGTTCATGCCGTCGAAATTCGTCTTTCCGGGCGGGGCGGTGGATGCCGCGGATGCCGCGGTGCCGCTGGTCCGCCCTCTGGGGGCCGATTGCGCGCGGCGGCTGGCAGAGGCGGGGGCGCCCGCGCCGCAAGTGCTCGCCGCCGCCGCCATCCGCGAATTGTGGGAGGAAACGGGGCTCGCCCTCGCCGAACCCGGCGCCTGGCCCGTCGCCCCCGCGCCGGAATGGACCGGCATCGCCGAACGCGGGCTGATGCCCACGGCGGCGCCGCTGCGGTTCGTCTTTCGCGCGATCACGCCGCCGGGCCGCCCGCGCCGGTTCGATGCGCGCTTCTTTCTGGCCGATGCCCGGGCGGTGGCGGGCGATACCGAGGATTTCAGCCGCGCCTCGGACGAACTGTCGGCGCTGCAATGGATCCCGCTGTCGGCCGCGCGCAGCTTCGACCTGCCCTTCATCACCGAAATCGTGCTGGCGGAAATCGCCCGCCTGATCGGCCGGGACGGGCCCCCCGAAAGCGTGCCGTTCTTCGACAATTCCGGCGCCGCACCGATGTTCCGCCGGCTGGTCTAGCCGAAACTGACGATCCCGATGATCGACAGCGCCAGCAGCGCGATCCCCGCGATCTCGCGCTTGCTGACCCGTTCGTGGAACACCAGCACCGAGGCCAGCAGGCTGTAGATCAGTTCCACCTGCGCCAGGCTGCGGACATAGGCCGCGTTCTGCAACGCGAAGGCCACGAACCAGCCCGCCGATCCCAGCACCCCGGTGATCCCCACCGGCAGGGTCGCGCGCCAGCTGCGCAGGACGCGGGTGATCTCGCCGGGTTCGCGCCAGACGAGCCAGCCCACCATCGCCAGCGTCTGGAAACTGGTGACGCAGGCCAGCGCCACCACCGCGCGGGCAAAGGCGTCGTCCAGCGCCAGTTCCTGCGTCGCCCCGCGATAGCCGACGGCGGAAAGGCCGAAAAGGCCCCCCGCCGCCACGCCCATCAGCACCGCCCGCCCCAGCATCGGCCCGCCGGTTTCGCGCGGGGGCGGCGACATCAGCAGCACCCCGCAGGTCCCGATCAGGATCGCGATCCAGCCCGCCGCCGGCACGCGTTCCGCCAGGATCAGCGCCGACAGCACCGCCACCTGCACGGTTTCCGTCTTGGTAAAGGCGATGCCCACCGCAAAGCTGCGCAGCGAAAACAGCGCGACGGTCAGGAAGGTCGCCACGATCTGCGTCAGCCCGCCGACCACGACAAAGGCCCAGAACCGCGCGCCCATGCCCGGCAGGCCATGCCCCTGCACCGCCAGCAGCACCGCCGCCCCCGCGCAGGCGATCGGCGCGGCATAGACGAAGCGCGAAAAGGTCGCCCCGCCGGTCGAAAGGCCGAGGCCCTTCAACCGCTTCTGCAACATGAAGCGCAGCGTCTGCACCGCCCCGGCGGCCAGCGTGATGACGACCCAGAGTTCCATGCCCCCATGGGCCACGCCCCCGCGGCGGGGTCAACCCCCGGCGATCCCCGCCAGGGCCGCCGCGATCCGCGCCGCCAGCGCATCCACCCCCGCCTCCGACAGGTCGGCGGTGCCGAATTCGGCCACCGGCGGGGCCGAACGCGCGCGGTGGCGGGCATAGCGGGGGTCGTAGTGGCGGGCCATCAGATCCTCGGCCAGATCGCCGAAGGCGCCCGCGGCCACCCAAGCCCGCCAGCGCGCGATCACCTCTGCCGCATGCAGCGGGCGCAGGCGGTCCACCACCGCCGCCAGCGCCGCGGGATCGGCGGTCAGATCGGCATAGGCCCGCAGCAGATAGCCCGCCCGCACCGCCCGGGGCGCGGCGACGGCCACCCGCGGCGCCGCAACCATCGCCTGCCACAGCCGCGGCGGCAGCCGGCAGGCGCCGATCCTGCTGCTTTCGGCCTCGACCACCACCGGCCGCGCGGGGTCGAGCGCGGCAAGCGCCAGCGCCAGCCGCCCCTCGAACGCCTTCTGCCCCGGCTGCCCGCCCGCCCGCGCCCCGAAAAGCGAACCGCGATGGTTCGCCAGCCCCTCGAGGTCGATCACCTGCACCCCGCGCGCGGCCAGCCGTTCCAGCACCGCGGTCTTGGCGGTGCCGGTATTGCCGTCCAGCACCACCACCGGGGCGGGCACCGGCGCGTCATAGAGGGCCGTCACCACCAGCCGCCGCCAGGTCTTGTAGCCGCCCTCCAGCACCGCCACCCGCCAGCCGATCTGGCCGAGGATGGTGGCGAAACTGTTCGACCGCTGCCCCCCGCGCCAGCAATAGACCAGCGGCCGCCAGCCCCCGGGCCTGTCCATCAGCGCCGTTTCGATATGCCGCGCGGCATTGCGCGCCACCAGCGCGCCGCCGATCTTGCGCGCCTCGAACGGGCTTACCTGCTTGTAGATCGTGCCGACCCGGGCGCGTTCGGCATCGTCCAGCACCGGCAGGTTCACCGCGCCGGGCAGATGGTCGTCGGCCCATTCGGCGGGCGAACGCACGTCGATCACGCTGTCGAACCCGTGCGACAGCAGCTGCGGCAAAGAGGCGAGGGTATAGGCCATGCCGCCTTCCTACCCCGCCCGCGCGCGCGCCGGAAGCCCCGCCCCGAGGCACCCGATGACGGCATTTTTCACGCGATGCACCCTTCCCCGACGGCAGCCGCAATGCCACACTGCGCCCACCGGCCCGCGGGCCCCCATTCGACAGGTGACAGCATGACGATCACAGCATTGCGCCGCGCCCTCGCCACCTCGGCGCTGGCAGCACTTGCCGGCACGGCGCTGGCGCAGGACCAGTCGGGCCCGAACGCGGGCCCCGCGACGCAGGCCACCGAAAGCGCCGTGGCGCAGGCGGCGCTGGCGCAGCAGCTCTACGCCACGGGCGTGGCCAGGGACGACGCGCTGACGGTGCTGGCAGCGGCGCGGCTGGCCGCGGGCGTCACCGCCGAGGACGGCAAGCGCGAGGTCACGCAGCAACCGATCGAGGGCGCCCCGGCCGGAGAAGAGCCCGATGTCGCGGATCTTCCCGCCGAGGCCGCCGACATGTTCGCCAAGGCGCGCGAACTGGCCGCGGGCGACGACGCGCTTCTGGCCCTGATCGAGGATGCCGAGGCCGAAGGCAGCCGCGGCCGCATCGGCGGCGCGGTGCGCGAACTCAGCCGCCTGCCGGGGGGCTATTCCGACGTCTACCAGATCCCCTACTACGGCGGCGTGCTGGCCGAAATCGCCATCGTCGGCGACGGCGATTCCAACCTCGACGTGCTGGTCACGGACGAGAACGGCAACACGATCTGCTATGACGTGAGCTATTCCGACAAGGTGTATTGCAGCTGGGTGCCGATCTGGAACGGCAACTTCAACGTACTGGTGGAAAACAACGGCCGCACGCGCAACAGCTATTACCTGATGACCAACTGACCTGCCGGAGAGGCGGCAGGGGCCCCGGGCGCGCCGCCCCGGGCCTTTCGCCTGCGCCCGGCCCTGCGGTCGGCGCCGGGGGCCAGCCCCCGGACCCCCGGGATATTTGTCCCACGGTGAAAGGCAGGGCGCGTTTTCCGTCATAAGAGCGTGCCGCTCTTCAGGCTGGACCCAGATATCCCCGCCGGAGGCGCCCGCAGGTTCCACCCGCACCACCACCGGGCGACGGGGCCGCCTGCAACATTTTCTGTCCACAAATATCCCGCGGGGGTCCGGGGGCGCGAAGCCCCCGGCGCTGTCCTTGCCACCGGCGCGACCGCCGGCGGGCATCCCTCAGCGGGCCTGGGCGATGGTCTGTTCCAGCCAGGGCAGGTAGTTCGACACCCGCGTATAGGCCGAGAACAGCGCATCCTCGGCGCAGCGGTTTTCCGGGCCCGCGGCGAGGCCCCAGCTGACCACACCCGCCTGCACATAGCTGCCGTCGTCGAGCGGCACCACCAGCGGCCCGCCGCTATCGCCCTGGCAGGCGGTGCGGCCGCCCTCGAACGTGCCCGAACACAGCATGTTTTCCGACATCGGCAGCGGCACGCGCGCGATGAACTCTTCCCACGCCGATTGCGCGCCGTCCTCGGTGAAGCCGAACACCTGCGCGGCATAGGCGAAGCCCTTCACCGCCTCGGCCGCCCGCGCCTCCAGCATCGCCTGGTTGCACAGGTCGCGCGACATCATCTGGATCTCGGCCTGGCGCATGTCGGCGGGGTGGTCGCCCCCCTCGACAAGGCCCCATCCGGTGACGATCGTCGTCACCCCGGGCTGGTCGAGCATGTCGCCGAATTCGGCATCGGGCACCTTGATCGTCGCATAGTCCGTGTTCGGCGCGCGGGCCAGCCGGATCAGCGCGATGTCGTTGTCGAAGGCCGTGCCGACATAGCCGGGGTGGCGGTAGATCCCCCGCACCGGCACCAGATCGCCCTGTTTCGGGGCAAGCGTGTTGGACCCCGCCAGCACGGTGATCGCCCCGGGCGGCAGGTCGGCGTAGGTGCCGTCCTCGTCGGCCATATGCACGCAATGCGCCGCCGTCAGCACCCAGGTGTCGAGCAAAAGCGTACCGCCGCAGAACTGCGCATCGGGGCCCACGGGTTCGCCGGTGATCATCAGCGCCACCTGCCAGGGCCAGGCGCCGTCGGGCGCGGGTTCGCCGCCGATGACGCGGCCGGCCTCGCCCTTGGCCTCGACCTCGGCCAGATGGGCCTTCTTGCGCCCGCTTTTGGCATAGGCGAAGGGCGAGGCCGCGGCGGCGGATGCCTCTGGCGGGGCGAAGGCGGGGGTTTGCGCCGCGGCGGGCAGCGCAAGGGCCAGCGCGAGCGCGGTGGCAAGAGAGGGGGTTTTCATCGGCGGTCCTCCGGTGGTGCGATCAGGGTCGGGCCGGCGCCAGCAGCCGCACAGGCTGGCGCAGGACGGTGAAGGGAGTCAGTTTCGGTGCGGCCAGCGTGCGGCTGGCGGCGGGGTCCATCAGCCGGTCCAGCGCAGCGGCAAGGCCATCGGCGGATCCCAGGGCGCGGCTGGCGCCCGGTTCGGCCAGATGCGACAGGTCGGTGCGCGGCGCCATGTCCCCTGCGGCGACGGCAACGGCGAGGATCTCCTCCGCCGCGGCGCGCCCGTCGGGGGATTCGACGCGCAGCCCGACACGGGCGGATTCGCCCCGCGCGATGCGGTTCGACAGCCCCCCCTGCGGCCAGAGCACCGTCAGCCGCCAGTCGCGGTCGAGATAGAACAGCGTCACGTCCTGCGCCTTGCCGGAACGGTTGGACAGCGTCAGCCACAGCTCGTCACAGGCCGCCACGCCCTTGGCCGGGTCGACGGGGGCGGGGGCGCCGGTCGCGGGGCCGCAGCCCTGCGGGCCGGGCGCGCCGGGGCGGCGGTCGACAGCCAGCGCCAGCGGCGGGCCGCCGATGGCAAAGCCGCGCGCCGCCCCCTGCGCGCTGCCAAGCGCCGCGCGCAGCCGCAGGGCATGGCCGGCATCGGCCAGCAGCACCGCCAGCCGGTCGGCCGCGCCCGGGCCGGGGTCCACCCGGGGCGAGGCACCGGGGCCTGCCGCATCCAGCACCCCGTCCGACCCGGCGAAGGCCAGTCCCCCGCCCGGCAGCGCGACGGGAACCAGATCGGCCTCTGCCAGCGCCCAGTCGGCCAGCCCCGCCTCCACCGCCGCGGCCAGCAGGTCGGGCCAGTCGCCCGCGCCGTCCGGTTCCATCGGGCGCAGGCGCAGCGGCGGGGGCGGGGCGGGGGCGGTGACTTCCGCCTGCCCCGCCTGCGGCAGGGTCTGGCCGGGTTCGGCCACCAGCGCCGCCGTGGTCGCCGTCAACCGGGCCAGCCGCGCCCGCGCGACCGGCTCCCCTGCGGTGGCGGAAGGATAGAGCGCAACCTCGGTCCCCTCGGTCAGGCCCCACAGCAGGCCCGCCTGCAACCGCCCGCCGGCAAAGCCGATCCGCCGCGCGCCCGCGCTGGCGCCGAACACGGGGGTGCCGAAAACCGGGGCGTCCAGCATCGGGCCCTCGCCATCCGGGGTCTGCACGGCGGATCCGCGCTGCATCGTGTCGCGCACCTCGGCCAGCACCTGACCCCATGTCGCCTGCGGCGCGGCCAGCAGCACCGCCGCCAGTTGCCGGGTGAAGGCGCCGTACCAGCCCTGCCCCTCTGCCAGCGGATATTCGAACGCGCGCTGGTCGGATTGCGCGGCATAGAGGAACACGAACTCCCCCGTGACCGGCGGGCGCGGGGCGGTGGCGGCGGCGACCGGCGCATCGTCGGGGATGCCCAGTTGCGCGGGCCTCAGCACGCGCGCCGCCCCTGCCCCCCCGAGCGCGCGAAAGCCGGTGGCGGAATGGCAGGCGTCGATCACCCCCACCAGCCGCGCCCCGCGGTCGAGCACCGCCTGCAGGCGCGGCTGCAATTCATCGTCCACAATCGCGTTTTCCACCGCGCCGATCGCGCCCTTCCAGCCCGCGGCATCCATGGGCAGCAGGATCTCGTCATAGCCCCCCATCTCGTCGCCGTCCCGGTCGGGGGCCTGGCTGCCGTGGCCCGAGAAATGGAAAAAGGCCAGATCCCCGGGGCCCGAGGCCACGGCCAGCGCATCCAGCGCCGCAAGGATCGCATCGCGCGTGGGCGCGCCCGTCGCCACGCCCGCGGGCAGGCCGGTGGGATCGGTGGTCAGCACGGTGATCGCCGCGGGGTCCGCGCCGCGGGCCATCAGCACCTCGGCCATCAGCCGGACATCGTTTTCCGGGCCCTTCAGGTCGGCGCCGGGCAGATTGGCATAGACCCCCACCCCCACCAGCAGCGCGCGCAGGGTTTCCGCGTGCAGCGGCGCGGCGAGGCAGGTCAGCATCAGGGCGGCGGCAAGACGGTGGATCATGGCCCGCAGGATAGGGGCGGCGGAAAACCGCGCAACCCTTCGGACAGGGGGTATGGGGCGGATGACGGCGCTTGTCATCCATCGGGGGGAGAGGGCGCCAGAATTTTCCATCCGAAAAACTCCGGTGCGGGCGGCCCCGGTCACGGCGTCACCGCGACGGTCCGCGCCGGCGCGATCCGCCGCCCGCCCTGCGCGGCCATGCGTTCGGCCACCGCATCGCCCCCGAAACTGTGGAGAAAGCCGTTGAACTCCGCGCTGGCCCGGGTGGCGGCGCGCCCGGCCGCGATCACCCTGTCCACCTGATCGGGGGTCAGCCGCAGCCGCGTGGGAATGGCGTTGAGCGCCTTGCGCGCCTCGGGGTCCAGCCCCTCGAACGACACCTCGCCCACGAACAGCTTCACGTCGCGGCAATCCCAGCCCGCGGCGGTGCCGCGCAGCCGGCGCACCTCTGCCGGCGGCAGGGCGCAGCGCCATTCCACCAGATCCTCCTGCCAGCGGCGCAAC
The DNA here is from genome assembly GCF_031432425.1 of Ruixingdingia sedimenti. Lineage (NCBI taxonomy): Bacteria > Pseudomonadati > Pseudomonadota > Alphaproteobacteria > Rhodobacterales > Paracoccaceae > Ruixingdingia > Ruixingdingia sedimenti. The sequence continues at coordinate 119,840 of NZ_JAVKPH010000004.1, read as the reverse complement.
TCGCCCCGCATCGCGTCATAGCCCGCCCGCGTCGCGGCGCCGAGCGAGGCCCCGGCGATCGACATCGCCAGTTGCGCGCCGCCGGGGCCGGGGATCTTCTGCGTCCAGCCGTAATCGACCTCCACCCCCGCATTGGCGACGAGGAACAGAAGCCGCTTGAGCCGCACGGCCTCTGCCGGGGTCATGGGCGCATAGGCGGCCCGCGCGCGGGCGCGTTCGACGGCAAGCCCGGTGGTGCCGAAATTGTCGGTGATCCCGCCGTCGAGCAGTTTGACGTATTTCACCGCCGCCGGGTCGGCATAGCTTTCCAGCGCGCGGGCATGGGCGCGCATCGCCGCCGTCGCCTCGGGGTTGTGGCGCGCGGCGGTCAGCCAGTCGGGTTCGGCATAGGCGCATTCGCCCTGATGCGCCTCCAGCACGATGGGCGAGAACACCAGCGGGAAGGCGGCAGAGGCGGCGACCGCCTCTGACAGCGGCAGGGACGACAGGTCGGAACAGAGCGCGTCGAAGGTTTCGGGCGAGAACAGAAACGGCGTGCGGTTCGCCATGTCGGTGGCGTTGATCCAGGTCTTGACCCGCGAGCGCGCGCGCAGGTCGCCGAAGGTCGCCCCGTGGTAGAGCGTTTCGTCCAGATAACGCGCGAAGGTGGCCCGCCCGTTCGCGCCCCCCGACAGGCCCCGGACGATGGTCAGCGGGTTCAGGGGCGAATTGGCCATGTATGTTTCGGCATCCGTGACCAGATACCGTTCGCGATAGCCCCGCAGCCCCGCAGGCCCGTGAAGCCCCAGTTGCGCCGCCGTCACCGACCCGCCGGACACGCCGGACACCAGCCGCACATTGTCCAGCAACCCGTTGGGCGTGCCGGTGGGCGCCTCGCGCAAAGCCTCTGCCATGCCATAGGCGAAGGCCGATGCCCGCATGCCCCCGCCGGAAAAGGCAAGGCCCACGTAAAGCTCGTCCTCGCCCGGCGGGCCCGGGGCGGGGTCGACCAGCGGCGGGTTGGCGCCGTCGTGCAGCGCCCGGTTGATGGGCGCATTGACCGCCGAACAGGCGGCCAGAAGGCCGAGGGCCGCGAGGGTCAGGGAACGGATCATGGGGCGGATTCGGGGCAATGCGACGGGCGGCAGCTTAGCGCCTGCCGCCACGTCACAAACCCCCTGACCGGGTGGGGCGCCAAAATTTTTCGGACGAAAAATTTTGATGTTCAGCCCCGCGCCTCGGGCGGCAGCGGGGGCCAGCCGATTTCCACCGCAAACCCCTGCGCCACCGGGGGCAACTCCAGCCGCGCGCCATGCCGCACCGCGATCGCGCGCACCAGCGCGAGGCCGAGCCCGTGGCCCGCCACCGCCCGGTCGCGGCCGGCGCGGGTGAAGCGGTCCAGCGCCGTGGCGCGCAGGTCGGCGGGCATGCCGGGGCCGGTATCGGCCAGCGCCAGCACCTGCCGCCCGCCCTCGGCCCGCAGCGTCAGGCGCAGGGCGTCGCCGGGGCGGCAGAACTTCACCGCATTGTCCAGCAGGTTCGCCAGCGCCTGCGCGATCAGGGTGCGGTCGCCCAAGATCCACAGGTCCGGGGCGATCTCGGCGGCGGGGGTCAGGCCCCTGTCCTCTGCCAACGGTTCGTATAGATCCCAGACCTCGGCCGCCAATGCCGACAGGTCCACCGGCACCAGCCCGCCCGCGCCTGCGTCGGCCTCTGCCCGGCTGATGTCCAGCAGGCTGTCGAAGATGCGGATGGTGGCGCGCATTTCGGCGCGCAGGTCATCCACCACCGTTTCCTGCCCCGCGATACGGGTCAGCTTTTGCAGCATCCGGTTCAGCGGCGTGCGCAGTTCGTGCGCGATGGTGTCGGACAGGCGGTGCGTCGCGCGGTTGAGGTTGCCGATGCGGTCCAGCATGGCATGGACATGGGTTTCCAGCAGGCCGAATTCGTCGCCCGCACGCGGCCCCGGCAGGCGGGCATCCAGATCCCCCGCCGCCACCCGGTCGGCCAGCGCGTTGATCGCCCGGATGCGTGCCATGATCCGCCGCGCGGCCAGCCAGCCCACCGCCGCCCCCGCCGCCAGCATCGCCAGCGCGATCCCCGCGATCCCCCGGCGCAGGGCGGCGAGCGTGGCATCCGCCGCCGCCAGCGGATGGGCGACCAGCAGCGCAAAGCCCCCCGGCAGGTCGCGCGCCACGCCCAGATGGCGTGCGCCGTCGACGGTAAAAACCGCCGCCCCCTCTGGCGTGAAGCCCGCCGCCGTCCGCGGCACCCCTCCGGGCCACTCCGCAAGGTTTCCGGCCAGCACCTGCCCCTGCTTGCCCAGCAACAGCAGCAGCCCCGGCCCCCCGGCGGCCAGCCGGTAGTCTATCGCCTGCCGCAGCGCGATGATCCGCCGCTGGTCGTAAAGCGCGCCGAGCCCCTCCATATCCGCCGCCAGCAGCGCCACCTGCCCCGCGTGCAGCCGGTCCGCCACCAGCCGGTATTGCAGCGCCATCCCCGCCAGCGACAGCACCGCCACCGCCGCCGCCACCAGCGCCGCCAGCCGCAAGGTGGCGCGCGGCAGGCTCACGCGCCCTCCACCGCGGGGACGGGGAAAAAGACATAGCCTTCCCCCCGCGCGGTCAGGATCAGGGGGCGCCCGGCAGCCTGTTCCAGCTTGCGGCGCAGCCGGCCCACATGCACGTCCACCACATTGGTCTGGGGGTCGAAATGCAGGTTCCACACAGTTTCCAGCAACTGCATCCGCGTCACCACCTGCCCGGCGTGGCGGGCGAAATGGACCACCAGCGCGAATTCGCGGGGCGACACCGGCACATGCCGCGTGCCCACATGCACCGTGCGCGCCTTCAGCCGGATTTCCACATCCCCGAAGGCGATCAGATCGTTGTCCAGAACCTGCATCTGCCCCCGCCGCAGCAGCGCGCGCAGCCGGGCGCGCAGCTCGTCAGGCTCGAACGGCTTGGCGAGGTAGTCGTCCGCGCCCCGTTCCAACCCCTCCACCCGGTTCGCGGCGCGGCCCAGGGCCGACAGCACCAGCACCAGCGCGGTCGATCCGCCCGCCCGCAGCGCCGCCAGCGCCGCGATCCCGTCGCCGCCGGGCAACATGCGGTCGAGCACGATCACCGCCGGATCCCCGGCCCGCGCCGCCGCCAGCCCCTCGGCCAGCGTGGCGGCCAGCGCCACGCGCGTGCCCAGCCCCCGGGCGATGGCGGCCACGGCGGCGGCGGTCTCGGCGTCATCCTCGATGATCAGGATCAGGGGGTCGGCGGGGTCGGGCATGGCACACTCCGCCGCCATGTCAGAACACCACCACGGCGGGGTCAAGCACATTCGCGCCCCCCACCGGGCGGAACCGGGTCCGGCTTTCCCAGGGGTCGAGCAGCACATGCAGGGTGGACCCGTCCGACCGGCGCACCAGCAGCAGCACGGCGGCCCTATGCACCGCCGCACGCAGCGCCGCGGCATCGCCGAAGGGGCGGCCGTCCACCGTCACCACCCGGTCGCCGATGGACAGCCCCGCATTGCGCGCCGGGCTGTTGTCGGTGACGCGGGTCACGCGGCCGGTGTCGTCGATCTCTATCCCCATGCGGGCGAGGTCGTAGCCCTGCACCTTCTGCACCGCCGCCCCGCCGCGGCTGACGCCGGCCAGTTCCATCGGCCGGGGCGCAAGGTCCATCACCAGCGCCAGCGGCTGGCCGCCGCGGCGCAGCGTCACCCGCGCGCGCCCCGCGGCCAGCGCCGCATCCACGGCAAAGGCCAGATCGCCCGGCGCCGCCACCGCCGCGCCGTCCACCGCAAGGATCACGTCGCCCGGCCGCAGCCCGGCCCGCGCCGCAAGCCCGCCCGCCGCCACATGATCGACCAGCACGCCGCCCGGATCCATCCCGAGCGCCGCCGCGATGCGCCCCGTCACCTCGCGCCCGCGCAGGCCCAGTTGCGGCACCGCGGGCAGTTCGCCGGACAGCATCAGCGGCACCAGCCGGTCCAGATCCGCCGCCGGGATCGCATAGGAAATCCCGGCGTAGAAGCGCGAGCCGTCGGCGATGCGGCTGTTCATGCCGACCAGACGGCCTTGCGCATCCACCAGCGGCCCGCCCGAGGATCCCGGGTTCACCGCCGCGTCATGCTGGATCATGCGGATCGGCACCGCCGGTTCCACCTGCCGCGCCATCGCCGACACCATGCCCTGCGTCAGGGTGGAGGCGATCTCCAGCGGCGCGCCCACGGCATAGACGGTCTGGCCAAGCTGCGGCGCAGGCCCCGCCACCAGCCCGGGCGCGGCGCCGGGGCCGAGCGCGATGACCGCGATGTCGCGCACCGGGTCGCGCACCAGCACTTCGGCGATCTCCACCCGCCCGTCGTGGTGGATGATGCGGACCTCTGCCGCCTCGCCCACCACATGCGCGTTGGTCAGCGCCAGCCCCCCGTCGCCCCAGACGAAGGCGGAACCCAGAAACCGCGCCTCGGGGTCGGCGGAACGCACCACCAGCGTCGCCGCCACCACGCGGTCGAGCGCGGCAGCCCCCGCGCGGGCCGGCAGGGCGGCCAGCGCGGTCAGCAGCGCCAGCGCGATCAGCACGCCCGCAAAAGGGCGCAGGAAGGGGGTCGTCAGGGTCGTGGCACGCATCCGGGCCTCCTCGATGTCTCTGGCCCGCAGGCTAGGGGGCGGGGCGCGGGGGATCACGTGACAAAACCCGTCACCCGAGATTCGCCGCTGGACGGATGGCCCGCGCCGCCGCATCCTGCCCCCATCGCCCAGGACCCGGAGCCCCGATGCCGCCCTTCCTTCGCCCCGCCGCCCTTGCGCTGATGCTGGCCGCGACGCCGCTGGCGGCCGAACCCGACCTGTCGCCCCTGCGCCGGGCGGAACTGTCGGCGCGCCTTTACGCCGCCGGGCAGGCAGCGGGCGACGCGCTGCTGGTGCTGGCGGCGGCGCGGCTGCGCAAGACCATCGCCCCCGCGCCCGGCGGCCCCGCCCCCGCCGCGCCCGAGGCGCCCGAGGGCGGCGCGCCGCTGGACTGGCGGGCGATGCTGGATGCCGCCGCCGCGCTGGCCCCGGGCGATCCGCTGATCGCCGGGCTGATCGAGGATACGCGGGCAGAGGCCGACAAGGGCGTGCTGTCGGGCCCGATCTACGGCATCGCCGCCCTGTCGCCGGGCAAGGCCGACCTTTACGAGCATATCGACTTTCGCGGCGGCGAATATGCCGAGGTCTATGTCGAGGCGAAAAAGCCCACCGACATGCAGCTTTATGTCGAGGACGACCGCGGCCGGCTGGTCTGTTCGGACACCGACAAGAGCCATATCGCCTATTGCGGCTGGCGGCCCGCCGAAACCGGCCGCTTCACCCTGCGCGTGGAAAACCGTGGCCGCATGCGGTCGGACTATGCGCTGATGACCAACTGAGCAGGAGTCGCCGATGCCCCGCCGCCTGATCCTTTCCGCCGCGCTGGCGCTTTTCGCCCTGCCCGCCGCCCTGCCCGCCGCCGCGCGCGACAATCACGCGCTGCTGGTCGGCGCATCGCAATATCCCAATCTGGCAGAGGCGTTCTGGCTGAAAGGTCCGACAAATGATGTCGCGCTGGTGCAACGCTATCTGACCACCGCCGCGCCGGTGCCCTTTGCGCCCGAAAACGTCACCGTTCTGGCCGATGGCCAGCCGGGGGCCACGGCGCCGACGCTGGCCGCCATCCGTCAGGCGGTGGCGGATCTGACCGCGCGGGTGCAGCCCGGCGATTTCGTCTACCTGCATTTTTCCGGCCACGGCAGCCAGGCCCCGGCGGCGGACCCGGCAAGCGAACTGGACGGGCTGGACGAATTGTTCCTGCCCGTCGACATCGGCCCCTGGAACGACAGCGTGGCCCATGTGGAAAACGCGCTGGTGGATGACGAGATCGGGCAGATGCTCGACGGGTTGCGGGCGAAGGGCGCGGATGTCTGGGTGGTGTTCGACGCCTGCCATTCCGGCACCGCCACCCGCGCCGCGCCCTCGGGCGAGGAAGAGGTGCGCGCGCGGCAACTGCCGCCCTCGGCGCTCGGCATCCCCGAGGATGCGCTGGAAGGGGCGAGCCGCGCCCTGCCCGCCGCCGCTGCAGCCGACCCCCGCGCACCCGCGGAACCGCCGGTGCCGCTGGCCGCCGGATCGGGCCGCCTGATCGCCTTTTTCGCCGCGCAGACGAACGAGACGACGCCGGAAAAGAACCTGCCGCGCGGCCAGCCGGGGCGCATGCCGCTTGGCGTCTTTACCCATACCCTGTTCGAGACGCTGGCCGAATATCCCGGCGCGACCTACCGGCAGGTCGCGCAGGAGGTGCTGCGCAAATACGCCGTCCAGAACCTCGCCCGGTCCACGCCGCTGTTCGAAGGCGATCTGGACGCGGTGGTCTTTTCCGCCGACCCCGCGCCGCGCGTGTCGCAATGGCCGGCGGTGGCCGACGGGGCTGAACTGACCCTGCCCGCGGGCCGCCTGCACGGGTTGGGCGAGGGCAGCCTTCTGGCCGTCATGGCCTCTGCCGCCGATCCGCTGGGCGCAGCACTCGGCTATGTGCAGGTGACGGCGGCCGACACTTTCACCGCCCGCGCGGTGCCGGTGGCGCATGCGGGGATGGCGCCGCCCGCCGACCTGCCGCGCGGGGTGCAGCTGCGCAAGACGGCCGCCGAGATGGATTTCTCGCTTGCCGTCGCGCTGCCCGAAGGCGACAGCCCCCCCGCCGCCGCCATGCGCGCCGCCGCCGGACGCATCGCCCAAGACGGGCTTCTGGGCGCGCGCATCCGGCTGGTGGACCCGGGGGCGGACGCCGATCTGCGCCTTGCCGTGATCCCCGACAGCCCGCGGCCCGATGCCGTCTGGGTACTGCCCGCGACGGGGCTGGTGGACCGCGAGGCACTGGCGCGCACGCCCTCGGTATCCACCGCCGACAAGGATACCGATGCGCTGGCCGCGACCATGGCCGACACGATCACCCATATGGCGCGGGCGATCAACCTGATGAAACTGGGCGCGGGGCTGGCAGGCGACGGCGCGCTGGATGTCGAGGCGCGGTTGCTGACGCGGCCCGCCGGGGCGGTGGCGCTGGCCCCCCTGCCCGGCGGCGGCGTGCCCCGCCTGATCCCCGACGACGAAGTGCATATGGAGGCCGTGAACCACACCGACCGGCCGGTGGACATCAACATCCTCTATGTCGGGTCGGACTATGCGATCACCGCCTTTCCGCCGCAGCGGCTCCACCCCGGCGACCGGCTGCAACAGGGGCTGTTCCGCATCACCGACGCCGCCTTCGGCCGCGACCGGCTGGTGATGATCCTGACGCCTGCCGAACGCGGCAGCGCGGTGGAGGATCTGACCTTCATGGCGCAAGAGGCGCTGGACCTGACGCGCAGCGCGCGGGGCCCGCGGGGGCTGGATGCGGCGCTGCGCGAGGCGGGTTTCGGCACCACGACGCGGGCGGTGGTGGCGCTGTCCGCCCCTGCGCCCTCGGGCCCCGCCCCGGCGATCCTGCAGTTCGAGCTGGACACCGTACCGGCGGACTGACCGGCGGCGGGACTTACCCGCCCGTCAGCCGCGCATGTTCCTGCAAGGCGAAACGGTCGGTCATGCCCGCCACGTAATCGGCCACCACGCGGGCCAGCGCGGTTTCATCCCCCGCGCGGGCCACATCGGCGCGCCATTCGTCGGGCAGCAGGTCGGGGCGCGCCATGAACAGCGGGAACAGGTCGCGCACCACCGCCGTCACCCGCGCGCGTTCGCGCATGACCGAGGGCGCGCGGTACATCCGCTGGAACAGGAAGGCGCGGATCGCCTTGAGTTCCTGATAGAGCGGTTTGGAAAAGCGGATCACCGTGCCTTCCATCGCACGGATGTCGTCCACGCTGCGCGGCTGCGCGGCCTCCAGCCGGTTCTTGGCCACCGCGATCACATCCTCGACCATCCGCCCGAACACGCGCCGCAGCGCCTCGTGCCGCCGCCGCATGCGTTCCAACCCGGGGTAGAGCCGGTCGACCTCGGCGAAGGCGGGGCCGGTGACGGGCAGGCCCATCAGGTCGTCCTCGTCGAAAAGGCCCGACCGCAGGCCGTCGTGCAGATCGTGGTGCGAATAGGCGACGTCATCGGCGATGGCGGCCACCTGCGCCTCGGCGCTGGCGAAGGTGGACAGGTCCAGATCCCATTCGGCGTTCACCTCGGCCAGCGCATACGGCAGGGGGCCGGCATGTTTCGGATCGGCGAGGGGACCCGTCAGGGGGCCGTTGTGCTTGGCGATGCCTTCCAGCGTTTCCCATGTCAGGTTCAGCCCGTCGAATTCGGCATAATGCCGTTCCAGCCGCGTCACGATCCGCAGCGCCTGCGCGTTGTGGTCGAACCCGCCATAGGGCGCCATCAGTTCGGCCAGCGCATCCTCGCCCGTATGGCCGAAGGGGGTGTGGCCGAGGTCATGGGCCAGCGCGATCGCCTCTGCCAGATCGGTGTCGAGGCCCAGAACCCCCGCCAGCGTGCGCGCCACCTGCGCCACCTCGATCGAATGGGTCAGGCGGGTGCGGTAATAGTCGCCCTCGTGTTCCACGAAGACCTGCGTCTTGTGTTTCAGCCGCCGGAAGGCCGACGAATGGATGATCCGGTCGCGGTCGCGCTGGAAGGGGCTGCGGAAGGTGCTCAGCCCCTCGGGGTAGCGCCGCCCGCGGCTGGCGGCGGGGTCGCAGGCATAGGGTGCGCGCATCGGCATCTCCTTGTCGTTCCGGCGGGGCAAACCTATATTGTGCGGATACCGGAAATGATACGGCTTTCCGCCATGACACTGACACTGCCCCCCCACGTGACCGACCGCGCCTTCGCCCGGCTGGCGGAAATCGCCGAAGCGACCGGACAGTCGCGCCCCCTGCGCGTCGCCGTCGAGGGCGGGGGCTGTTCGGGGTTCCACTACGACATCAAGCTCGACGATCCGGCGCCGGACGATCTGGTGCTGGAAAAGGAGGGGTTGAAGGTGCTGGTCGATTCCGTGTCGCTGCCGTTTCTGGCGGGGGCGGTGATCGACTTCACCGACGAGCTGATCGGCGCGCGTTTCGTGGTGGAAAACCCCAATGCCACATCGTCCTGCGGCTGCGGGACGTCGTTTTCGATCTGAACATCCAGCTATTCCGCCACCGTTCGGACCGGGCGGGATCAGGAAACGCATCGCGTTTCCCCCGCCCGTTCGCGCGGCGGTGCCGCAGGGGCGGTGATACCGGGAATAACGGGTAGGCCAGCGCCTGCCCCGGCGGGCGAGAAGCGCCCGCCATGGGCGGGGCGGGCGCTGGCCGGGGCAGCTCCGACCGCAGGATATGGCGAAGGCACGCGCCTTCGCCAATCAGAGCGGTGCGGCAGTTATCCCCCTCAGTCCAACACCATCCCCGCAGGCCAGCGCAGGCTGTGCGCCAGCCGGACCTGCCGCGTTGCGCCCGGGGCGAGGTCGAAATCCCAGGCGAGGATCCCGCGCCTTCCCTCCACATCCGTTTGCGTGGGCGGGGGGTCGGCGGTGAAGGCGATCTTCAGGTCCTCCTGTTCCGAATAGGGCACCTGGTCGATCAGCCGCACCGGCCATGCCTCGTCCGTCAGGTTTTCCACCGTCATCACCGCCACCTCCTCGCGTTCGCGCGAGGACGACAAAAGGCCCCGGTCGCCCTCGGCCCGCTGCGGCATCTCGCGCTTCAGCCGCAGCCCGTCGATGGGGCCGAAGGCGATCTCGGCCTCCATCCCCGGGGCCAGAAGGCCGAGGCCGTGCTGCCCCACCATCACCGGCCCGCGCAACAGGAAGGCCGTGCCGGGCAGAATGATTTCGTCGCTGGTATTGGTGACATGGGCGACCAGAAAGGCGGTGGCATCATGGCGCGGCACGGCGCGGGCCTCGATCCGCGCCGACAGCGGCAGAGGGCCGAGCGACAGGCGCAGATCCTCCACCCCCGTCGCCAGGTCGGCGGGTTCGGGATAACGGTAGACCAGCACCTCGCCGTCCTGCACGGGCATGGCGGCCATTTCGGGCGCGGGGGCGGGCATCGGCGCGGCCTCCATCATCGCACCACCGGCGCCGCGGCGGGTATCGGCCGCGGGGCGGCCTTCGGGGCGGATGCGGCGCAGGTCGGGCCAGAGGTCGGCGGGCGCGGCCCCTTCGGCGGGCCGGGCGGTGGAAAGCGTCAGCGCGACGTCCGCCCAGTCCTCGCCGCTGCCCTGCCAGACCAGCGCGCCACGGTCGAGCGTGACCGAGGCCCCCGCCCCCGCGCGGTCGAGCCGCAGGTCATAGACCGGCCGCCAGCCGGCATCGGGCACCATATGGGTGACGCGCAGCACCGCCTCCACCGCCTGCGCAGCGGTCACGGCAAGGTCGAGCGTGGCATAATCGCCGTCAGGCCGCGCCAGCGCGTCGAGCGCCGCGCGGGCATCGGCACTGGCGCGTTCGGCCTTGTCCAGCGCGGTGCGGGCGGCGTGCAGGTCGGGCGCCGCGGCCAGCGCGGCACTGCGGGCGGCGAGCATCTGTTCGCCGAGCGTGGCGGTCAGCGCCGCCAGCGCCTCGGGCGTCGCCGCCTCGGGCTTGGCGGCGCGCAGAAAGGCGACCTGCGCCTCGGCCGCCTCCACCCGCGCCTCGACGGCGGCAAGCGCGGTGCGGGCGGTGCGTTCGGCCGCCTCTGCCGCCTCCAGCCCCGCCTTGGCAGCGGTCCGTTCCGGGCTGTCGGGCAGATCGCGGGGGGCGAGCCGCCCGCTGCGCAGGGCATGCCCGCCAAGCGCCAGCCCCTCGCCCGGCGCCAGCCGCAGCGTCTGCGCAGGAACGCCCGCGGGCAGGTCGCTGACCAGCAGGCTGTGGCGGCCCGCCGGCACCTGCGCGCGCACCTCGCGCGTGACCTCTGCCCCCTGCGGATAGAGCGTGACCGCCACCACCCGACTGGCGGCGGCGATACGGTCGGCCTGCGCCATCTGCGGCAGGGCCAGTACGGCGGCAAGGACAAGGATGCGGCGCATGGGCGGACCTCCGGTTGCGGGCGGGGCCAGCCTAGGGCCGGGGATGCGGGGCTGGCAAGCCGCCGGGATCGCACCGCGGGGGAAGAAACTTTTTCGACGAAAAATTTTCGGCGCCGGGCATGAAAAAAGGGCCGGAAAACCCGGCCCTTCCTCAGCATCCCCTTGCGGGATCAGCCCTTTTTCAGCACCCGGTTGCCCAGAACCTCGGCGATCTGCACCGCGTTCAGCGCCGCGCCCTTGCGCAGGTTGTCGCTGACGCACCACAGGTTCAGGCCGTTCTCGATCGTGGCGTCCTGCCGGATGCGGCTGACATAGGTCGCATATTCGCCCACGCATTCGATGGGGGTGACATAGCCGCCCGGTTCGCGCTTGTCGACGACGAGGATCCCCGGCGCCTCGCGCAGGATGTCGGTCGCCTCTTCCCAGTCGAGGAAATCCTCGGTCTCGATATTGATCGATTCCGAATGGCCGACGAACACCGGCACCCGCACGCAGGTGGCCGTGACCTTGATCGCGGGGTCGAGGATCTTCTTCGTCTCGGCCGCCATCTTCCATTCTTCCTTCGTGTCGCCGCTGTCGAGGAACACGTCGATATGGGGGATGACGTTGAAGGCGATCTGTTTCGGATAGACCTCGGGCGCGACCTCCTGCCCGGGGACATAAAGGCCCTTGGTCTGGTTCCACAGCTCGTCGATGGCCGCCTTGCCGGTGCCGGACACGGACTGATAGGTCGAGACCACCACCCGCTTGATCTTCGCCCGGTCATGGATCGGCTTCAGCGCCACCACCATCTGCGCGGTGGAACAGTTGGGGTTGGCGATGATGTTCTTCTTGGAATAGCCGTGGATCGCCTCGGCATTCACCTCGGGCACGATCAGCGGCACATCGGGGTCATAGCGGTAAAGCGACGAGTTGTCGATCACCACACAGCCCGCGGCGGCGGCGCGCGGCGCGTATTCCTTGGTCGGGCCCGACCCGATGGCGAACAGCGCGATGTCCCAGCCGGTGAAATCGAAGGTCTCGATATCCTTGGTCTTCAGGGTCTTGTCGCCAAAGCTCACCTCGGTGCCGATCGAGCGGCGCGATGCAAGCACCGCGATCTCGTCCACCGGGAACTCGCGTTCTGCGAGGATGTTCAGCATTTCGCGGCCCACGTTCCCCGTGGCCCCCGCGACGACGACCCTGTAGCCCATCATGGCCTCCTTCAGCACGGACCGGGGGGGCATAGCGCAAAGGCGCGCGGGGGGAAAGGGGCATCGTACCGCCCCCCCCCCGGGATCAGTCGGTACGGTCGGCGCTGAACAGATAGGCGGCGCAGCCCGCCAGCGTCACCAGCGCGAAGAAACCGAAGACCGCGCCATAGGCGGCCGCGGGCGTCGCCCCGCCCGCCAGCGCCACGGCATGCACCCGGCCCGACACCATCTGGAACAGCCCCACCCCCCCGATGCCGAAGAGGTTGAGCAGCGTCACCCCCCGCCCCACCAGATGCGGCGGGAACAGCGCGCGCCCGTGCGACATGATGACCGGGAAGGACATGCCGAAGAACCCCACCCCGGCGATCATCACCAGCGCCGCCCAGACCCCGGCCTCGGCGTGATACCAGAGCACCAGCAGACAGGCGACCATCAGCAGGTTGCCCGCCAGCACCACCCCCTTGCGCGTGCGGAACAGCCGGTCGAGCGGCCCATAGGCGAAACTGCCCGCCACCATCGCCAGCCCCATCGCCAGCGTCACCATGCCGATCGCGGCGCTGTCGAGCCCGTGCACCTGCGCGAAATAGGGCCCGATCCAGAGACCGCGGATGCCCGACCCCGGGACATTGACCACCAGCATCATCAGCAGGATTAGCCACAGCGCGGGGTTGCGCAGCACGGACCCGAGCGACCCGGCCGCCGGGTTCGGCGCCACGCGCGGCGGATCCTGCACGAAAACCAGGATCGCCGCCGCCACCGCCAGCGTCACCACCGCCAGCCCCGCCACCGTCCCACGCCAGCCGAAGGCCTCGGCCGCCAGCGACAGGGGCAGCGCCGCCCCGAGATTGCCGAGCGAGCCGACCCCGATCACCACGCCCGCCAGCGTGCCGAAAACCGCCGGGCGGTACATGCGCGCGAAGATGTAATAGGACGACATCAGCACCGGCGCGCAGCCGATCCCGATCAGCGCCATCGCCAGCAGGATCGCGCCGGGCCCCTGCGCCGCGGCGAAAAGCAGCGCCCCGCCCCCGCTGCAAAATCCCAGCAACACCGCCGCCGTCCGCCGCGGCCCCACCCGGTCGAGCGCCCATCCCACCGGGATCTGCATCGCCGCGAAGGCCAGGAACCAGATGCCCACCGCATCGGCCAGCACCGCCTCGGTCGTCCCCAGATCGGCGGCGAGCGCGGGGGCCAGAACGGCCAGGAAGGCGCGATAGAACTGGCTCAGCACATAGCCGAGCACCAGACAGACGATCCCGATGCGCATGACCCCTCCCGGCCCCCCCCTCGCCGGGCGACCTTGGCCGGGGCGCCGGGCCGATGCAAGGGGGCGCGCGCAATCGCGCCCGGCCTGTGGCACGGGCAGCGCCCCCCGGCCGCCGGCCCGGTGCCAGGGGCAGGAGCCTCCGGCGGGGATATCTGGATCCAGCCTGAAGGCGGACGTTGCGCCCCCTCGGGGAAGGAGAGCCCTGTTCACTTTCTGTCCATAAATATCCCCGCCGGAGGCCACCGCCCTCTCCCCCCGCACCGCCGCCGGGCGAAGGCGCAACACGCCGCGGCCTGCGCGCTCAGCCGAGCCGCAGCTTGTAGCCCAGATGGCTGCCCTCGAAGCCGAGCCCCTCGTAGAACCGGTGCGCATCGGCGCGGCTGCGGTCGGTGGTCAGTTGCACCAGATCGCAGCCCCGTTCGCGGCACCGTTCGATGGCCCAGAGGAACATCGCCCGCCCCAGCCCCGCGCCGCGCTGTCCGGCGGCGATGCGCACGCCCTCGATCTGCCCCCGCCAGGCGCCGAGGCGCGACAGGCCGGGGATGAAGCTCAGTTGCATCGTGCCCACCACCGCATCATCCGCCACGGCAACCACCTGCATCTGGTTGGGGTCCGCCGCCATCGCGGCGAAGGCGGCAAGGTAGCGGGGGTTCAGCGGCATCCCCGCATCCTCGCGCCCCCGCCCCAGACCGTCATCGGCCAGCAGCGCGACGATGGCGGGCAGGTCGTCGATCGTGGCGGGGCGGAAGGCGATCGCGGTCATGGCATCCGGGATGGCAGGGGCGGCGGGCGCGGTCAAGCCCGCCCGCGGCATCCGTCTATAGCGGCGCGATGTCGCCCTCGGCCCGCGCGGCGTGGAAATCGGCCACGAAACCCGCCAGCCGCCCCGCCGCGACGGCCTCGCGCAGGCCGGCCATCAGTTCCTGATAATAATGCAGGTTGTGCCAGGTCAGCAGCATCGAGGCGATGATCTCGCCCGACCGGACCACATGGTGCAGATAGGCGCGCGAATAGTTGCGGCAGGCCGGGCAGGTGCAGTGTTCGTCCAGCGGGCGGGGGTCGTCCTGGTGGCGGGCGTTCTTGATGTTCACCTGCCCCCGCCGCGTCCAGGCCTGCCCGGTGCGGCCCGAACGCGAAGGCAGCACGCAATCCATCATGTCGATGCCGCGTTCGACCGCGCCCACGATATCGTCGGGCTTGCCCACGCCCATCAGATAGCGCGGCTTGTCCGCAGGCAGGAAACCCGGCGCATAGTCCAGCACCCCGAACATCGCCGCCTGCCCCTCGCCCACCGCCAGCCCGCCCACGGCATAGCCGTCGAAGCCGATGGCGCGCAGCGCCGCCGCCGATTCCTCGCGCAGTTCGGGCGTTACCCCGCCCTGCATGATCCCGAACAGCGCATGCCCCGGCCGGTCGCCGAAGGCGTCGCGCGAACGCTGCGCCCACCGCATCGACAGCCGCATCGAGGCCGCGACCTCCCCTTCCGTCGCGGGCAGTGCGGGGCATTCGTCGAAACACATCACGATGTCGGAGCCCAGAAGCCGCTGGATCTCCATGCTGCGTTCGGGCGTCAGCAGGTGTCTGGAACCGTCGATATGGCTCGCGAACCGCACCCCCTCCTCGGTCAGCTTGCGCAGGGCGGCGAGGCTCATCACCTGGAACCCGCCCGAATCGGTCAGGATCGGGCGGTCCCAGTTCATGAAACGATGCAGGCCCCCCAACCGCGCGATCCGTTCGGCCCCGGGGCGCAGCATCAGGTGATAGGTGTTGCCCAGAAGGATGTCGGCCCCCGTGGCGCGGACCGATTCGGGCAGCATCGCCTTGACGGTGCCCGCCGTGCCCACCGGCATGAAGGCCGGCGTGCGGATCGCGCCGCGCGGCGTCTCGATCACGCCGGTGCGCGCGCGCCCGTCCACCGCCTGCACCCGAAAGCCGAAAGTTCCCGTCATGCCCGCCCCCTGCGCCTTTGGCGGCCTTGATAGGCCAATCGCGGGAAATGCCAAGCCTTCATGGCGCGACCCCGCGGCACTGGACCCCGGCGGGCGGGTTTCCTATATAATCGGTCAGGAACACAGCGGGACGACAGCAGATGCACACAGAGACCACCCATCCGGTCGAGGGCGCGCCCCTCATCCGCCCGTCCACGACCGACCATCCGCTCTACGACAGCATCGTCGAAGCCTGCCGCACCGTCTATGACCCGGAAATCCCGGTCAACATCTTCGACCTCGGACTGGTCTACACGATCGAGATCGGCCCCGAGAACGCGGTGGAGATCGTCATGACCCTGACCGCCCCCGGCTGTCCCGTGGCGGGCGAGATGCCCGGCTGGGTCGCCGATGCGGTCGAGCCCCTGCCCGGCGTCAAGCAGGTCGACGTGCGCATGACCTTCGACCCGCCCTGGGGGATGGACATGATGTCGGACGAGGCGAAACTCGAACTCGGCTTCATGTGAGGCACCCCATGTTCGGCATTCCCGGAAGACAGGCCGTCACCCTGACCCCCGCCGCCATCACCCAGATCCGCCGGCTGATGGAACGCCAGGGGGCCGAGGGCCTGCGCATCGGCGTCAAGAAGGGCGGCTGCGCGGGCATGGAATACACGATGGACTATGTGTCCGAGGTGAACCCGCTCGACGAGGTGGTGGAACAGGACGGCGCGCGGGTGCTGATCGCGCCGATGGCGCAGATGTTCCTGATCGGCACCGAAATCGATTACGAGACCTCGATGCTCGAGGCGGGCTTCCGCTTCCGCAACCCCAATGTGGTCGAAAGCTGCGGCTGCGGGGAATCGATCAAGTTCCGCGAGGATGCGGGCGAGGGGGCCTGACCCTGCCGGTTTCGCCTGTGGCGAGGACAGGGCCGGGGGCCAGCCCCCGGATCCTCGGGATATTTGGGCCAGCCTGAAGATGCGGGCGGCCTTCAGGTCAAGAAGGCGGGCGGCTTCATCTTGCCGAAAATACTCCGGGGGTCCGGGGGCTGGCCCCCGGCCCTGCGCTCTGCGCCCGCGATGCCCCCCGGCGGGTTTCCCTTCGCGCGCCGATGCTCTATGCCTGTCGCGGTTTGACAGAGGGGATCTGCATGCGCCGCAAGCTTGCCGCCGGAAACTGGAAGATGCATGGCACGGGGGCCGATCTGGCCGAGGTCGCGGCGCTGATCGCCGCCCTGCCCGCCCAGGGCGCGGGGCCCGAGGTGCTGATCTGCCCGCCGGCGACGCTGATCCACCGCATGGCGCAGGCGGCGGGCGGGCGGATCGCCATCGGCGGGCAGGATTGCCATGCCGAACCCGCGGGCGCGCATACCGGCGACATTTCCGCCGCCATGCTGGCCGAGGCGGGGGCGAGCCATGTGATCCTCGGTCATTCCGAACGCCGCGCCGATCATGGCGAGTCCGATGCACAGATCGCCGCCAAGGCGCGTGCGGCGGTGGCGGCGGGGCTGGTGCCGGTGATCTGCCTGGGCGAGACCGCGGCCGAAAGGGACGCGGGCGAAACGCTGGCGGTGATCGACAGGCAGGCGCGGGGCGCGATCCCCGACGGATTGCCGGCGGGGCGGCTGGTGGTGGCCTATGAGCCCGTCTGGGCCATCGGCAGCGGCCGCACGCCCACGCCGGACCAGATCGCCGAGGTCCACGCCCATCTGCGCGCGCATCTGGCGGGGCGGCTCGGCCCCGGGGCGCAGGCGGTGCGGCTGCTTTACGGCGGGTCGGTCAAGCCCGGCAACGCGGCGGCGATCTTTGCACTTCGGGAAGTCGATGGCGCGCTGGTGGGCGGCGCCTCGCTGAAGGCGGCCGAATTCGGGGCGATCATCGCGGCGCTGGCGGCGGCCTGAGGCGCGTCAGCCCGCCAGCAGGGCGCGGGCGGCCTCGCGCGCGGCTTCTGTCACCGTATCGCCGGAAATCATCCGCGCCACCTCGTCCACCCGCGCCTGTGCGTCGAGCGTGATCACGGTCGAGGTCGTGACCTCGCCCGCCACGCGCTTTTCCACCCGCCAGTGATGCGCGCCGAGTGCGGCCACCTGCGGGCTGTGCGTCACCACCAGCACCTGCGCCCCGTCGCCAAGCGCGCGCAGCCGCCGGCCCACCGCATCGGCGGTGGCCCCGCCCACGCCGCGGTCGATTTCGTCGAAGATCAGCGTCAGCCCGGTGGTGCCCTGCGTCAGGCAGACCTTCAGCGCCAGCAGGAACCGCGACAGCTCGCCCCCCGAGGCGATGCGGTCCAGCGCCCCGGCGGGCGCGCCGGGGTTGGTGGCCACGGTGAAGGCCACCGCATCCGCGCCCTCGGGCCCCGGTTCGCCCGGGCTCACCGCCGTCTCGAACCGCGCGCGGTCGAGCTTCAGGGGCGGCAGTTCGACGGCCATCGCGGCATCCAGCCGCCCCGCCGCCTCTGTCCGCAGCGCGGTGAGGGCGGCGGCAGCCTCGGCATAGGCGGCCTCGGCGCGGTTCAGGTCGCGTTCCAGATCCGCCAGCCCCTCGACCCCCGCATCCAGCGCCCGCAGCCGCGCCCGCAGCCCCTCGGCAAAGCCGCCCAGATCGTCGGGCGCGACCTGATGCTTGCGCGCGGCGGCACGGATGGCGAACAGGCGTTCCTCGGCGGCCTCCAGCGCGGCGGGGTCGAAATCCAGCAAGTCGAGGGCGGATTCCACCCCCGCCTGCGCATCGGAAAGTTCGACAAGTGCACGTCCCAGGGCGGCCAGCGGCGGCTCCAGCGCGCCCTCGGCGCGGTCGGCGGCGCCTTCCAGCCAGCGGCGGGCATCGGTCATCAGCGCCTCGGCCCCCTGATCCGACAGCGCCTGCGCCGCCCGGGCCACATCCTCGCGGATGCGCGCCGCGCCCTGCATCTGGCGGCGGCGGATGTCGAGGGCTGCTTCCTCGCCCGGCTGCGGGTCGAGCCTGTCGAGTTCGCCCACCGCGTGGCGCAGATATTCCTCTTCGGCGCGGGCGGCGGCGATCTGCGCCTCTGCCCCGGCCAGCGCGGCGCGGGCGGCGGATTGCGCGCGCCAGGCGGCGCGGGTGGCGGCCAGCGCCGGGCCCGCCCCGGCAAAGGCATCCAGCAACGCGCGATGGCCGCGGGGGTTCAGCAACCCGCGGTCGTCCTGTTGGCCGTGCAGTTCCACCAGCACATCCGACAGCGCGCGCAGCACCTCTGCCCCCGCCCGGCGGTCGTTGACCCAGGCGGTCTTGCGCCCCTCGGCGCTGGCGATGCGGCGCAGGATCAATTCGTCCTCGGCCTCGATCCCGGCTTCTGCCAGCACCGCGCGGGCGGCATGGCCGGGGGGCAGGTCGAACACGGCCGTCACCTCGCCCTGCGCGGCGCCCGCGCGCGCCAGATCCGCCCTGCCCCGCCAGCCGAGCACGAATCCCAGACAGTCCAGCAGGATCGACTTGCCCGCCCCGGTTTCCCCGGTCAGCACGTTGAGCCCGGGGTGGAAGTCGAGTTCCAGCCGGTCGATCAGCAGCATGTCGCGGATGCTCAGCGTGCGCAGCATGGCATCACCCGGTCGCGCGGCCCGCCCCGGTCACAGCCATTCGCCGCGCAGCGTCTGCCGGTAGACCTGCCGCAGCCAGCTGTCGCCCACCGCCTCGGGCGACAGGCCGCGCCCGGTCAGCAGGCGGTGGCTGTCGTCGTAGAACGGGCTGGAGCGGTAGTTGTGGCCCAGGATCGCGGCGGCGGTGCGCGCCTCTTCCGTCAGGCCGAGCGCCAGATACGCCTCGACCAGCCGGTGCAGCGCCTCGGCGGTGTGGGTCGTGCTCTGGAATTCCTGCACCACGATGCGGAAGCGGTTGATCGCCGAGGTGTAATGGCCGCGCCGCAGGTAATAGCGGCCGATCTCCATTTCCTTGCCGGCCAGATGGTCGAAGGCGAGGTCGAACTTGAGGATCGCGGATCGCGCATATTCGCTGTCGGGATAGCGTTCGATCACATCGCGCAGGGCCTGCAACGCCTGGAAGGTCAGGCCCTGGTCGCGGCCCACATCCTCGATCTGGTCGTAGTATGAAATCGCCAGCAGATACTGGGCATAGGCCGCGTCCTCGTCGCCCGGGTAAAGGTCGAGGAAACGTTGCGCCGCGCCGCGCGCCTCTTCATAGGCCTTGCGCTTGTGCAGCGCATAGGTCTGCATGATCAGCGCGCGCTTGGCCCAGGCAGAATAGGGATAGAGCCGTTCGACCTCGGCGAAATAGTTCGACGCATCCTCGCGCCGCGGGCGGGTTTCCAGCGCGTTCTCGCCAAGCTGGTAGATTTCCTCGGCAGACAGGGTTTCCAGCGCGGCCTGGCGTTCCTTCTGCGTGCTACAGCCCGCGAGAATGGCGAGCGCCAGCACCATGCCGATCCGCCCCGCCGCTGTCCTGCCGCCCGTCATGTCCTGCCTGCTCCTGCCTACGGCCCCGGATCGGCGGGGCTTGGGTCCCCGCCGGGGCCTGCACCGCCTTTGCTGCCGTTTCGTTAGCACAGAAAAATCCGGGGCGCAAAACGCCTTTCGCGCGGGCGGTCAGCCCGCGGCGCGCAGGTCGGCGCGGGTGACGCCGGCGCCGGGCAGTTTGCGGCCGGTGGAAAACCCGCAATCGACCCATTCCCAGGCGCCGGGCTGCGCGAACAGCGCCCGCAGCAGCCGGTTGGTCAGCGCATGGCCCGCGCGCGAGCCGGTATAGCGGCCGAGGATCGGCCCCCCCGCCAGCGCCAGATCGCCAAGCGCGTCCAGCATCTTGTGGCGCACGGGTTCGTCGGCATGGCGCAGGCCGCCCGGGCTCAGCACCCGTTCGCCCTCGACCACCACGGCGTTTTCCAGCGTGCCGCCAAGGGCGAGGCCATTGGCGCGCAGCGCCTCGACATCGGCGTTGCGCACGAAGGTCCGGCTGTCGGACAGTTCGCGCACGAAGGCGCCGTTGGACATGTTCAGCCGCTTTTCCTGCCGGCCGATCACCCGGTCGGCAAAGTCGATGCGGAAGTCGATTTCCAGCATGCCGGCGGGTTCCAGGCGGGCCCAGGCCTCGCCCTCGCGCACCTCGACGGGGGCGAGGATGCGCAGCGCGCGGACGGGCACGCCCTGCCCCACGACGCCGGTTTCGATGAAGCCCTTGACGAAGGGTTCGGCGCTGCCGTCGAGGATCGGCACCTCGGGCCCGTCGATGGCGATGCGCGCGTTGTGGATGCCGCAGCCGGCAAGCGCGGCCATCACATGTTCGATGGTGGACACCGAAGGCCCGTCCGCCGCGCCGACGAGGGTGCAGAGCTTCGACGGGACCACCACATCCCACCGCGCCGGGATCTCGGCCCCGCCGAGATCGGTGCGGACGAAGCGGATGCCGTGATCGGCGGGCGCAGGATGCACCGTCATGCGCACCGGGGCGCCGGAATGAAGGCCGACCCCCTCGAATGTGACCGCTGCTGACAAGGTATTCTGCACGTCAGAACCTCTTTACCTGACAGGTCCCCCCGGACCCGCAGGAACGAGGTAGTTTCACGGGGCCCATATCTCAACTCACAGATTGCAACGCTGTGTAACAGGGGGATGGCAGCAAGGTGCAACCCTTTGACAGAAAAGAAAAAAGCCGGGCAAGCCCGGCCTTTACCCACGTTAACGCGGGGATCAGTTCGCCTGACGGCGGAGGAAGGCCGGAACGTCGATCCGGTCTTGTTCGTGATCCTGTTCGTCGTCGTATTGCGTTACCGGCGGCTGGTGGCGCGGGGCCGGTGCCGGGGCGGCGCCCCGTTCGGGTTCCGCGATATGGCCCGCCATGCGGTTGATGAGCGAGCCGAGCCCGAAGCGCGGGCGTTCCTCTGCCACGCCGCCGCGGGCGGCGGCGGGCTGGTGCTGCGGCGCGTGCTGCGCGGGTGCGGGCGTGCCCTGGCGCATGCCGGGGTTCTTGTTCACGGCAGCGCGCAGCCGGTCCATCGCCTCGGGCGAGGGGGTGCCGGCGGGGCGGCGCTGCGGGGCGACGAAGGCTGCGGCCTCGCGCTCGATCTCGGCGTTCGGGACAGGGCGGGGCTGGTGGGCGGCCTGCGGCTGCGGGCGATAGGCGGGGGGCGGCAGGTCGCCCGCGTCCAGGTCGTCGATCAGTTCGGGCAGGAATTCCTCTTCCAGCGGCGCAAGGGGATCGTGCGCGGCGAAAAGGTCCGCCGGCTGCGGCTGCGGCGCGGGGGCCGGGCGCGGGGCGGCGGCCTGCGGTTGGTGCTGCACCGGCTGGGGCGCGGGTTGCGGTGCGGGCGCGGGCTGCTGCTGCACCGGCGCGGGGGCCGCGACGCGGGGCTGCGGCGCGGGGGGCGCCATCTGGCGCTGGACGGCAGAGGCCGCGGCGGCCAGACGCTGTTCCGCGCGCGGTTCGGCCGGCGACGCGGACGCCGCGACGTCGATCCCGGTGGCCACCACCGACACCCGGATGCGGCCTTCCATTTCCGTGTCGAGCGTCGAGCCGACGATGATGTTCGCGTTGGGGTCCACCTTCTCGCGGATCTCGTTCGCGGCCTCGTCCAGTTCGAACAGGGTCAGGTCGTAGCCGCCGGTGATGTTGATCAGCACCCCGCGCGCGCCGTGCAGGCTGATTTCATCCAGCAGCGGGTTGGCGATGGCCTTCTGCGCGGCCTGCTTGGCGCGATCGTCGCCCTCGGCCTCGCCGGTGCCCATCATGGCCTTGCCCATCTCGTCCATCACCGAACGCACGTCCGCGAAGTCGAGGTTGATGAGGCCCGGCCGCACCATGAGGTCGGTCACGCCCTTGACGCCCTGATACAGAACGTCGTCGGCCATCGCGAAGGCTTCGGTGAAGGTGGTGCGTTCGTTCGCCAGCCGGAACAGGTTCTGGTTGGGGATGATGATCAGCGTGTCGACGACCTTCTGGAGCGATTCAACGCCCTCTTCGGCCTGCCGCATGCGTTTGGAGCCCTCGAACTGGAAGGGTTTCGTGACCACGCCCACGGTCAGCACACCCAGTTCGCGTGCCGCCTGCGCGATGATCGGCGCGGCGCCGGTGCCGGTGCCGCCGCCCATGCCGGCGGTGATGAAACACATATGCGCGCCGGCCAGATGGTCGATGATGGTCTCGATCGACTCTTCGGCCGCGGCGGCGCCGATTTCCGGCTTGGCGCCCGCGCCGAGCCCTTCGGTCACTTTGACGCCCAGTTGCACCTTGTGCGCCGCGCGGCTTTGCTGCAACGCCTGCGCATCGGTGTTGGCGACGACGAACTCCACCCCGTCCAGCTGCTTGTCGATCATGTTGTTGACGGCGTTGCCGCCCGCGCCGCCGACGCCGAAAACGGTGATCCGGGGTTTCAGATCGTCGGACCCGGTATTCATGATGAAGTTCAATGCCATTGCTCTGTCCGCCTGCCTCTGGTTGCCCCGGCCCTGTGTTTCGGCCCCAAGTTACGCCCGATTCTATCCACAGAGGCGCATTGCGTCACGAAAAAAACACAAGACGCCCCCAAATATTGCGGAAACCGTGAACGCACCAGCGGTATTTCGCCGAACCTACCGGATATTGCGTCTACCAGTTGTCCTTGAACCAGCGCAGGGCCCGTTTGAGCGACCGCGCCGGGTAGCGTTCCACCGGGATCTCGAAATCCCACCATTCGTCCTGCGGATGCGCGGCAAAGAGGCACAGCCCCACCGTGCTGGCGAAAGGCGCATCCGTCGCCACCTGTGGCAGGCCCTGCAACCGCAGCGGACGCCCAAGCCGCACCCGCTGGCCCAGGATCCGCGCCGCCAGCCCGTCGAGCCCGGGAATGAGGCTCGTCCCCCCCGTCAGCACGATCTGCTGGCTGGGAAGATGTTCGAACCCCGCCGCATCCAGCCGCACGCGGACCTCTTCGAGGATCTCTTCCACGCGGGGACGCATGATGCCGATCAGTTCGGTGCGGCTGATGGACCGGCGGTCCTTTTCCCAGTCGCCGCTGTCGCCGCCCAGTTCGATCCGCTCGCGGTCGTCCATGCCGGTGGCGTGCACGCCGCCGTGGATGGTCTTGATCCGTTCGGCCACGGTTTCGGATACCTGAAGGCCCTTGGCGATGTCCGAGGTCACGTGATCGCCGCCCATGCGCACACTGTCGGCGAAGATCATGTGTTTCTTCATGAAGATGGAAATGCCGGTCGCGCCGCCGCCCATGTCGATGCAGGCGGCGCCGAGTTCCTGTTCATCCTCCACCAGGCTCGCCAGCCCCGCGGCGTACGCCGAGGAGGCGATGCCCGCCACCTCCAGATCGCAGCGTTTGAGGCAATGCAGCAGGCATTCCACCGCCGTCGCCTCGACCGTCAGCAGGTGCATGTCGCAGGTCAGCCGGTGCCCGATCTGCCCGCGCGGGTCCGACAGGCCCGAACGGTGGTCGAGCGCGAAGTTGACCGGATGGGCGTGCAGCACCTCGCGCCCCTCGCCCAGATCGGGCATGGCGCAGGCGGCCAGAACGCGGGCGATGTCCTGTTCCGTGACCACGCTGTCGGCCAGATGGTGTTCGCCCGCCAGCCCATAGCTGCGCGGCCGCGCGCCCGACAGGCAGGCGATGACGTGATCCACCCTTTGGCCCGCGTTCTTTTGCGCCGATTGCAGCACGGTGCGGATGGCGCGTTCGGTTTCGTGCATCGCATCGACCTCGCCGAAGCGCACGCCGCGCGACCGGGTGATGGCCCGGCCGATGACATGGAACTGCGACTGCCCGGCCATCGGGCCCACGCCGTCCTCTGCATGGCTGCGCTCGGGCCCGTCGAAGCGCAGGATCAGGCAGGCGATCTTGGACGACCCGACATCGAGCACCGCGACGACGCCGCGCTGCATCGCCGCCTTGCGCATCTGGCGCATCGCGCGTTGGGACTGGTACAAGTCTGTCATAGGCGGGCCTTTCCGGTCTCTTCCATGGGGGCGCCGCGCAGTTCGGCGGCGGCGCGCGGGGTCAGACGCAGCGTGGGGCGCTGTGCATGGCGCAGGTCGATGGCGACAAGATCGCGCGCCAGCAGGCCCTGCGCCTGATCCAGCGCGATGGCGCGTTCCAGCGCGCGCACGGGGTTGGCGGCGGGCAGCAGAAGGCGCTGGTCGCGGTCCAGCACCACGTCCCACCGCCGCTCGCCGAACCGCACCAGCCCGCGCAGGCGGGGCAGCAGGGGCCCCGCGGCGGCGACCAGCGCCAGCGCCTCGGGCACCGCCCGGTCCGCCCCTTCCCCGGTGATCAGCGGCAGGTCGGCGCGCAGGGCGCGGGCGGTGATCGCGGCGACGCGGTGGCCCTCGGCGTCCAGCAGCCACAGCCCCTCGGCGCTGCGCCAGACCACGGCGGGCAGGCGTTCGGTCACGTTGACCTGCAACACCCCGCCCGGCTGGATGCGCAGATCCGCCGCCTTCACGGCGTCGAAGGCCGTCACCTGCGCATGCGCCGCCGCCATGTCGATGTCGAACGAGGATTTCGGCAGGTCGAGCGCCAGCGCGCGGCGGATGCTTTCGGCCAGCACCGGCGAGGCGCCCTCGATGGCCACCAGCCGCACCATGAACTCCGGCCGGCTCTGGATCGCGTCGCGCATGTCGGTGAACATGCCCGCGAAAGAGGCGCGCCGGTCGGCATCGGCCAGCCAGACGCCGCCGAAGAAGGCGATCAGGAAGGCCGGCAGACCCACCCGCACCAGCACGCGGAACAAGGGCGTCAGCCACAGCCGCTGCATCCGGTAGGCCCACCGCGAGGGCGCGGGGTCGCGGCGCGCGGCCGGATCGCGGCGCAGGGGGGGCTCTATCCGGGTCTGCCTCAGCGGTCGCAACGCGCGTCCTCCACCATCCAGCGCACCAGTTCGGGAAAGCCGATGCCGCAATGCGCCGCCTGTTCGGGCGACAGCGACGTGGGCGTCATCCCCGGCTGGGTGTTCAGTTCCAGCACCACCAGCCCGTCCAGCCCGCGCGGCGCGTCCCACCGGAAATCGGTGCGCGACAGCCCCCCGCAACCAAGCGCGCGATGCGCGCGCAGCGCCATGTCCAGACAGGCGGCGGTGATGTCCGCCGGCAGGTCGGCGGGCAGCACATGGTGCGATCCGCCGGGGCGGTATTTGGCGTCGTAGTCGTACCAGCCCTCGGTCACGATGTCGGTGACGCAGAGCGCGCGGTCGCCCATCACCGTCACCGTCAGTTCGCGCCCCGGGGCATAGGCCTCGACCATCACCATGTCGGGCATGTCGGCGGACAGCGCGGGGGGGGCGTTCGCGGCGTCATGCACGATATAGACGCCGACCGACGACCCTTCGTTGTTCGGCTTGACCACATAGGGGGGCGGCAGGACGTGGCGGGTGCGCACCTCTGCCGCGGACGCCATCACCCCCGCCGCCACCGGCAGGCCGGCGGCGCGCAGCACCTCTTTCGCGCGGGTCTTGTCCATGGCGAGCGCCGAGGCCAGCACGCCCGAATGCGTATAGGGAATGCGCAGCCATTCCAGCAGGCCCTGCACGCAGCCATCCTCGCCCCACCGGCCATGAAGGGCGTTGAAGGCCACATCGGGGGCGATCGCACGCAGGCGTTCGGCCAGATCGGGGCCGGCATCGACCTCGATCACCTCATATCCCGCCTCGCGCAGAGCGGCGGCGCATCCACGCCCGGACGACAGCGACACCTCGCGTTCAGACGAAGGGCCACCCATCAACACTGCCACTCTGGCGGATGCCTTGCCCGACACGCCCGCCATGATCTGCCTCTTGCCGGGGCTGTTGCCGCCCCGTTAGTCGCGCGTCTCTCCGACGCGCATGATTTCCCACTCTAGCGAAATACCGCTGTGGTGCAAAACCCTTTTTCGTACTTCCTCGCCAAGCCCTTCCAGATCGGCCGCCGTGGCGCCGCCGGTGTTGATGAGGAAATTGGCGTGTTTTTCCGACATCTGCGCCCCGCCCCGCCGCGCGCCCTGCATGCCCGCGTCCTGGATCAGCTTCCATGCCTTGAGGTCGTGCACGTCGTCGGCGCGGCCGGTGCTGGAAAACCCGGCCGGGTTGCGGAAGGTGGATCCGGCGCTGCGGTCCTTCACCGGCTGGCTGGCGTCGCGGCGGGCGAGTTGATCCGCCATGCGCGCGGCCAGATCCTCGGGGTCGCCCGGCGGGGGGGCGAAGGTCGCGTCCAGCAGCACCCAGCCTTCAGGCAGGTCGGTCTGGCGGTAGCGGGGGTTCAGGTCATCGCGGGTCAGCGTGACGATCCGCCCGTCCCTTGCCGCGGCGCGGACGGATACCAGATGATCGGCGGTATATTGCCCATAGCAGCCCGCGTTCATCCGCACCGCGCCGCCGATGGACCCGGGGATGGTGCGCAGGAAGGCCAGATCCAGCCCCGCCTCTGCCGCCTTGCGGGCGACATGGGCGTCCAGCATCGCCGCCCCGGCGGTGACGCGGCCATCCGCGATCGTCAGCCCGGAAAACGCCCGCCCCAGACGGATCACCACCGCCCGCAGCCCCCCGTCGCGCACGATGAGGTTCGAGCCGACACCCATCGGGAACACCGGCACCCCCGCGGGCAGCGCGGCGAGGAAGGCGCACAGGTCGGCCTCGTCCGCCGGCTGGAACAGCCAGTCCGCCGGGCCGCCGACGCGCAGCCAGGTGAGATCGGCCAACAGGCGGCCCGGGGTCAGGCTGCCGCGGACGGCGGGAAGGGAAAGGGGCGCAGGCATGGACATGGGCCGTGACTAGCCCCGCGCCCGGGGCACCGCAAGGGGCGGTTCAGCGCAGCGCATGGCGCAAAGGCAGGCCGAGCGCGATTGTCGCCGCCACCAGCCCGCCCAGGCCCCAGACCGGCCCGTGCCGCCAGGTGATCAGCCCCGCCAGCGGCACCGCGATCACGGCCAGAACCAGCGCCACCTGACGGCGGCGCGATTCAGGCAGGAAAGGCACCGCCGCCGCCGCCAGAATCCAGGCCGCACCCAGCCAGAAGCAGACCGGAAGGCCCGCCACGATCACGCCGCGTCCCTTTCCGCCAGCCGGTCGGGCAACGCCTGCGCCCAGGCCGAAATCGTGCCCGCGCCGAGGCAGACCACGATGTCGCCGGGCCGCGCCTGTTCGCGCACCAGCCGCGACAGATCGTCCTCGGACAGGATCGCGCGGGCGTGGCGGTGGCCATGGGCGATCAGCCCCGCCACCAGATCGTCGCGCGATGCGCCCGGGATCGGATCCTCGCCCGCGGCATAGACCTCGGCGATGGCGACGACATCGGCCTCGTTGAAACAGGCGCAGAAATCCTCGAACAGATGGCTCAGCCGCGAATAGCGGTGCGGCTGGTGCACCGCGATGACGCGCGCGCCGGGGCTGCCCGACACGGCCTGCCGCGCCGCACGCAGCACGGCGGCGATTTCCACCGGGTGGTGGCCGTAGTCGTCGATCACGGTGACGCCGCCCAGAACCTCGCCCACCTTGGTGAAACGGCGGTTGACCCCGGCGAAACCGGCCAGCGCCTCGCGGATCTCGGCCTTCTTCATGCCCAGGTGGCGGGCGACGGCGATGGCCGAAAGGGCGTTCGACACGTTGTGATCGCCCGGCATCGGCAGGGTGCAGCCTTCGATTATCGAACCTTCGCCTTCGTTCTGAAGCAGCACGTCGAACTGCGCCTTGCCGTTTTCGAACCGCAGGTTCACCCCGCGCACATCGGCCTGCGCGTTGAAGCCGAAGGTGATGATGCGCCGGTCGGTGACGCGGCCCACCAGCGCCTGCACCTCCGCGTGGTCGGTGCAGCAGACGGCCACGCCGTAGAAGGGGATGTTCGACACGAAATCGAAGAAACCCCGGCGCAGCGCGTCGAAACTGCCCCAGTGTTCCATATGTTCGGGGTCGATGTTGGTGACGATGGCGATGGTCGCGGGCAGGCGGTTGAAGCTGCCGTCGGATTCATCGGCCTCGACCACCATCCATTCCCCTGCCCCCGCCCGCGCGTTCGACCCGTAGGCATGGATCACGCCGCCGTTGATGACCGTGGGGTCGAACCCGCCCTTGTCCAGCAATGTTGCAACCAGAGTGGTCGTGGTGGTCTTGCCATGCGTTCCGGCGATGGCGATGTTCGATTTCAGCCGCATCAGTTCGGCCAGCATCTCTGCCCGGCGCACCACCGGCAGCTTGCGCCGCCGCGCCTCTTCCAGTTCCGGGTTGCCCTTCTTGATGGCCGAGGAAATCACCACCACCGCCGCCTCGCCCAGGTTTTCCGCCCGCTGGCCCTCGAACACCTCGGCGCCGAGCGCGACCAGCCGGTCGGTGATCTTCGACGCCTTCGAATCCGACCCCTGCACGCGATAGCCGAGCGTCATCAGCACCTCGGCGATGCCCGACATGCCGATGCCGCCGATGCCGACGAAATGGATCGGGCCAAGCTCCAGCGGCAGCTTCGTGGCGGCTGCGTTCATGCGGTATCTCCTGCCAGTTCTTCGACCAGGGCGGCCAGCCGTTCGGCCGCGTCGGGCTTGCCTTGCGTCAGCGCATTGCCGGCCATCCGTGCGGCCGCGGCGGGGTTGCCCAGTATCGCCGCCATTTGCGCGCAGAGCGTGGCCGGGTCAAGCAGCTTTTCGGGGATCATCACCGCGGCCTCGGCCCCCACCAGCCCGCGGGCATTGGCGGTCTGGTGGTCGGCGGCGGCGGCGGCATAGGGGATCAGGATCGCGGGCCGCCCGATGGCCGCGATGTCGGCGATGGACGAGGCCCCGGCGCGGGAAATCACCAGTTGCGCCTCCGACAGGCGGCGGGGAATGTCGGTGAAGAAGGGCGCGATGTCCGCCCGGATGCCGGCGGCGGCATAGGCGGCGGCGGCGCGGTCCGCATCCTCGTCGCGGGCCTGATGGGCGACGCGCAGGTTGGCGCGCAGCCCTTCAGGCAGCGCGGCCACGGCGGCGGGCACCACATCCGACAGGATCCGCGCGCCCTGGCTGCCGCCGATGACCAGGAGGCTCATCGGATAGTCGCCGGGCGGAATATAGGGCGCGCCCGCGCGTTCCAGCACGGCGGCGCGCACCGGGTTGCCGGTGTGGATGCCGGTCACGCTGTCGGGCAGCGCGGTGGGCCAGCTGCCGCAGGCCACCGCCTGCACCCGGCGCGCGAAGGCCGCGTTCACCCGGCCGAGGATGCCGTTCTGTTCATGGATCATCCGCGGCAGGCGCAGAAGCGTGGCCGCCGCCAGCGCCGGGATCGAGGGATAGCCGCCGAACCCCACCACCACCGCGGGCCGGTCGCGCAGCATCCGCACCGCCGCCGCGATCACCCCGCCCGCGATCCGCGGCCCCACCGCCAGCCGCGCCAGCGCGCCCCCGCGCGCGAAGGTGGCCGAGGATACCCGTTCCACCGCCACCTGTGCCGGAAACCCCCCGGCATAGCGCGCGCCGCGCGCATCCGTCGACAGCTTCACCCGCCAGCCGCGGGCGATCATGGTTTCCGCCAGCGCCTGCGCGGGAAACATGTGGCCCCCCGTCCCCCCCGCCGCGATCAGCAGCAGCGGCGCCATCACCGCCCCCGCCGGAAGATGTCGCCGATCTCGCCCTGCGGCCGGGTCCGGGTCAGCGCCAGCAGCGCCCCCACCGTGATCCCCGCCGCGATGACGGACGACCCGCCGTAGCTGACGAAGGGCAGCGTCATCCCCTTGGCGGGCAGAAGCCGCACCGCGACCCCCATGTTGATCATCGCCTGCACCCCGAACACACAGGCCAGCCCCGCCCCCGCCAGCCGGGTGAACGGGTCGCGTTCCCGGATCAGCCGCAGGAAGGACCGCACGACGACCACGCCATAGAGCAGGATGACCGCCAGCACGAGGATCAGGCCGTATTCCTCTGCCGCGACCGCGATGATGAAATCGGTATGCGCATCGGGCAGTTGCCATTTCACCTGCCCCTCGCCCACGCCGGTGCCGAAGAAGCCGCCCTGCTGGATCGCATTGGTGGCATAGCCGATCTGCGTGCGCGGGTCGATGTCGGGCGACAGGAACCCGTTGATGCGGCGGGCGAAATGCTCGCTCGCGCCATAGGCGATGAAGCCGCCGAAGAACGCGACCCCCACCAGCAGGCCGATCAGCAGCATCGGCGCACCGGCGATGAAATACATCACCATCCAGGAAAACAGCACCAGCGCCGCCTGCCCGAAATCGGGTTGCAGCACCAGAAGCCCCACCACCGCACCGGTCACGGCCAGCGAGATGCGCCGCCCCGGGGGCCCGTTGATTTCCTGCGCGGCGGCGATCAGCCAGGCCGACAGGATGATGAAGCCGGGCTTGAGGAATTCCGACGGCTGGACCGAGGCGAAGCCGAAGGAGAACCACCGCACCGCGCCCTTGCCGAAATCGGTGCCGAAGAAGGGCAGCGCCGCCAGCGCCGCGAAGCCGAGCGCGAAGGCCAGCACGCCGAGCCGCCGGATCTGCCGCGGGGTCAGCATCGAACAGCCCAGCATCACCGCCAGCGCCAAGCCCCCGAAGGCCGCCTGCCGTTCCACATAGTAGAACCGCGGCAGGTTGTTGCTTTGCGCCAAGGGGACCGAGGCCGCGAGGCCGAGCAGGAGCCCGATGCCGAACAGCAGCAGGATCGCCGTCAGCGACCATTTGTCGATCGTCCGCCACCAGCGGGGAAGAATCGGCTCGCCCACCCGCAGGGGAAGGCTGCCATGAACCATTTCCGTCATGGGATGCCGCCTGAACTGTTCGTACTGCCTCGATCGCCCGGGTTTGCCCGGATCCGGGCCAGACCTTACCACAATCCCGCCCCAAGGCCAGCGGAAACGCGCGGGCGTGGCGCGCGGCGCGCCGGGGGCCAGCCCCCGGACCCCCGGAGTATTTCGGGCAAGATGAAGCCGCGAGGTTTTTTTCGGTTCCGGCGAAGATTCTTTTTGCGGTTAACCGGTTGGTAACGATCTGTGGCGCAATGTCGGACCTGCGAATGAGGCGAGGTTGCGATGGAAAAGGGTTTGTTCTTCTCCCCCACACCCTTCACCCCACCCACCACGGAAGAAGACAGACTGTCGTGGCTGCGTCTCATTCGCTCCTCCCGCGTGGGGCCGACGACCTTTCACCGGCTTCTGGGGGAACATGGTTCCGCCGCCGCGGCGCTGGAGGCCCTGCCCCGCGTCGCCCAGGCGGCGGGCGTGAAGGATTACAGCCCCTGCCCCGAAGGCGTGGCGCGCGCCGAAATGGCCGCCGCGCGGCGGGCAGGCGCGCGGATGGTCTGTTTCGGCAGCCCCCACTACCCCCCCGATCTGGCCGACCTGCCCGATGCGCCCCCGGTGCTGTGGCTGATCGGCGATGCGGCGCTGTTGCACCGGCCGATGGTGGCGCTGGTGGGGGCGCGGAATGCGTCGAGCCTGGGGCTGCGCATGGCGCGGCGGCTGGCGGCGGAACTGGCGGAGGCCGGGATCGCGGTGGTTTCCGGCCTTGCGCGCGGCATCGACGCGGCGGCGCATGAGGCGGCGCTGTCGGGCGGAACGGTGGCGGTGCAGGCGGGCGGGGTGGATGTGGTCTATCCGCTGGAAAACACCGCGCTGACCCACACCATCGGCACGCGCGGGGCGCGGATTTCCGAACAGCCGATGGGGCTGGAACCGCAGGCCCGCCATTTCCCGCAGCGCAACCGCATCGTTTCGGGCATCGCGCTCGGCGTCGTGGTGGTGGAGGCGGCGGAACGGTCGGGCAGCCTGATCACGGCGAAGAACGCGCTCGACCAGGGGCGCGAGGTGATGGCGGTGCCGGGCCATCCGGTGGATGCGCGCGCGGCGGGCTGTAACCGGCTGATCCGCGAGGGCGCGGTGCTGGTGCGCGGTGCGGAGGACGTGATCGAGGCGCTCGGCCCCGCGCTGGCGGCGGCGCGGGCGAACCGGGGGGCGGCCCCGATGGCGACGGCGCCCGAACCCCGCCGGCCGCTCGGCCATCTGGCGGAGGTGGCGGGGGCGGTGCTGCGGGGGCGCAGGACGACTGCCCCCGGGGTGCCGCCCGGCCCCCCGCCGCGGCCCGCGGCGGAAACCGCGGCGCTGCACCGCGCGATCCTCGACCGGCTCGGCGCGGCGCCCCTGGCAGAGGATCAACTGATCCGCGATCTTGCCCTGCCCGCCGCCGCCGTGGCCCCCGAACTGGTGATGCTGGAGCTTGACGGCGCCATCGAACGCGCGCCCGGCGGGCTTCTGTCGCGGGTCCAGGATCATGCCGCAGCGCCGCGAGATTGACATTCGGCCGGCCTTTCGCACATGGTGCCCCGCCGCCGCACCGGTGCGCCAGAGGAAGATCCATGCCCGTCGTCGTCGTCGAATCGCCCGCCAAGGCCAAGACAATCAACAAGTATCTCGGCCCGGATTACACGGTTCTGGCCTCTTACGGCCATGTGCGCGACCTGCCGGCCAAGGACGGGTCGGTCGACCCCGAGCACGATTTCGGCATGACCTGGGAGGTGGCGCCGGAAAGCAGGAAACATGTGCGCGCCATCGCCGAGGCGCTGAAATCCGACGACCGGCTGATCCTCGCCACCGACCCCGACCGCGAGGGCGAGGCGATTTCGTGGCATCTGCGCGAGGCGCTGGCCTCGTCGCTGAAAAAGGGCAAGACGGTGCAGCGGGTGGCCTTCAACGCCATCACCAAATCGGCGGTGACAGAGGCGATCGCCAACCCGCGCGAGATCGACCAGGATCTGGTGGATGCCTATCTGGCGCGCCGGGCGCTGGACTATCTGGTGGGCTTCACCCTGTCGCCGGTGCTGTGGCGCAAGCTGCCGGGCGCGCGGTCGGCGGGGCGGGTGCAATCGGTCTGCCTGCGCCTGATCGTCGAACGCGAGATGGAGATCGAGGCGTTCCGCGCCCGCGAATACTGGACGGTGGGTGCGCGGCTCGCCACGCCGCGGGGGCAGGAATACGATGCGCGGCTGACCGTTCTGGGCGGCAAGCGGCTGGAAAAGTTCGATATTCCGCATGCCGCGGCGGCGGAACTGGCGGTGGCGGCGATCCATTCGCGCCCCTTCGCGGTGAAGTCGGTCGAATCGAAACCCGCCAGCCGCAACCCCTGGCCGCCCTTCATGACCTCGACCCTGCAACAGGAGGCGAGCCGCAAGTTCGGCATGGGCGCCAAGGCCTGCATGTCGGCGGCGCAACGGCTCTACGAGGCCGGGCACATCACCTACATGCGGACCGACGGCATCGACATGGCGCCCGAGGCCGTGATGGCCGCGCGCGACGAGATCCGCAGCCGTTTCGGCGCGAATTACGTCCCCGACAGCCCGCGGATGTACAAGAACAAGGCCAAGAACGCGCAGGAGGCGCATGAATGCATCCGCCCCACCGACATGTCGCTGTCGCCGGAAAAACTGCGGGCCGAGGATGACCAGCGCAAGCTCTACGATCTGATCTGGAAGCGCACCATCGCCAGCCAGATGGCGGCGGCACGGATGGAACGGACCACGGTGGATGTCGCCAGCCCCGACGGGCAGGTGGAACTGCGCGCCACCGGGCAGGTGGTGCTGTTCGACGGGTTCCTGCGCGTCTACGAACAGGGCCGCGACGACGAGGATGACGAGGACGGCGCCCGCCTGCCCCAGATCATGCAGGGCGAACCCGCCGAAAAGCGCGCCGTCACCCCCGAACAGCATTTCACCCAGCCCCCCCCGCGCTATACCGAGGCGACGCTGGTCAAGCGGATGGAGGAGTTGGGGATCGGCCGGCCCTCGACCTATGCCAGCGTGATCACCACCATCCAGGACCGCGAATATGTCCGCAAGGACAAGAGCCGCCTGATCCCCGAGGACAA
Organism: Ruixingdingia sedimenti; assembly: GCF_031432425.1. Taxonomy (NCBI): domain Bacteria; kingdom Pseudomonadati; phylum Pseudomonadota; class Alphaproteobacteria; order Rhodobacterales; family Paracoccaceae; genus Ruixingdingia; species Ruixingdingia sedimenti. The sequence continues at coordinate 85,750 of NZ_JAVKPH010000004.1, read as the reverse complement.
GGGGCGGCTGGTCACGGCGTTTCTGACCAACTATTTCCGCCGCTACGTCGAATACGACTTCACCGCCGATCTGGAAACCGACCTCGACGACGTGTCCGCCGGCAGCGCGGATTACAAGGAGGTGCTGGCCCGGTTCTGGCGCGATTTCTCCGCCGCCGTCGCCGAAACCGCCGATCTGCGCATCGGCGAGGTGCTGAGCACGATCGACGATTTCCTCGCCCCCCATCTTTACCCGCCGCGCGAGGACGGGTCGGACCCGCGGTCCTGCCCGGTCTGCGGCGCGGGAAGGCTGCATCTGAAAACCGCGCGGTCCGGCGGGGCCTTCATCGGCTGCGGCAACTATCCCGAATGCCGTTATACCCGGCCGCTGTCCGCCCCCGGGGGCGAGGATGGCGCGGTGCAGGCGCTCGACGGCAAGGTTCTGGGCCATGACGAGGACGGCACGCCGGTGACGCTGCGCATCGGCCGCTTCGGCCCCTATGTGCAGAAGGGCGAGGCGACGGCGGAAACGCCCAAACCCCCGCGCGCGAGCCTGCCCAAGGGCTGGCCGCCGGAAACCATCGACCTTGCCCGCGCGCTGGCGCTGCTGTCCCTGCCCCGCCCCATCGGCCCGCATCCCGAGGATGGCGCGCTGGTCGAGGCCGGGATCGGCCGGTTCGGGCCCTATGTGAAGCACGGGCCGAAATACGCCAACCTGCCCGATGTCGAAGAGGTGTTCACCATCGGCATGAACCGCGCGGTCGAGGTGCTGGCGCAGAAGGCCAGCCGCGGCGCGCGCGGCAGCACGCCGGCCACGGCGCTGCGCGATCTGGGCGAACATCCCGACGGCGGGCCGGTGCAGGTGATGCCGGGCCGGTATGGGCCCTATGTCAAATGGGGCAAGATCAACGCCACCCTGCCCAAGGACAGCACGCCCGAGGACGTCACGCTGGACGCGGCGCTGGAACTGATCGCGGCCAAGGCGGGCAAGGCGAAGCCCAAGGCCAAAGCGGCGGCGAAACCGAAGGCCGCAGCCAAGCCCAAGGCAGCCGCCAAACCCAAGGCCGCGGCCAAGACCGCCGCCAAGCCCAAGGCGGCCCCCCGCCGCAAGGCCGCCGCCGATTGACACTGCCGGACGGCCGGGCAACAATCTTTCAAACACGGACGCGAGGGCCTCATGAACAAACTCCATGCCACCGCCGGAGAGGCCCTTGACGGGCTTCTGTTCGACGGCATGACCATCGCCGCGGGGGGGTTCGGCCTCTGCGGTATCCCGGAACTGCTGATTTCCGCCATCCGCGATGCGGGGACCAAGGACCTGACGGTCGCCTCGAACAACTGCGGGGTGGATGATTTCGGGCTCGGGATCCTGCTGGCGACCAAGCAGATCCGCAAGATGATCTCGTCCTATGTCGGCGAGAACGCGGAATTCATGCGCCAGTACCTGAGCGGGGAACTGGAACTGGAATTCAATCCCCAGGGCACACTGGCCGAACGCATGCGCGCGGGCGGCGCGGGGATCCCCGGCTTCTACACCGCGACCGGCGTGGGCACGGTGATCGCCGAGGGCAAGGAGCACAAGGAGTTCAACGGCAAGACCTATATCCTGGAAACCGGGATCGTGGCCGACCTGTCGATCGTCAAGGCGTGGAAGGCGGACCCCTCGGGCAACCTCGTCTTCCGCAAGACCGCGCGCAACTTCAACCCGCCGGCGGCGACCTGCGGCAAGGTCTGCGTGGCCGAGGTCGAGGAAATCGTGCCGATGGGCAGCCTCGACCCCGACCATATCCACCTGCCCGGCATCTATGTGCACCGCCTGATCCAGGGGCAGCACGAAAAACGGATCGAACAGCGCACGGTGCGCAAGCGGGAGGCGGTGTGATGGCCTGGGATCGCAACCAGATGGCGGCGCGCGCCGCGCAGGAACTGCAGGACGGCTGGTATGTCAACCTCGGGATCGGCATCCCGACGCTGGTGTCGAACTACATCCCCGCCGGCGTGAACGTCACGCTGCAGTCGGAAAACGGCATGCTCGGCATGGGCCCCTTTCCCTACGAGGGCGAAGAGGACGCGGACCTGATCAACGCCGGCAAGCAGACGATCACCGAACTGCCGCAGACCGCGTTCTTCGACAGCGCGCAGTCCTTCGCGATGATCCGCGGCGGCAAGATCGCCATGGCGATCCTCGGGGGTATGGAAGTGTCGGAAACCGGCGATCTGGCGAACTGGATGGTGCCGGGCAAGCTGGTCAAGGGCATGGGCGGCGCGATGGATCTGGTCGCGGGCGTCGGCCGGGTGGTGGTGGTGATGGACCACACCAACAAGGCCGGTGAATCGAAGGTGCTCAAGCAATGCACCCTGCCGCTGACCGGCAAGGGCGTGGTCAACCGCATCATCACCAACCTCGGGGTGCTGGATGTGGTGCCGGGCGGGCTGAGGATCGTCGAATGCGCCGAGGGCGTGACCGAGGACGAACTGCGCGCCGCGACCGAGGCGACCATCGTCGGCTGACGGCCCGTGCCGCCGCCTCGGGGGGCATCGAGCCCCCCTCGCCGGCGCTGCCGCGGGCGGGTGGGGACGGTGGCCCTTCATCCGGCCGCCTGTGTCGGGGGAGTGCGGGGGCCTCCGGCGGGGATATTTGGGTCCAGCCGGAAGGATGCGCCGCTTCGTTCCGGGAAGCAGCGTTTTTTGGTTATGACGGGCGGCTGCCGTCCACCGCATGCGACGTCTGCCCCCTTTGGACCGCGACCATTCGCCCGCACCTCGGGGGCGGGGTGGATGTTCCCTCCCCGGCTTTCCTGCGGCTAGTCTGTGCCGACCGCAGCGGGGGCAGGACATGGACGGCAACAGGGTCATCGTGGGCATATCCGGCGCCTCGGGCGCGATCTATGGCCTGCGCTGCCTCGACGCCCTGCGCGCGGCGGGGGTGGAAACCCATCTTGTCGTCAGCCGCGCGGGCGAGATGACGTTGCGCACCGAATGCGGCCTATCCCTGCGCGACATCGAACCCCGCTGCGACCATCTGCATGCGGCCCGCAATGTGGGCGCGGCGATCGCCAGCGGGTCTTTCCGCACCAGGGGCATGATCGTCGCGCCCTGTTCCATCCGCAGCCTGTCGGAAATCGCCACCGGCGTGACCGCGGGCCTGCTGACCCGCGCCGCCGATGTGGTGTTGAAGGAACGCCGCCGGCTGGTGCTGATGGTGCGCGAAAGCCCGCTGCATCTGGGCCATCTGCGCAGCATGGCGGCGGCGGCGGAACTGGGTGCGGTGATCGCGCCGCCGGTGCCCGCCTTCTACACCCGGCCCGAAACGCTGGACGACATCGTGGACCATTCCGTCGGCCGCGTGCTGGACCTGTTCGGGATCGACGCCCCGATCCGCCGGTGGGCGGGGATGGGGCTCAGCCCCCCGCCGAAATCACCTTGAACACGCAAGGATCCGTCACCAGTTCCGGCGGCGTCAGGCACAGGCCCTGCGCCACCTGCCAGGCGGCCAGCACCTTGGGCACATAGGCGCGCGTTTCCGCATAGGGGGGCACGCCCGCATTGCCGCGCACCGCGCCTTCGCCCGCGTTGTAGGCGGCCAACACCATCAGCGGATCGGCGTCGAATTCGCGCATCAGCCAGTCCAGATAGGCCACGCCGCCCTTGATGTTCTCCATCGGGTCGGTCGAATCGGCCACGCCGAAGCGGCTCGCCGTCGCCGGGATCAGCTGCATCAGCCCGACCGCCCCGGCCGAACTGACCGCATCCGCCCGCCCCGCGCTTTCGATCCCGATCACCGCCAGCACCAGCGCGGGCGACACCCGCGTGCCGATGGTCGCGCGCAGGATGTCGGTGCCGAAGCGGGTGGCGAGGTCCTGCATCTGTTGCAGCCGCGGCGCCGGCACGCGCTGGCCGCCGGGCCCCTGCGCCAGCGCCGCCAGCGCCTGCCCGAACCGCCCCGCCTGCGGGCCGAGGCCGGGGGGAACCAGTTCCCAATACCATTCATAGGGCCCCGCCACGACGGGCCCGGGGGCGGCGGGCGCGGACGGGGGCGCATCGGGTTTGCGGGGTTCCACCCTGGGGGCCAGCGCCAGCAGGCGTTTCTGTTCCTCGGGGTCGATCTGTACCGTGATCCGGCGCTGGCCGGGTTCCGGCGGTTTCATCCGGCGGAAGGTGAAATCCGCGCCCTGTTCGGCCATGGCCGGAACGGGGGCCGCAACGGGGGCCGCCGCCAGCGCCGCCGACAGCGCCAGACGCAGCAGCCGCGCGCGGGCGGCGGGTGCGCCGGGGGGGATTCGGCGCTTCGGGGTCATGCGGGGCATCCTGCTCTGCCTGCCGTCATTTGTTTGCGCCGATCATCGCAGGAATCGGCCCGCCGATCCAGCTTTTCCCCCTGCCTTGGGCCGAATCTGCGGCGCAAAGGCCCGCGCCGGATTGGGATCGCATAAAATACCATTCAAAAACAGGTAGTTAAAATTTATCGCAGAAAAATCGCGCTGACCGAAAATACCCCGGACCGGCCCCAATGGTGCCACGATTCGGGGGCCATATATGCTCAAGCCAGGACGGAAGGCGGACCGGAACAGAGGCCGGGGTGATGCAGACCGAAGCGGTGAAACACGTAACGAGCAAATCCTGAAGGGACGTACCCATGAAATTCACCAACCTCCTGAAGAAATTCCGCAACGACGAATCCGGCGCCGTGACCGTTGACTGGGTCGTGCTGACCGCCGCCATCGTGGGCCTCGGCATCGTGGTGATGAACGTCGTCGGCGGCGGCATCGAAAGCGTCGCGACCGGCATCAACGACAACCTGACCGACACCACCATCGGCTACGAGAAGCAGGGCGACGGCGGCGAACAGCAATAATCGCGCCACAGAGCATCCCTTTTCCCGGCGCGGCCGGACAACCGCCGCGCCTCCTCAACCCCGAAACAACCGACATCAAGGACCAGACACATGAAACTCTTCTCGCTGATCAAGAAATTCCGCAACGACGAATCCGGCGCCGTGACCGTTGACTGGGTCGTGCTGACCGCCGCCATCGTGGGCCTCGGCATCGTGGTGATGAACGTCGTCGGCGGCGGCATCGAAAGCGTCGCGACCGGCATCAACGACAACCTGACCGACACCACCATCGGCTACGAGAAGCAGGGCGACGGCGGCGAACAGCAATAATCGCGCCAGAAGCCGAAAAGTTTCAGGGCCGCGCCGCTTGCGCGGCCCTTTTCCTTTTCCGCCCCGTTTGCAATCGCCCGCTTTCCACCCCCGATTGCACCTTCTTTCGCCACATTCGGGCACAAGGCTCATGTCCTGTGGCAGGCCCGATTCCCGGGCCGCGTGACGAGTGGACCCCAAACCGGAAGGGACCGGCAATGTTCAGGATCAGGCGTTTCCTTGCGCGGCAGGACGGGGCGGTGACCGTCGATTTCGTCGTGCTGACGGCGGCGGTGATCGGCATGGTGATGGTGATCATCTTTCCCTTCATGTCGGGCACCACCGATTTCGCCGAACGCCTGGCGGCGCTGACCGCGACCTACACGCCCAAGTGACGGCGCGGGCGGTCCATTCTTTTGCCGCAATCCTGCATCAGGGTGCGGCGTTGACGGAATCGTAACCGATTCCGCCACAGAACCGAGGCGGAACAGGCAAAACCTGCCCCGAGCAGTGAAAGGAAACGGTAGATGCGTCTTGTCTTCGGACTTGTGCTGGTCGTCGGCCTGGGGCTTGCGGGCTTTGCCGCCTATATGGTGCAGGGCTATGTGAAACAGACAGAGGTCGCGCTGGCCCGCGAACGCGCCGCCCGCGCCAAGGCCGGGCCCATGGTCGAGGTCTTCGTCGTCAACAAGCAACTGGCCTATGGCAAACCCCTGCTGCCGGAAGACGTGCAGGTGATCCTCTGGCCGCAGAACGCCCTGCCCGAAGGCGTGTTCACCGACAATGCGGCGCTGTTTCCCGGCGACGGGTCGAAAAAGCGCATGGTGACGCGGCAGATGGAAAAGTTCGAACCCGTGCTGGCCGTCAAGGTGACGGAACCGGGCGAGGTCGCCTCGATCACCTCCAGCCTCGCCAAGGGCATGCGCGCCTTCGCGATCCAGGTCGATGTGGCCTCTGGCGTGTCGGGGTTCCTGCGGCCGCTGGACCGGGTGGACATCTACTGGACGGGCTCCACCCGCGGGATTTCCGAGGCCGAACAGGGCGAGATCACGCGGCTGATCGAAACCGGCGTGCGCATCATCGCCGTGGACCAGACCGCAAGCGCCGATACCGCCGCGACGATCATCGCCCGCACCGTGACGGTCGAGGCGACGCCGCAGCAGGTGGCGAAACTCGCGCAGGCGCAGGCCACGGGGCGGCTGGCGCTGTCTCTGGTCGGCAACGACGACGAGATGACGACGGGCGTCACCGACGTGATGCGGCGCGACATCCTGGGGATCGAGGAAAAGGTCGTGGCCGAGGTGGAACGCGAAAAGGTCTGCACCATCCGCACCCGCCGGGGCGCCGAGGTGGTGGAAATCCCGATCCCCTGCACCAACTGACCACAGCCGCACGGCACCGGGCGCCCGCCGCAAGGGGGGCGCCTTTCGCCATTCCGGCTGCCGGAAGGGTGCCCGCGGCCGGCCCTGCTAGGAAGGCCGCCTGCGCGCGCCCGGGCCGCCCGGGGCCTCTGCCGGGGGCAGGAATTCGTCGGGGAACTGGCTGACGCGGGTCAGCGTGCCCGCGCCGACGAAGGACACATGTTCCAGCATGATCCGCGCCGCCCGTTCCCCGTCGCGCTGGCCGAGCGCATCGGCGATGCGGCGGTGGTCGTCGTGCGAGCGGACGACATCGGCGTAATCCTCCCAGATCGCGATCCGGTCCGACACCAGCGGCACGCTGTGCAGTTGCTCGATGAAGCTCTGCAGCCAGGGGTTGCCGGCCCCGCGGTAGATGGTGCCGTGGAATTCGACGTTCATCTGCCGGTAGGGCACTTGCGTCTCGGGCCGCAGCGTGCCGCAGGCCAGCAGCGCATCGCCCTGCCGCACCAGATCGTGCAGATGTTCCACCTCGGCATCGGTGATGTGGAGCGCGAACAGCCGGCAGGCCAGCGCCTCCAGCTCCGCCCGCACCCGCAGCCCGTGCCGCAGGTCCGACATCGAGAATTCGCGCACCCGGAAACCGCGGTTGGTTTCATACCGCACCAGCCCGGCCTGGGCGAGCGTCGTCAGCGCGGTGCGCAGCGGCGTGCGCGACACGCCCATCTCTTCGGCCAGCCGGTCCTGGTGCAGCCGGTCGCCCGGCCGCAGGGTACCGCAAAGGATCGCCTCGCGCAGTTGCGCGACCAGTTGTTCCGACGTGACCGGCGGCTGGCCCTCTTCCCGCACAAAATCCTGCATGTCGCCCGAAACTCTCCCACGATCAGGGTTTCCCGGCAGCATAATGTATTCAAAACGGATAAACTCAACGAAAATCCCTCGTGACGGAACGTCACGAACCGGGGCTCAGCCCGCAACCACCGATTGCAGCTCGAAAATCGGCAGCAGCACCGCCAGCACCACCACCAGCACGAAGGCGCCGACCAGCACCATCAGCGCCGGGTCCAGCACCGCCGCCAGCCGCTTGCGTTCGGTGTCGAGCCGCGTTTCCAGCACCATCGCCGCGCGGTCGGCCATGCGCGCGACCTGCGCGGTTTCCTCGCCCACGCGCACCATCTGCAGGACGATCCCGGGCAGAAGCGGCAGCCGGGTCAGCGCGGCGGCGAGGCTTTCGCCCTCCGTCACCGCGCGCAGCACCTCGCGCGCCTGATCCTGCGCGCTGCGCAGCGCGATGACCTCTGCCGCGCTGGCCACCGCCGCCTGCACCGTCTGGCGGCTGCCCAGAACCAGCGCCAGCGTGCGCAGGTATTCAGCCGCCATGGCGAGCCGCATCAGCCGCCCCAGCACCGGCAGCCGCAGGGCCGCGCGCTGGATCGCGTCGCGCGGGCCCGGCGCGCGCCAGGCCAGCACCGCGCCGGCCACCGCCGCCGCCAGCAGAAGAAGGATCAGCACCGCATGGCGCTGCACCGCGCCGGATATGCCCAGAACCGCCTGTGTCAGGTCCGGCAGCGGGCGGTTCGCGGCCTGGAACATCACCTGCAATTCCGGCGCGATCTGCGTCACCAGCACCCCGCAGACCAGCAGCGACACCAGCCCCACGAAGGCCGGATAGACAAGCGCCGTGGCCAGAACCGACTTGCGGTTGCCCTGGTTTTCCTGGTGTTCGGCCAGCCGCTCGAACACCTCGGCCAGCCGCCCCGACGCCTCGCCCGCGCGCAGGGACGCGATGCAATAGCCCGGAAACCCCGCCCGCGCCTGCCCCACCAGATCAGCCAGCCCCCGGCCTTCCAGCACGCCGGCCTTCAGCCAGGCGGAAAAAGCATGCAGCCGGGCGGAGCCTTCGGACCCGATCACCGCATCCAGCGCCTGTTCCTTGGACAGCGAGGCCGCCAGCAGCACCGCCATCTGCCGGCAGAAGATCGCGCGCTCGTCGAGGTCGAGCCGCATCGACCGGCCTCGCCGCACCGGCCCCGCCGCCGCCGCGCCCGCCCGGATCTCTGACGGAAACAGCCCCTTGCCCTGCAACTGTTCCAGCGCCGCGCGTTCGTTTTCCGCCACCACCGAGCCCGTGCGCCGCTTGCCCTCGCGCGTGTAGGCGACATAGGCGAAGGCCCGCATCAGAGGTCCCCCAGAACGCGGGCCAGTTCCTCGGGGCTGACCTCGCCGGCGGCGATGCGGCGCAGCGCGCTGGTGGTCATCGTTTCCGCCCCGGGGTCGAGCAGGGCGCGCAATTCGGCCTCTGCCGCGCCCTGGCCGATGGCGGCGGCCATCGGGTCCGGGATTTCGGCGACCTCGAAGATACCGACGCGGCCCGCGTGGCCGGTGCCCGAACAGGCGGGGCAGCCCACGGCATGGCGCACCATGGCGGGCACGGGGATGCCGGCGGCGGTCAGGCGGTGGGCCAGTTCCGCCGCCGGCGGTTCCGCCCGTGCGCAGGCCGGGCAGAGCCGCCGCACCAGCCGCTGCGCCAGCACGCCGCGCAGGGTCGAGGCGATGAGGTAATCATCCAGCCCCAGATCGCGCAGCCGCGTGACCGCCCCCAGTGTGCCGTTCGCATGCAGCGAGGACAGCACCAGATGCCCCGTCAGCGCCGCCTGCGCCGCGACCTTGGCGGTTTCCTGATCGCGGATCTCGCCCACGAGGATCACGTCGGGATCCTGCCTCAGGGTGGCGCGCAGGCCCGCGGCGAAGGTCAGGCCGATGTCGGGGTTGACCTGGGATTGCGAAATGCCGGGCAGTTCGTATTCGATCGGGTCCTCGACCGTCACCACATTGCGTTCGCGCCGGTCGATCAGGTGCAGCAGGGAATAAAGCGTCGTGGTCTTGCCGCTGCCCGTGGGCCCGGTGGCCAGCACGATGCCGTTCGGCCGCCCCGCCAGCCGCCGCAGCTGCGCCGCCTGCGCGGGCGACAGGCCAAGATCGTCCAGCGCCCGGATCCCCGCCTGCCGGTCGAGGATCCGCAGCACCAGCCGTTCGCCATGCTGGCCCGGCAGGCTGGAAAACCGCAGGTCGATCGCCCGGCCGCCGAAACGCAGCGCGATGCGCCCGTCCTGCGGCAGCCGGGTTTCGGACGTATCCAGCCCCGCCATCACCTTGAGCCGCGACACGATCCGGCGCACCGGCACGTCCTCGCGTTCCAGAATGGGGTAGAGCGTGCCGTCGAGCCGCATCCGCGCGCGGATCCCGTCGCGCAGGGGCTCGACATGCAGGTCGGACGCGCCCGCCCGCACCGCGCGGCGCAAAAGCTGGTTGACCAGTTCGATCACCGGTGCCTCTGCCGCATCCTCCAGCAGGTCCTGCACCCGGGCGCCGGTCTCGGTTTCCTCCAGATCGAAGGCGATGTCGGCGCCGCTGTCCTCTGCCTGCCCCGCCACGGTGCTGTAGTGGGCATCGAGCAGCCGGGCAAAGGCGGCGGCGTCGACCTCTTCCACCGCCAGGGGCGCGCCCGCCGCGCGGCGCACCTCTGCCAGCGCCGCGGCCTCGCCCCCCGGGCCCAGGATCATCCGGCCGCCGGTCAGGATCACCTGATGGTCCCGCGCAAAGGCGAAGGGCAGATGCGCCCCCGCCCCGGCGGGATCAGCGGCCATTGCCGAACCTCAGGGGCGCGGGCAGCGGCGGGAAGGACCGTTCGCGCGCCACCCGGTCCACAATGCCCATGTCGAAGGGCTGGTTCAGGTCCACTCCGTCGAAGGGCAGCCCCGCCGCCGGCACCGCCGGATAGACGCCATCGTCGCGCAACTGCATCGTGGCCGAGGCGCGCCGCGCATCCGCCGTCACCTCGCGCGTCAGCTGGTCGGCCAGCTGGTCGTTGTTCACGATCCGGGGCCGCAGCAGCATCAGCAGCACGCGCTGTTGCTTGTTGACCGCCCGGCCGCGGAACAGCCCCCCGATCAGCGGGATCTTCCGCAGCCCCGGCACGCCCGCCGACTGCACCCCCGCGCCGTTTTCCAGCAGGCCCCCCAGCATGATCACCCGCCCGTGGCGCACCAGCACGTTGGTTTTCAGCGCCCGTTTCGACGTGATCTCGCCCCCCGCGGCAGAGGCGGTGTTGGTCAGGCTCGACACCTCCTGCGAGATTTCCATGCGCACGATCTCGTCCGAGGTGATCTGCGGCGTCACCCGCAGCGTCAGGCCCACATCCTCGCGCTGCACGGTCTGGAAGGGGCGTTCGGGCACCGCGCTGTCGCCCACGGTGGCGAAACTGCCGGTGACGAAGGGCACGTTCTGCGCCACGACGATCTCTGCCTCGGCGTTGTTCAGCGTCATCACCGAGGGGGTGGAGAGCAACCGGGTCGAACTTTCGCGCGCCAGCGCCGACAGGAAGCCGACGAAGCCGTCATCCCCGCTCATCCGCGCGCCGCCGATGGTGCCGCCCGCGCCCGGCGTGGCGACGGTGGTGCCCGCCATCGCCGCGCTGACGAGGCTGGACAGCGTGGGCCGGTTGCCGATGGAAAACTCGGCCCCGCCCACCAAAGCGTTGTTCAGCAGCGCCCCGAACTGCGCCGACAGATCCGAGAAGTTCTCGACCGACAGTTCGAAGATCACCGCCTCGACCAGCACCTGCCGCGGCCGCTGGTCGAGGCTGCGGATGGCGGTGACGATGGCGTCGATCCGGTCGCTCGGCGCGGTGACGACAAGGGCGTTGCTTTGCGGTTCGGCCACGATGGACACCTGCGGGCCGACGGCGCCCGCCTGCCCCTCGGTCGCGGTGGCGGTAAACGACCGGGTGATGATCGGTTCCAGTTGCGACGCATCGGCATAGCGCAGCGACACGACCTCGGATTGCAGGCTGCGCTGCGGGGTGTCCAGTTGCGTCACGAGGTTGCGCACGCGCGCGCGAAAGGCATCGCTGCCGGAAATCAGGATCGCATTGGCGCGCGCATCCGCCGACAGCGTGGCCCCCGCGGGCATGATGTCCAGCCCGCGCAACGTTTCCACCATGTCCTCGGCCACGCCATGGTTGAGCCGGACGGTTTCCACCGCGCCGCCGCGCGCACGTTCGAGGCTTTCCAGCAGCCGCCCCACCCGGTCGAGGCTTTCACGCCGGTCCGATACGATCAGCAACCGGCTGGCCGGGATCACGGTCAGCACGGCTTCCTGCGCGATCAGGGGGCGGACGACCTCTGCCGCCTCGGTCACGGGGGTGCCCTGCAATTCGAAGATGCGGGTTTCATAGCCGCCGCTGCCCGACAGCGCGGGCGACAGTTCGCGCGCCTGATCCATCGGCACGATCCGGTCCACCTGCCCGCCGCGCACGATGGTGAGGCGGTTGAGTTCCAGCACGTTGAGGAAGATCTCGTAGAGCGCATCGGCCGAAACCTCGGTCGGCGCGATCACGGTGACGGTGCCGCGCACGCGGCTGTCGAGCGTGTAGTTGCGCCCGGTTTCCGCAGCCACGATCTCGACGAAGGCGCGCAGGTCGGCGTCGCGCAGGTTGAGCCGCACCTGCGCCTCGGCCATGGCGGAGAAACCACCGCCAAGCAGCAGCGCCGCCAGCAGGACGGCCGTCAATCTGTCAAATATCCGCAAGGTTTACCCGTATCTTCCTGTGGGCCCCGCCGCGCGTCACGTCGAGCGCCATGACCCCGGATCGCACCGCGGTGTCATAAGCCCCTGTCAGTTCCGCCCGGCCGCCGACCTTCTGCCCGTTTATCGCAATGATGCTGTCGCCCGGTTTCAATCCCAGGCGGTCGAAAAACTGGCCCGCGCGCACCCAGGTGACGACCAGCGCATCCGCCCCGTCCTCCATCTGCCCGCCGCGCGCCACCAGCCGTTCCAGCGCGCGCCGGTCCAGCTTGCCGACCGGCACCGTCACCTCGTCCGCCGCGGTCTGCGTGGCGGGGGCGGGGTCGGCGGCGGCGCGGGTCGCGGGCAGCCCTGCGCCCTCGGGCACGGCGGGGACCAGCCAGCGCAGGCCCGCGCGTTCCAGCCAGACGCCCTCGGGGGTGATGTCGGCGATGCGGGTGTCGGCGGGCAGCAGGTCGCCCACCTGCGCGGCCGATTGCCCCTGCCCCCAGTCGAGCAGCGCCCAGGCCCGCCCCGGCGCCACGACGATGCCCGCCAGCACGACCTTGGGCGCCTCTTCCGGCGCGGCCTCGGCCACCTGGGCGGCGGGGGCGGCGGCCTCTGGCGCCGGGGCGGTGCCGAAAAGCGCGGGCCAGACGGGTTCGGCCATCCCGGCCCCCGGTTCTGCCAGATCCGCCAGCCCTGACGCCGCGCGCGCGGGCCCTGCGACGGGGCCCGCCGCCGGACCCGGGCGCAGCGCCGCCAGCGCCGCAGCGCCCGCCGCATAGGCCAGCACCGCCGCAGCCACAAGGCCCAGACCCCTATCCAGAACGCGCATCAGACGGGCGCCCCCCTGTCGGCGATAAGCCGCATCACGCAATTCCCTACCAACCCGAAAACCGGAATGCTAGTCTAGCAGCAAAGAACCCCTGTGGGAACGATACCATGACTGCATCCCGCCACCTGCGGCCCCTTCTCGCCGGGCTGGCGCTGGCCGCGCTTGCCGCCTGCGTGCCCGGCCCGCCCGCCGATGTTTCCGGCCAGCCGGTGCGGTTCCGCGAGGATTATTCCAGTGCCCGCGCGGCGCTGGAATCGGGCCGCCACGATCAGGCTGCGGCGCATTATGCCCGCCTGCTGGACCATGCCGGCCCGCTGGAGCCGCGGATCCGGCTGGAATACGCCCATGCCCTGCTGCGCGGCGGGCGGATGGCAGAGGCGTCGCAGAACGCGCGCCGGGTGGCGCTGGCGCAGACGGGGATGCTGCGGTCGGCGGCGCTGGCGGTGCAGGGCACGGCGGAACACGAACTGGCGCTGGCCGCGCTTGCGCGCAACGCGGGCAAGGCAGAGGTCACGGGGCATCTGGCGGCGGCCGAAACCGCGCTGGCCGATGCGCTGGCCAAACACGGCGGGATGGACCCGACAGGCGGGCTGCAACGGCGGCTGGAGGAAATCCGGCGCACGCGCGCCGCGCTTTAAGGCAAGGGCAGCACCGCCGACAGCCGCCAGCCGGTCTCGGTCCGCAGAAGCGCGGGTTCGATCGCCGCGCGCAGGTCGGGGGGCAGGATGGCGGGGTCGGCCAGATCCAGCACCATTTCGGCCTTCCCCGCCTCCAGCATCCCCTGCGCGGCCAGATGCAGGCCCGGCAGGCGCAAATCGGCGGTCCATGCCCCATCCGCCAGCCGCGCCGCCAGCGGCCCATCGCCAAGCGCCGCGCCCGCAAAGACCAGCCCCCGCAGCGCGCCCGCCGCCTCTGCCGCCACCGGCGCGGGGGGGCGCAGGGCCAGGTGCGCGGCGGCGGCGGTCAGCGTGACCTCACCCGCCAGATCCGGCGGCAGGTCGGGGATGGGCCCCCGGACCCGTTCCGCCAGCGCGCGCAGGTCCGCCAGCGATGCGCGGCCCTGAACGCCGGTCAGCCACAGCCGCCCGCCGGTCCAGGACAGTTGCGCGACGCCCTCGGCCCGGCCCGCCGGCGCCTCTGCCCGCAGCGCCCAGACCGGGCCGGCCAGCCCGGGCCACCGCGCGCGCCAGTGCAGCCGCAGGCCCCCCGGCCCCTCTGCCGCGCCGCGCCACAGCCCCGCGTCATCCGCCACCCCCGCAGGCACCGGAACGCCGAGCGCGCGCAGATGACCCGCCCGCCCCTCTGCCAGTGCCGCCGCCAGAAGGCCCGCCAGCACCGCCAATACCAGAACCGCGCGGCGCATCATCCCGCGGGCTCCAGCTGGAACAGCGCGCGCACGCGGCCCGGCGCCAGCCGTTCGACCTGCATCACCGCGATACGATAGCCCGCCGTGCGCTCGACCCCCGCCATCCAGCGGGCGAGCGGGTCGAAGGCCACATCCTCGAACCCCAGATCCACCCCGCCGCCCGCGCGGTTCGACAGAATGCCGAGCCCCTCGCGCAGCCCCGCCGCGACGATGCCGCGTTCCAGTTCCGCCAGTCCCACGGGCGCCACCGCCGCCGCCGCCGGGGCAAGCCCGCCCGCCGGCAGCCCCGCCACCTGCGCCGCGATCCAATCCAGATCCGCCCGCGCCTCGGTCGCCGCCTGCCGCGCCGCGGTGCGGGCATCCAGCAGCGGCAGCAGCACCCCCGCCACCAGCGCCACCGGCAACACCACCGCGACCAGAACACCCAGCAACCACCGCTCGCGCGCGGTCAGCAGGGCCAGACGCAGGCGCAGCGCCGCCATCATCGCCCGGCCCCCACATGCAGGCGCAGTTCCACCCCGCCCTCGGCGCGCACGGCGCTGTCGCGCACCTCTGCCGCCAGCCCTGCGGCGGCAAGATCGGCCACCAGCGCCTCGGCCTCGGCGAAACCGGGGGCGGTCAGCGACAGGATCATGCCGGTTTCGGGCCGCAGCGCCACCATGTCGAGGCGCAGGGGCGAGGCCGCGATCACCCCCGCCGCCCGGTGCAGCAGCGCCACCGCACCCGGCGCGGCCTCTGCCCCGCCCCCGGCGGCCAGCGCGCGTTCCACCTGCCGGCGCAGGTCCGGCAGGGGGCCCGTGGGCAGGATATGGCGGCGCACCAGCGCCTCCGCCGCCGCGCGGTCGGTTTCCGCCATGGCGGTCAGGCGGCGGGTTTCCAGCGCCAGCCCCGCACAGTAAAGCAAAAAGGCCCCCGCCAGCGCCGCCAGCACCCACCGCCGCCGCCACAGCGCCGCCCCCGGCACCGCGCCCCCGGCGGTGCCGCGCAGGTCGGCCAGCCGCAGATCCGCCAGCCGCGGCGGCACCAGCCCGGCGATGGCGGCGGGGTCCTGCACGGGCGTCAGGTCCAGCGCCGCCAGCGTGGCCGCGACCGGCCCCGGCAGGCCGGTTTCCGCCAGCACGGCCCCCGGGCGCCGCACCCCCGCCCACCGGCGCAGCAGGGCGGCGGCCAGATCGGGTTCCGCCGCGAAACCGGCATCCGCGCCGTTGCGCGCCAGGACCACCCCGCCCGCGCCCTGCCGCAGGACCCAGGCGTCGGGCGCATGGGGCAAGGACAGGTAATCCGGCACCAGCGCAAGGCAGCGCGCGCCGCCGGGCAGTGCGCCGGCCCATTCGGCCAGCCGCGCCCGTTCGGCCACCATCAGCACCGACCAGTCGCGCCCGGCTGCGGGCAGCGGCACGGCCTCCACCCCCTCCGCCCGCGCGGCCAGAACGGGGGCCAGCATCGCGCGCGCCACGCGCAGCCGCGCCGCCCCCCGGATCCGCGCCGGAATGTCCAGCCGGTGCAACGCCACCTCTGCCCCCGGGACCAGCGCGACGAAAGGCGCGGCGGGCGGGGTCGCCGCGGCAAGCGGCCAGAACAGCGGCGCCGCCGGTTCCCGTGCTGTCATCGCCGCCTTGCCCATGCGCCCCCCGTTCCCGCGCGCCGACTATGGAATGCCGTGCGTCCCGGATCAATCATGCACCGGCACCGCGCCCAGAACCCGCGTCCCGCCCTCGCGCGCGCTGCGCCGTTCCAGCCGCACCGCCCGGCGCAGCGTCACGCCATCCAGCGTCGCGATCAGCCCCGCCTCGTACCAGCGCGAGGTGATGTCGAACCGCGAAAACGGGATCGCCGCCAGCGCCTCGGGCGGCAGGAAGGCGGCGGCGCGGTAGCGCAGTTCCTCGGGCCGCACGAAGGGGGTTTCGGCCCGCACCCGCAGCAGTTCCGTCAGCGCCGCGGGCGGCAGGCCGGGCAGCACCGCGCGCAGCACAGGTTCGGTGGCGGTATTGGTGTTCAGCCGCGCCGCCGCGGGCAACAACGCCAGATGCGGGGCCAGCGCCCCCCACGCCGTGCCATCCCACCCCGGCAGGTCGAGCAGCTGCATCGGCATCGCCAGCCCCCCGCCCCGCAGCGCGGGCACAAGGGCCGCCAGCGCCTGCGCCCCCCGGTCGGGGTCGAGCCCCCGGTCGCGCCACAGCCGCAGGAAGGCATCGCGCATGAAATCGTCCTGCGGATCGGCGAGCCAGGTCAGGTTGAACCGGCCCTGAAGGTCGGCCACCTGCCCGCCCACCTCGCCCCGGTCGATGGGGAAACTGTAGGGCCGCGCCCAATCCTGCATCAGCGCCACGGGATCGTCGGGCCGCCATGTCCGGTCCAAGAGGTCGGGCAGCAGTTCGGCCAGCGAATCGAGATAGACCGCCGCCTGATCCGCCGCCAGCCCGGCCCCGGTGCGCAGCCGGCTTTGCGCCGCCAGCAGCATGAGCGAGGCCGAAACCCCCGCGATCACCAGGATCGTGACCAGCGCGTTGACCAGCACCATGCCCCGATCCTGCGTGATGTCCTGCGCGTTCATGGCACCACCACCAGCCGGATCGCGCCGTGGCGGGCCTGTTCGATCACCACCTCGACCCCCGCCGCGGCGCTGGCATCCGCCGCCCCCGCCGGGGCGGCGCGCCACTGGGTGCCGTCATGCACCTGCACCCGCAGCGCGGTGACGCCTTCCAGCAGCACCGCGCCCGGGGCATTGGCCTGCACGGCGCCCTCGGCGCGGGCCAGCGGCAGGATGCGCCGTTCCAGCGCGCCGCGCGCCCGGTCGAGCCGCCATTCGACCCGCGCCGCGCCCTCGGCCGGCGGGTCGGTGCCGCGCAGCATGCCGGCGGCGCTGACCGCAATCCGCCCGCGCGCGGGGTCGATCAGCAACGGGGGTTCCAGCCCGCCGTCGGGGGCCGTGTAGGGCAGATCCACCCGCGCCTCCAGATCCCGGCGCAGCAGGCGCAGGGCCAGCGCCAGCGCGCGCCCGTCCTCTCCGGCCGCGCGCAGACCGGTGTCGGCGCGCAGCACCGCGCGGGTGGCCTGCACCCCGGCCAGTGCGACCACCGAAAAGATCGCCAGCACAACCATCAGTTCCAGCAGGGAAAAGCCGCCCTCGCGCCGGGTCATGGCACCGCCCCCGGGCGGCGGTCGGGCGAGACATAAGTCACCAGCCGCGCGCCGGGGCGGCCCGGGGCGCTGACGGTGATGGTGATCTCGACCAGCCCGGCCTGCGACGCGGCCTCGTCCATGCGCACCTGCCAGTCGGCATGACCCATCGGCACCGTGCGCGGCAGGCCCCGCCCCCGCGCCGCACCCAGCAGCCGCAGTTCCTCGGCCCGGTTCAGCGCAACGGTCTGCGCCATCAGCCGGTCGGTTTCCCCGGCCAGCACGCGGGTGGAATGGCCGACGCTGCGCATCGCCGCGATCACGCCGATGGACAGGACCAGCACCGCCACCAGAAGCTCGACCAGCGAAAAGCCCGTATCGGCGGGGCGGCGGCGGGTCATGGCCGGGCGGTGCAGGCGGGCAGTTGCCCCGCCACGGGGGCGCAGCGCCAGACCTGCCCGTCCTGATCCAGATCCAGCGCGAAATCCGATACCTGCCCGGCGGGCCAGAAGAGGATCCGCAACGCGGGCGCGCGCGCCTGCCATGCGGCTGTGCCGCGCCAGTCCACCGCCTCGCCCGCCGCCTGCCAGCCGCCCTCCGCCCGGGTTTCGGCCACAAAGCCGGTGGCGGTGATCCGCAGCGCCCGGGGCGCGCCCCGGTGCACGGCCTCTTCCAGTTGCAGGCGCGCGGCGGCCAAGAAACGGTCGGCATCGCGCGGCGCGGCGCCAGGGCGGAACTGCACGCTCAGCCCCGCAAGGCCCGCCAGCACCGCCAGCGCGGCGACCGCGACCAGAAGCTCCACCAGCGAAAAGCCGGCGGGCGCGCCGGTCACTCGTCCGACCAAGACCCGATGTCCCGGTTCACGCCCTCGCCCCCCGGCTTGCCGTCGGCGCCATAGCTGAACACGTCGAATTCGCCGCGCAGGCCGGGGTAGAGGTACTGGTAATCCGCCCCCCAGGGATCCTTGGGCAGCGATTGCACATAGCCCGCGCCGGCCCAGTTCGGCGGCAACGGCGGGCGGGTGGGCTTTTCGACCAGCGCGCGCAGGCCCTGTTCGGTGGTCGGATAGCCGAGGTTGTCGAGCCGGTAGAGTTGCAGCGCGCTTTCCAGCACCGCGATGTCCGACCGCGCGCGGGCGACGCGCGCCTGATCGGGCCGGTCGATGATGCGCGGCACGATGGCGATGGCGAGGATCGACAGGATCACCACCACAACCATCAGTTCCAGAAGGGAAAACCCCTCGTCATGGCGGCCCGTGCGGGGCCGGTCGGCGGCGGTGTCGGCTGTGGTCATGCGGGTTCTCCGATGCGTGGCGGAAGTCTAGATCAGCCCCCTGCGGGCATCAAGCCCGCGCCCCCGGGGGCTGGCGGGGTGGGGGCGGCGGAACGCCCATCCGCCCCGCAAGGCGATGGAGCCCGGCGCCGATCCGCCCTAAGGTGCCGGGATGGAGCCCTGGCTGCTGTTGATCCTGTCGCCCTTCGCGGGCTCTTTCCTGGGCGTGCTGGCCGACCGGCTGCCCGAGGGGCGCGACGTGCTGACCGCGCGGTCGCGCTGCGCGGCCTGCGGCCATGTTCTGGGACCGGCGGATCTGGTGCCGATCCTGTCCTGGGCCTGGCGGCGGGGGCGCTGCGGGCATTGCGGCGCGGCGATCCCGCTGCACCTGCCGCTGATCGAGGCGGGGGCCATGGCCGGCGCGGCACTGGCGCTGGCGCTGGATCCGCCGGGGGGCGCGCTGGCGGGGGCGCTGGTGCTGTGGCTGCTGGCGACGCTGGCGCTGGCCGATGCGCGCCACCGGCGCCTGCCCGATGTGCTGACCGCGGCGCTGGCGGTGGTGGCGCTGTCCGTGGCCCTTGCGGCTGGCCATGGGGGCGCGGCGCTGGCGGGCGCGGCGATCGGGGCGGGCGGTTTCTGGCTGATCCGCATCGCCTATCGTGCGCTGCGGGGGCGCGAGGGGTTGGGGATGGGCGATGTCAAGCTGATGGCGGGGATCGGCGCACTGCACCCGCTGGCCGACCTGCCGCTGGTGGTGGCGCTTGGCGCGGGCCTGGGGCTGGCCTGGGCACTGGCGGCGCATCGCGGGCGCCCGCCGGCGGCGCTGGCGCTGCCCTTCGGCAGTTTCCTCTGTGCCGGGTCGGCGCTGGTGCTGGTTGCGGGCTGGCTGGCCCCCGCCCTATGATCGCCCGACCCCGGACGAAAGGCCCTGCGATGCGCGTGAAATCCCCCCGGCTGGCGGCGATGGCCGGGCTGATCGGCCTGCTAATCCTTGCCCGGCTGGCGGAAATGGCGGGGCTGGCCGCCGTGCCGCCGCAGGTCTATGCGGCCCTGATCCTGGCCATCGCGGTGCTGAACCTGTGGCTGCTGATCGCCAACTATCGCCGGGGCATGGTCGATGTGTTCGCCGTGGGCCGTCCCATCGAACGGAAAAAGAACGCCGTGGCGTTCTTTTTCGTCTTCTTCGCACTGATGGCGCTGACGATCGGACTCATCGCGGTGCTGGTGCGGTTCCTGGCCGGCTAGGCCCGCAACCGCACCCGCCCGATCAGTCGGATTCGCCTGCCCCGGCCGTGGCCGGCGCGCGCACGCGGACCCGTTCGGGCGCGCCGTCGGCACCCACCACCACCAGTTCGACCAGCCCGCCCGCCGGCGCGATCGCCGCCGCCCGGGCCAGCAGTTCCGGCGAGGGGTTCTCGACCGTCGCCACCTCTGCCCCGGCCAGCCGCAGGGGGCCGGGGGCGGCCGTCACCACCACCTCGGCCGCGGCGCTGCCGGACCGGGGATAGGTGTTGACGTCGGTGTTGAAGGCGCCTTCCTGCACCGCCTGCACCACGATCCGGCTGCCCACCGCCGTCAGCGGACGGACGGTGATCTTCGCAATGTCGACGGTGCCGATGGGTTCCGTCACCGACGAGGTGTTGACCACGATCACCTTGAGACTGCCCGGCTCCAGCAGGATTTCCTGCTGCAACACCGCCGCCGCGTTGGGCGGCAGCGTCACGTCCTCCACCTCCATCTGCGCAGGATCCCAGGTGACGGTCATCTGCGCCACGCCGAACGGATCCGCTGCGGTGAAGAAGGCGAGGTCGAGTTCGCCGGTCTGCCCTTCCTGCACCGCCACGGAAGGCGTGAGGAAGAAGGCATCGCCGGCGAACTGCGCCAGGGCTGCCGCGGGCATCCAGACGGCGGCGGCCGCCGCCAGCGTCAGTCTTTTCGCAAGAACCCCGAGCATCACTGCACCTCGATGATGAAAGTCTTGGTCACGCCGGGCGTCAGGTCGGAACCCGACGTCTGGCCCGAAATCACGGTCGCACCGCTGAACGAGATGAAATAGGTCCCGATCCCGTCCGGCGCCGCCCGGCCGCGCATCAGCACGGTGGTCTGGCCCTTGGGCAATTGCACCGTGACCGACACGCTGCGCACCGGCACCGAAGAGGTCAGCACCGTGCGCCCGTCGATGATCACCTCGTAGATGTCATCGTTGGCCGAACCGTTGTCGCCCATGGTGATGGTGACGTTGCCGGTGCCGCAGGACACGTCGACCGAGGCCGATTTGGTGTCGGAACCGCACAGGACGCGGCTGCCGCTGACCGTGATCGCCCCCGACCCGCCGCCGCTGCCCGGCGCTGGACAGGCCAGCGTCGCCTTGCCGTCGGGCAGGAAGGACAGCAGCCCCCCGTTCGTCGCCGTCAGGTTGAAGTCCTTGGCATCGGCCACCACGCCGCCCGTCGGCGGGATGAAGCCGCAGACCTTGTTGATGAAGTTCTCGAACGCATCCGACAGGCCGGTGGCGTCGAGCGTGTTGCTGACCACGTTCTGGATCGCGGTCAGAAGCCCGGTATAGGAATCCTCGCCGATCTTGGCATAGATCTCGCCCAACAGCTTGTAGGTCGTGCTCTTGGTCATCAGCATGCCGACGATGCGCGCGCCGAGCTTCTTGTTGATCAGCTCTTTCGCGCCCTTGGTCACGCCGAGCCCGCAGAGGTTGTTGAGCCCGATGAACGTCACCTCGGCGGTGATCGTCGCGGTCTCGCCGTCGTCGAGGCTGGTCTTGTCCGAACTCAGGCGGAAGTCGAAGTCGAGCGGCTTGACCAGATCGCCGACGATGCCGGCCACTTGCAGCGGCACGGTCAGCGGCAGACAGAACTTGACGAAGCCCGCCAGCGCCGCGACCTCGATCGCCGGCCCGTCGGCCGGGATCACCGCACCGCCGACCAGCGCCACCAGCGCCGCGGTGGAACAGGCGCCCGCCAGGATGTTGGAACCGGTCGAGATCGCCGAGACCGTGCTTTTCAGCATGCAGACCGCGGGGACATAGATCGCGCAGACATCCGCCGGCGCCTCCACCCCAAGGCGGCGCATCGGCAGCGTGCCCTCGGTCTGGATCGTGGCCACATCGGCGCGGAATTCATCCAGCCCGTTGGCGTAGAACACCGCCTGGAGGAACTGCGCCAGTTGCGCGCCATCGGGCCCGTTCAGCAGTTCGCGCACGCCCTCGACGGCCTCGGCGAACTGCACGCCGCCGGCTTCTGCCCCGCCCATGACGATCTTGAGATCGGCCGGATCGACCCCGCCGCTCTGTTCGGCGAAGGTCTGGGTGGCGGTCCGCTGCCGCTCGATCATGTCGGCGAGTTCGTCGAGGAAGGCCAGCACATCGGCCTTGGCATCGGCGGGCTTGGCCACCGGCGCCTTCAGCAGAAGCGGCATCCGGTCGGCCTCTGCCCCGGCGACCTGGAGCACCACGTCGACCTCGGCATCCGCGCCGACGAGCGATTTGGGCACGACGAAGGTCGCATAGCCGAGGATGGAGCGGAATACCTGCGGCGAGGCGACGCCATCGACCAGCACCGCCACCTCTGCATCCGGGTCGAGCAGCGCGGGAGAGACCATCGAGACGGTCCCCGCCGGGCGCGCCCAGGGGTCGAGAATCGCCGAGGGCAGCGGCGCATCATGCAGCAGCGCCTGCGCGATCAGCCCGATGTCGGCATTGTCGAGCGTGCCCGACAGGTTCATGTCGGCAGCTTCGAAAGCCTCGAATTCCGTATCGTAAAGCCCGGCCGCGGCCTGCGCGGCCAGCAGCAGGTCGTCGAGTTCCAGCACGCCGTCCTGGCCCACGTCGCCGAACATGACCGGAATGCCGACAAAGCCGGGGTTGGCGCCCGCGGCGGCGTCGAACACGCTGATCGCGCCGGTGGTTTCGGCCAGGACCTCGGTCCCCTTCATCGCCTTGACCAGAACGGTATAGACGCCCGCGGCGGGGAAGGTGACGTTCACATCCGCGCCGGCCTTGGTCTGGCCGTCGGAAAATACCCAGTCATATGTATCGGCGCCATCGTTGCCCGTGACGGTCAGCGCAAGCGGGGTGCCCGCGCTGACGGTGGACCGGCCCGCGATCTCGATGATCGTGCTGTCGGCCCCGGCAGTGGGGGTGTCGCTTTTGCAGGCTGCGATGAACGACACCGTGATGACCATCAGCAGCCATCTTACAATACTTGAAAAAGCCATTTTGCCCTCCAATGTGTCGGCATCGATCATAGCACCTATCACGCTTCGGTCAACAAAACGTGACTCCGGCCGCTGTCGCGGGTGGGTTCGGGGCATCGGGCGGGCCGGATCCTTCCCGCGATCCGGCGGCCGCGGCCCGATATGCGGCATTTCGGGCCGGGGCCCGCGGGGCAGGATCGCCGCGGCGGGCGTATCGCGGAATCAGCGCGGAATGCACGGCGGATTGCCCGGGAAACCTCCCCCACGCGGGGCTGGTGCGGGCGGCGGGACTCGAACCCGCACAGGCCAGGCCCTGGCGATTTTAAGTCGCCTGCGTCTACCATTCCGCCACGCCCGCACGCCGCCCCTATAGCAAGCCCGGCCCGGCGGTCAAAGGCCGCTCACGCCACCGTCATGCGCGCCCCCTTTGCTCTGCCCGCGCCGCATGGCACCCTGCACCCGCCGCTGGAAGGAGTGACCCATGCCCCTGACGCTTTCCGCCCTGCGCCCGATCGCGCCCCTGCCGCTCTGCCTGCTGGCGGGGCTCGCCTGCGCGCAGGACACACGGACCCTCACCGGCAGCCTCTCGCTGCGCGAACGCATCGCCCTGCCGCAGGATACGCAGGCGGTGGTGGAACTGCGCCGGCCCGACGGCAGCTTCGTCACCGAATGGCGCGAGGATCTGGGCACGCGCCAGCCGCCGGTGTCCTTTTCCGTCACCGGCCCCGCAGGCGTGGATCTGGTGCTGCACGGCGCGCTGCTGGCGGGCCCCGACAGGGCCTGGGTGACGGGCCCGATGCCCATCGCCGCGGATGCGGGCGAAAAAGGGGACGGGGACGACCTGGGGCTGCTGATGACGCGGGCCTGGCCGCCGCTCGCCTTCGCGCTCGCCCTGCGCTGCGGCGACACCGACCTGCGCATGGGCTTCACCGCCGAAGGCGTGCGGCTGGACATCGGCGGCCGGCTGATCGACCTCGCCCCCGCCGTCGCCGCCTCGGGGGCGAAATACGCCGCCGCGGACGACCCGGAAACCTGGGTCTGGTGGAAGGGCGACCGGGTGGAGGGGATTTCCATCCGCCTCGCGGGCGCGGATCCGGGCGCCTGCCGGCAGGCGGTCCCCGAGGGGCTGTTGCCCCTGACCGCGCGCGGCAACGAACCTTCGTGGATCGTGGTGCTGGCCGAGGACGGCGCGGTCTACGACGGCCCCGGCGGGCGGTTCGAAGGGCCGATGCCCGCCGTCGGGCGCAGCGATGACGAAGGCCGCAGCGTCGATCTGGGCGGGCGGGTGCTGGACCTGCGCGCGGGCCTCTGCCACGACACGATGACGGGCATGCCCTATCCGCTGACCGCCGCCGTGACCGTCGGGGGCCAGACCCATCCCGGCTGCGCGGGCGATCCCGCCGCACTGCTGACCGGGGCCGAATGGCAGGTGGCAGAGATCAACGGCGCGCCCTTGCCCGAGGGCGTGGCCGCGACGCTCGCCTTCGGCAAGGATGGCCGGCTGGCGGGTGCGGCGCCCTGCAACCGCATGGCCGCGGGCTATGAGCTGACGGGCGAAGGGCTGCGGATCACCCGCGCCGCCGCGACCCTGATGGCCTGCCCGCCCCCGCAGATGGAGGCCGAGGCCGGTTTCTTCGACACCCTCGCCCGGGTGGACGGCTTCGACATCGCCGCGGACGGCGCGCTGGTGCTGCACGCCGCCGGCACCCCGGTGATCCGCGCCCGCCGCTGACGCCCGGCGGCGGTGCGGGTGGAAAGGCTGGGGCCGGGGTGAACCCCGGCCTGCGGGCGCAGCGCCTTCATCCAACGGGCGGTGCCGGTGGAGAGTACGGGAGCCTCCGGCGGGGATATTTGAGGACAGAAAGTGTCGCGGGCGTGCCTTCATTTTCTGTCCGAAAATATCCTCAGGGGGTGAATTGGCGCAGCCAAGAGGGGGCAGAATGCCCCCTGCCCGGCCCGCCACGGGGCCGCGCGCAGCCTCTTGACGCCGCGGGACGGATCGGAAAGCGTAACCCCATGTTTCCGATCCGCGATCACAACCCCTCGGGGCGAACCCCTTTCGTCACCTATCTGCTGATCGCGCTGAACGTCGCGGTCTTCCTGTCCTACTGGCCGTTCCAGGACACGCCCGAGGCCGAATACCGGGTGTTCCTCGAATGGGGGGTGGTGCCGCGGCTGGTGGCGGGGGGCGAGGGCTGGCAGACGCTGGCGACCTCGATGTTCCTGCATGGCGACCTGTTCCACCTTGCGGGGAACATGCTGTTCCTGTGGATCTTCGGCGACAACATGGAGGACGCGCTCGGCCATGTGCGGTTCGTGCTGTTCTACCTTGCCTCGGGCGTCGCGGCGGCGGTGTTGCAGGTGGCGGCGGATCCGGGGTCGGGCATTCCGATGGTCGGCGCCTCGGGGGCGATCGCGGGGGTTCTGGGGGGCTATCTGCTGTTCTTCCCCCGCGCGCGCGTCGATGTGCTGATCATCATCGTGATCTTCTTCCGCATCGTGCCGGTGCCTGCCTGGCTGATGCTGGGGCTGTGGCTGCTGTTCCAGGTGGTGAACGGGCTTGCCGCCGACACCGACATGGGCGGGGTCGCCTATTGGGCGCATGCGGGCGGGTTTGCCGCCGGGATGCTGCTGGTGCTGCCGGTGTGGCTGGCGCGCGGGGGGCCGGCGTTCTGGCGGCGCACCGAGGGCGCGCCCCCGCATCCCGAGGCGCAGTACCGCCGCAGCCCCATCCCCCCGGTCAAGCGGCGGCGCTGACCCGCAGCCTATTCGCCGCGGATGACCTTGGCGAAGGGTTCGTAAAGCGCGCCGTTGCCGGCCAGCACCGCGCCCTTTTCCATCGGGTCGTCGCCCGTGCGCACGGCGCCGACGAACCCGCCCGCCTCGCGCACCAGCAGCAGGCCCGCCGCCATGTCCCAGGCCTGGATGCCGCGTTCCCAGTAGCCGTCGTACCGCCCCGCCGCGACATAGGCGAGGTCGAGCGCCGCCGAGCCCCACCGCCGCACGCCCGCGCAGACCGGCATCAAGCGGGCAAGGTCCTGCAGGGTCGCAGGCAGCGTGCCGCGCCCGCCGAAGGGCACGCCGGTGGCGAAGATCGCCTCGATCATGTGGCGGCGGCCCGACACGCGGATGCGGCTTTCGTTCATCCAGGCGCCGGCGCCCTTTTCGGCCCAGAACATCTCGTCCTTCGCCGGGTCGTAGACCACGGCCGACACGATCTCGCCCTTGTGTTCCAGCGCGATCGACACCGCCCAATGCGGCAGGCCGTGCAGGAAGTTGGTGGTGCCATCCAAGGGGTCGACGATCCAGCGCCGCGTCGGGTCCTGCCCCGCCGTCTCGCCGGTTTCCTCGCCGAGCCAGCCGTAGGTGGGCCGCCCGCCCATCAGTTCGTCGCGGATGATGCGTTCGGCCTCGCGGTCGGCCTTGGTGACGAAATCCCCCGGGCCCTTGGCGGAAACCTGAAGGTTCTCGACCTCGCGGAAGTCCTTCACCAGGCTGCGGCCGGCCTTGCGGGCGGCCTTGATCATCAGGTTCAGGTTGGCGCTGCCTTGCATCGGGGACTCCTGCCGTTCAAGGCGGTTGCTCTACACGGCGGGGGGCGAAAAGGGAAGGGTGCACAGCGGGCTTCCGGGGGCGCCTTCGGGGCTTTTGCGGTGCGGCGGTTTCCGCTAACCTTCCGCGCGGCGCCGGACCGGAGGAAAGCGCATGGACCAACCGGAAACGGGCGGCGGCGCCGATGCCCCCGCCGCCGAGGCCTTCATCTTCGTCGTCGACGGCGAGACGCTGGCTTTCCAGTCGCTGTTCCTGGCGATGTCGCTGGCGCAGGCGCATCGGGGGGCGGCGCATCTGCGCGCCATCGCCTATGTCTCGGCCCGGACGGTGCCGATGCTGGATGAAACCGTGCGGCTGGTCTACGAGGCCGCCGGCGTGACCATCGCCCCCCTGCCCCCGCCGGGCAGCCACTGGGCCCGGCCCTACCCGCACGGCAACAAGATCCTCGCCTGCGCCGCGCCGCGCGATGTCGCGCGCACGACCTTTCTGGACACCGACATGGTGGTGACGGGGCGCATCGGCGGCCTTGCCCCGCCGGGCGACACTGCCGTTCTGGCCGTGCCCGAAGGCATCCCGAGCTGGCGCGGCGAGGGGCGGTGGGAACGGGCCTATGCCCATATCGGCCAGGACCTGCCGGCGGAACGGGTCACGCTGGTGCGCGGCCGGCGGCTGCGCCACCTGCCCTATTTCAACGCCGGTTTCATCAGCTTTCCCGAACAGCCCCTGCCGGGGGCGGAGGGACGCTTCGGCCGGCTGTGGCTGGACATGGCATCGGATTTCGACCGCAACTGCATGGTCGGCGGCAAGCGGCCCTGGCTCGACCAGATCACCCTGCCGCTGACGCTCTACCGTCACGGGCTGGCATGGCGGGCGCTGCCCGATATCTACAACTATTCGCTGTCCTACCGCGACCGGGTGCTGCGGCGCGAGGGCAAGGCGAAGGTGCTGCACTATCACCGCCTGCATTTCCTGCGCGGCCGTCCGGTGCTGGCCGACCTGACCGAACGCCTGCACGAAGCCCTGCCGCCCCGGCTGCATGCCCCCCTGGACACCGCGCTGGCGCTGATGGCGGGGGCGTCCGAGGCCGCCTGAGACCGCGCCCGCCCTACCCCGCCCGTTGCAGCTTTACCGGCTCTGTCCGCGCCAGCCGCAGGAAATGCGCCATGAAGGGCTGGGTCGCGTCGCTGGCGCGCGTCGCGGCGTAAAGCCGTTTGACCGGCCGCCCGGCAAGCGGCAGCGTCACGTAATCCGCCGACCCGCGCACCGCGCGCAGCACCCAGTCCGGCAGGACCGACACGCCCCGGTCCGAGGCGACCAGCATCAGGATCACCGCCGTCAGTTCCACCTGCCGCACGGCGCGGGGTTCCACCCGGGCGGGGGTCAGCACCTCGGTGAACACGTCGAGCCGCGCGCGGTCCACCGGATAGGTGATCAGCGTCTGGCCGCGGAAATCCTCGGCGGCGATTTCCGCCTTTTGCGCCAGCGGGTTGGAGGCCGCGGCGATGAAGCGGGGCTCGTAATCGAAAAGCGGGTGGAAGATGACGCCGGCGATATCCTCGGGGTCGGACGACACCACCAGATCGACCTCTTCGCGCAGAAGCGCCGGCAGCGCGCCGAAGGCGAGGCCGGGGCGGATGTCCACATCGACCTCTGGCCAGGCGCGGCGGAAGAGTTCCAGCACCGGCAGAAGCCAGTCGAAACAGGCATGGCATTCGATGGCGATATGCAGCCGCCCGGTACGCCCCGCGCGCAGGGCGCGGAATTCCTCGTCCAGCGCCTCGACCTCGGGCAGCACACGTTCGGCCAGCCGCAACAGCCGCTGGCCCGCCGCCGACAGCCGCAGGGGTTTCGAACGGCGCACGAAGAGTTCGACCCCGGCCTGATCCTCCAGCCCCTTGACCTGATGGCTCAGCGCCGATTGGGTCATGTTCAGCACCTCGGCCGCCCGCGCCAGCCCGCCGGCCTGATGGATCGCGCGGATGGTGCGCAGATGGCGCAGTTCGATATGCATCCCCCTACCGCCTTCATGTTCATCTTGAGGATTATGAATTTGCCTCAGATTAGCGGACATGCCAGAGAGGGGCAACGTACAGGAGCCGCCGATGACCCGCCCGCGCATTTCGTTCGAATTCTTCCCGCCCCGCAATCTGGAAGCATCCTTCCGGCTGTGGGAAACGGTGCAGGCGCTGGCGCCGCTGAAGCCGGGGTTCGTGTCCGTGACCTATGGCGCGGGCGGCACCACGCGGCAGCTGACGCATGAGGCGGTGACGACGATCGGCAAGAACTATGGCCTGAACGTCGCAGCACACCTGACCTGCGTGGATGCGACGAAGGCCGAGACGATGGAGATCGCGGCATCCTATGCCGCCGCCGGGGTCCGGGAAATCGTGGCGCTGCGGGGCGATGCGCCGCAGGGCGCCGCGCGGTTCACCCCCCATCCCGAGGGGTTTGCGGATTCGGTCGAACTGATCGAGGCGCTGGCCGCCACCGGCGATTTCACCCTGCGCGTGGGCGCCTATCCCGAACCCCACCCCGAGGCCGCGGATGCGGGCGCCGACGTGCGCTGGCTGAAACGCAAGATCGACGCGGGGGCGACCAGCGCCATCACCCAGTTCTTCTTCGAGGCCGACACCTTCCTGCGCTTCCGCGACGCCTGCGCCGCGGCGGGGATCGCTGCGCCCATCATCCCCGGCATCCTGCCCATCGACAGTTGGGCCGGCACCAAACGCTTCGCCGCGCGCTGCGGCACCTCGGTGCCGCAATGGCTCGACGATGCCTTCGGGGGCGTGACGGGCGAGGGGGCGGCGGCGCTGTCGGTGCGGCTTTGCGCCGATCTTTGCGCCCGCCTGCTGGCCGAGGGGGTGGAGGATCTGCATTTCTACACCCTCAACCGCCCGCATCTGACGCTGGCGGTCTGCCGGGAACTGGGTGTGGCGGCGGGGCTGGAGGCGGTGGCCTGAACCCCGTGACCGGCGGCGCGCCGGGGGCCAGCCCCCGGACCCCCGGGATATTTAGAGACAGAAAGTGAACAGGGCGTCTTGCAGTGTCAGGCGCTGCGCGGCGTGACGCACAGGCGGATGCCGTCGCGGGCGCGGACCGTAAGGTGCGCGACGGGGACCGGGGGCGGGCCGGCGAGCGTGAAGCGGAAGGCGCGGGTCAGAAGCGCGAGCAGCAGCACCCCTTCGGCCATGGCGAAACCCGCGCCGGTGCAGACGCGGGGACCGGCGGAAAAGGGGATATAGGCGTCGCGGGCGGTCACGCGCGTATCCTCGCGCGACCAGCGGTCGGGGTCGAAGGCGTCGGGATCATCCCACAGCCGTTCGTGCCGGTGCAGGTGCCAGGGAGAGATCACCACCTGCGCCCCCGGCGCGACGGGGCGGCCCCGGAAGGTTTCGGGTTTCACCGATTCCCGCACCATCATCGGCACCGGCGGATAGAGCCGCAGCGTTTCGCGGAACATGTCGCGGGTGAAGCGCAGGCGCGAGAGGCCGGCGAATTCGGGCGCGTCGACGAAGGCCTCGGCCTCTGCCGCAATCCTGTCCTGCGCCTCGGGGTACATCGCCAGCAGCATCAGCGCCCAGGCCAGCGCCGAGGCGGAGGTTTCGTGCCCCGCCAGAAAGAAGATCGCCACCTGATCCACCATTTCGGCGGTGTCGAACCGGCGGCCCGTCTGCGGATCGGCGGTGGTCATGATCTTGGTGGCCAGATCGTCGGGCGCGGTGCCGGCGGCGATGGCCGCCATCCGGTCGGCCGTCAGCCGTTCGATCAGGCGGCGGATGTCGCGGGCGGCGCCGGTGGTGTCGCGGCGGTGAAGGCGCGGGAACCAGCGCGGCAGCGGCAGGAAGGCGGCGAGGTTCAGGATCGGCTGGCTGCGCTGATAGTCGCGGAAGCGGGAAAAGACCTGCGCCGCGACCTCGTGGTCGATCGGGATGGAAAAGAGCGTGCGGAAGATCACGTCGGCGGCGGCGTGGCTGGCGGGTTCCTCGATTTCCACCACCGCGCCGCCCGCCCCGGTGCGCGCCGCCATCCGCGCCACCGCCGCCTGCCCCGCCGCCAGCATCGCCGGGAAGGTGTCGCGCAGCCGCCCGCCCTCGAACGCCGGGTCGATGATGCGCCGTTGCGCCTTCCATACCGCGCCATTGGTGACGAAGACCGACTGGCCCAGAAGCGGCAACAGCCCCTCGCGGATGCGGTTCGATTTCGGGAAATCGTCGGGCCGGCCCTTGAGCACCAGATCCACCAGCGCGGGATCGTTGCACAGGTAGGACCGGAAGAAGGGCGTGCGGAATTCGGCCATCCAGGCGCGGTAGAGCCGCGCGGGCTGCGCCGACAGGATGTCCTGCCGGAAAAGCCGCAGATAGCGGATCAAGGATACGCGGTCGGGCCGGGGGTCTGGTTTCGGCGGGTTCATGCGGCCATCGTGACATGGCGGCCCACGGGCGTCTCGATCCGGCTTTTCGAGGGCGCGCGGTCCGCAAAACGGGCGCCGAGCGTCTGCGGCCCGGCGGTGATGCGGAAATAATCATAGTCCGCGGGCGTGCCCGGCAAGGCGTCAAAAGCGCACATGTACTGGAAATGCAGGCGGAAATAGCGCCGTTTCAGTTCGGCCTGTTTCGCCGGGCTCAGCGTCTGGCTGAAGGCCGCCGACAGCACCAGCGGCCAGCGCTTGTCGGGCGGGGCCACGCCCGTCACCGCCACCGGATCGCACAAAGCGAAGGCGCAGCCGTCGCCCGGTGCGGTCACGTCGACCCATGTCAGCGCATCCGAGGCCGAGAGGTAATGCAGATCGCCGCGCAGCTTGTCCGCCCGCGGCAGGAAGGAAGCCATCGGGATCGCCTGGCCGAGGGTCAGCAGCGACAGCACCGGCCCCCCCTCGGCCCCCCCTTCCGCTCGCCCAGCGCGCAGCAGGTCGGCCAGCACCGTGACCGCGATATGCGCACCCGAGGAATGGCCGACGACCAGCACCTCGTCCGCCCCGGACGCCAGCGCCTCGGCGATGGACTGGCGGAACGCCTCCATCCGCGCGGTCAGTTCGGGCGGATAGGCGCCGCCGTCGCGGGCGGTGTAGGCGAAATCGTGCATCAGGTAATAGGCGTAAAGCCGGTGGTCCTGCCGGCGGAACCAGACCAGCACCGGGGGGATCACCGCCAGCCCCGCCAGCCAGCCCACCCATCCGGGCAGCGCCAGCGCGACCAGCGCCCCAACACCCCAGGCCGCGAGGCAGGCCAGCGCCAGTTGCGCCAGCAACATCGCCTCGGGGTAGAGCGCGGCGAGGATCGGGCCCTTGCGCAGCCGCATCAGCCTGAACAGCGCGCCCGAGCCGATATAGGCCCAGGCCGTGCGAGCCAGTTGCCAGTAGGTGCCGAGGATCCCCTGCCCCATCGACTCGCGCACGATGTCGGACCAGACCAGCACCTCGACATCGGTTTCCACCCGCGCGCCCTCGACCTGCGCCGCGACATGCCAGCCGTAGGGCCCCTTGCTGCGCCTGGGCTTCAACGCCAGTTCATAGCCCGACAGTGCCGCCTGCGCCGCCCCCTCGCGCCGGTAAAGCTCGCGGTAGCGGCGGGGATGGATCGGGTCGAAGCCGGGGATGTAGAACACCCGGCGGCGGCGGACGGTGGGTTCGGTGGTCATCGCTGGTACCTCGGGGCCGAGGATAGCGGAGATTGCGGCGCGGGAAAGGCGCTATCCAAGCACGGCAAGGGCGGGGAAGGTTTCCAGCAGCCAGTAGGAGAAACTGGCGAAGCCCCCGGTCAGCATCAGCAGGCCCACCGTCCACAGAAGAAGGCCCATGATCCGCTCGATCCGTTCCATGTGCCGCTTCATCCAGCCCATGACGCCGGTGAGCCGGGGAAAGAACGCCGCCGCCAGCAGGAACGGAATGCCGAGCCCCACGGCATAGACCGCCAGCAGCGCCGTGCCCCGCGCGATGCTGGCCTCCGACGCCGCAAGCGACAGGATCGCGCCCAGTTGCGGGCCGATGCAGGGGGTCCAGCCGAAGGCGAAGGCAAGGCCCAGCACATAGGCGCCAAGCGCCGAACCGCCCCGGTCGCCCGCGTCCATGCGCATGTCGCGGTCCATGATGCCGATGCGGAAGATGCCCAGGAAATGCAGGCCGAAGACCATCACCACGATCCCGGCGATGGTGTTGAACCAGTCGGCATTGGCCAGGAAGAACGCCCCGAAGGCCGAGGCGGCGAAACCGAGGAACAGAAAGACCGTCGAAAGGCCCAGCACGAAGAACAGCGCGGGCAGGATCGCCTGCCGCTGGCGGCTGCCGCCCTCGCGCAGGTCGTGGACGGAAATCCCGCCGATATAGGCAAGATAGGGCGGCACGATGGGCAGCACGCAGGGGCTGAGAAAGGACAGAAGCCCGGCGATCAGCGCCACCAGCATCGACGGCACCAGCGCCGCATCGAAAAGGTCAATCCCGAACATTGGCCTCGCCCGTTGCCCCGGCGCCCGTGCCGGCGCCCCGTTCCGGTCTATCGCGCGGCGCGGCGCAGGTCACGGGGCGCGGTGGTCACGAAGGCGTTTGTTCCCGCGCGCCCCTGCGGTTTTGGGTCGCAGGGGGTCCGGGGGCGGGTTGCACCGCCCCCGGGGAAAGGTCTCAGCGGGCCCACCAGCCCTTGCGCTTGGGCTTGGCGGCATCGTCGGCCGCCGCCGGTTCGGGTGCGGGGGCATCTGCCGCGACCGTTTCGGCCACGGGTTCGGCTGCCTGCGCCGCCACGGGGGCCGGTTCGGGTGCGGGGGCTTCCACGGCCACGGGGGCCGGTTCCGCCGCCCGCTGCGCCGCGCGCGCGGGGGCCTTGGGCTTCGGCGTTGCCGCCGGGGCTGCCGCTGTGGCCTCGGGCGCGGGGGCCTCTGCGGGGCTTTCTGCGGCCTCGGCCTTCGGCTTGGTGGTGCGCTTGCGCGGGGCGCGTTTCTTGGCCGGGGCGGCCTCTTCGGCCACGGGTGCGGGCGCCGGTTCCGGTGCGGGTTCCGCCACGGCCTCTGCCGCCTCGGCATCCGCCTTGGGCTTGCGCGTCCGGGTGCGGGTGCGCTTTTTCGGCGCCTCGGGTTCGGCCTCGGCCTCGGGCTCCGGCGCGGGTTCCGCGGCAGCCGCTTCGGCCACGGCGGGTTCCGGCGCGGGTTCGCTCACGGCAGGCTCTGCCGTCACCTCCGCCACGGCCTCCGCCTCGGCGGCGTCCTCGTCGCCCTCGTCGTCCGCGCCATCGTCGGATCCGTCATCGGCCAGCGCATCGGCGCTGCCCGCAGGCCCGGTGCCGTTGCCGCCCCGCCGCCGCCGCCGCCGGCGCCGCTTCTTGCGCGGCTGGCCGCCGTCGCCGTCAGCCGCCGGGGTTTCCGCCCCTTCGGCAGCCTCTTCGGCCTCGGCCGGATCCTCTTCGACCAGATCCTCGTCATCCTCGACCAGATCCGGCATCGCGGTGGCGTCGAGCGAGACCACCGGGCTTTGCACCGCCGTCACCAGACGGGTCGCGGTCTTGAACTTCTCGATGGAATAATCCGGGCTGACCAGCGCCGGATCGGCCTCCATCCGCACCGCCATGCCATAGCGCGCCTCGATCGAGGCGACATGTTCGCGCTTCTGGTTGATGAGGAAGTTGACGATCCCCACCGGGGCCTTCAACAGCACCTCTTTCGAACGCTTGCGCGTGCCCTCTTCTTCCAGCGCGCGCAGGATGGCCAGCGCCTGGCTGTCGTCGGACCGGATCAGGCCGGTGCCGTGGCAGTGCGAACAGGGCTGCGTGGTGGATTCGAGCATGCCGGGGCGCAGGCGCTGGCGGCTCATCTCCAGCAGGCCGAAGCCCGAGATGCGGCCAACCTGGATCCGCGCGCGGTCGGTTTTCAGCTTGTCCTTCAGGCGCTTCTCGACGGCGAGGTTGTTCTTGCGTTCCTCCATGTCGATGAAGTCGATGACGATCAGGCCCGCAAGGTCGCGCAGGCGCAACTGGCGGGCGATCTCTTCGGACGCCTCGAGGTTGGTCTTGAGCGCGGTTTCCTCGATCGAGCCTTCCTTGGTGGCGCGGCCGGAGTTCACGTCGATCGCCACCAGCGCCTCGGTCACGCCGATGACGATGTAGCCGCCGGATTTCAGCTGCACCACCGGGTTGAACATGCCCGCAAGGTAGCTTTCCACCTGATAGCGCGCGAACAGCGGCACCTGGTCGACATAGGGCTGCACCTGCTTGGCGTGGGACGGCATGATCATCTTCATGAAGTCCTTGGCGGTGCGATAGCCCGCCTCGCCCTCGACCAGCACTTCCTCGATCTCGCGGTTGTAGAGGTCGCGGATCGTGCGCTTGATGAGGTTGCCTTCCTCGTAGATCGGCGCGGGGGCGATGGACTTGAGCGTCAGTTCGCGCACCTGTTCCCACAGCCGCATCAGATATTCGTAGTCGCGCTTGATTTCCGCCTTGGTGCGCTTGGCGCCCGCGGTGCGGATGATCAGGCCGGCGCCTTCCGGCACGTCGAGTTCGCCCGCGATTTCCTTGAGCTTCTTGCGGTCGGCGGCCTGGGTGATCTTGCGGCTGATCCCGCCGCCCCGGGCGGTGTTGGGCATCAGCACGCAATAACGGCCGGCCAGCGACAGATAGGTCGTCAGCGCCGCGCCCTTGTTGCCGCGTTCTTCCTTGACCACCTGGACCAGCATGATCTGCCGGACCTTGACGACTTCCTGGATCTTGTATTTGCGCGGGCGCGGGCGGCGGGGTTCGGCGATTTCCTCGGCCACGTCCTCTTCGGCGACGGATTCGATCTCGTCGTCGATCTCGGTGGCGTGGTCCATGGCGCGATAGGGCTCGTCGCCGTTCTCGCCATTGCCGTTGCCGTTCGCGGGCGCCTCGTAGAGCGCGTCGGCCCCGGTTTCCTCGCCCAGATCGACAAGGCCCATGCCGCCGATCTCTGCCGTCTGCATGGCGTCGCCGGCCTGCACGGCCTCTGCCGCGGCGGCGGGGGCCGCCCGGCGCGGGCTGCGGCGGCGGCGGTTGTCTTCTTCGTCCTGCTGCTTCTGGTAGGCGCGTTCTTCTTCCAGAAGCGCGCGGCGGTCGGCCACCGGGATCTGGTAATAGTCCGGGTGGATTTCCGCGAAGGCGAGGAAACCGTGCCGGTTCCCGCCGTAATCAACGAAGGCCGCCTGAAGCGAGGGTTCGACCCGCGTCACCTTGGCGAGGTAGATGTTCCCCGCCAGCTGACGCTTGTTCACCGTTTCAAAATCGAATTCCTCGACCTTGTTTCCGTCGACCACCACGACGCGGGTTTCCTCCGCGTGGGTGGCATCAATGAGCATTTTCTTGACCATAGTGTTCCGTTGCACCGCCGCAAACGCCCGCGCCCGGGCACAGGCCCGGGGGGACGGCCGCATTGCGGCAGATGTCTTGTTCGGGCGAGGCGGCACGGGCCGGCCAGCGGGGCGGCGCCGGTCGGGCACCTGAGGCTCTGCTGGGTCGCGGTAACGCGCATCATCGCGGTTCTGTCCCGGGCCCTTGCGGGGCCCATCTGATGAAAGCCCGCACGACCCGGGGGTCTGACGGACATCGCTACGGCCTTGCGGCCATTCCGGCTGTCCCGCCGCGCCGCGGCAAATTCACGGCGGCGAGGGACATGAAATCTTCGTCGGACGGTGACATTCCGTCCGCTTTCGACGACCCTATGGGCAAAGGGCAGGGAAACGCAATGGGCGATTTTCCGCGGCGGCCCGTGCGACGGGCCCCCGCGGCCGCGCGGAAAATCCTTGTGCGAAAGGCTTTCGCCCCCCGCCGCCGGAAAACCTTCCGCGAAAAATCTTCATACGTAGTCGGCGCGGCTGAGCCCGTATTTCGCCATCTTCTCGTTCAGCGTCCGCCGGGGCAGGCACAATTCCTCCATCACCGCGACGATCGATCCCTTGTGGCGGCGCATGGTGTTGTCGATCAGCATCCGTTCGAACGCATCGACATATTCCTTGAGCGGCTTGCCTTCGGTCGTCAGTGCCGGCCCCGCGGCCTCGTTGTCGGCCATCAGCAGCGAGGCGATGGAGCCCGACCCCCGCCGGTTCTGCAATACCGCGCGTTCGGCGATGTTGACCAGCTGGCGCACATTGCCCGGCCAGGGCGCTTGCAGCAGCTGCGCGGCCTCCTGCGCGGTCACGGTCGGGGCCTCGCAGCCGTATTCCTCGGCGAACTGTTCGGCCATGCGGGTGAAAAGGGTCAGGATATCCTCGCCCCGCGCGCGCAGCGGCGGCAGGTCGATCTTCATCGCGCCGAGGCGATAGTAGAGATCCGGGCGCAGCGCGTCTTCCACCGTCTTGTCGGGGGCATGTTCGTTGCAGATCGCGATGATGCGGGTTTCGGGCGGGGTGCCCTGATCGTTGATCAGCGTCAGCAATCGCGCCTGCAAGGGCTGGCTGAGCGATTCGATATCCTCGAGGCACAGCGTACCGCCGCGCGCCTCTTCCACCAGCGGCAGGGTCGCGCCCTCGGCCACCGGGCCGAACAGCCGTTCCGACAGCGCCTCTTCGGGATAGGCGGCGCAGGAGAGCGTGACGAACTTGCGCCCCGCCCGCGGCCCCACGGCGTGCAGCGCATGGGCGACCAGCGTCTTGCCGGTGCCGGTTTCCCCGTCGATCAGCACATGGCTGTCGGCCTGCCCGAGGTCCAGAATGTCCTCGCGCAGCCGTTCCATCACGCCCGAAGTGCCGATAAGCTTTTTCATCAGCACCGTGCCGTCCGACAGTTCCCGCCGCAGCGCGCGGTTGTCCAGCGTCAGGCGGCGCAGGTTGGTGGCCTTCTTGACCAGATCGGTCATCCGGTCGGGGTTGAACGGCTTTTCCAGAAAGTCATAGGCGCCGAGCCGCATCGCCTCGACCGCCATGGGCACGTCGCCGTGGCCGGTGATCATGATGACGGGCAGGCCCGAATCCATGCTCATCAACCGTTTGAGCAGCGCCATCCCGTCCATCCCCGGCATCTTGATGTCGCTGATCACGACGCCCGGGAAATCGGCCCCGATGGCCTTCAGCGCCTCTTCGGCGCTGGCATGGGTTTCCGTATCGAAGCCCGACAGCGCCAGCCACTGGCTGATCGACTGCCGCATGTCCGCCTCGTCATCGACGATCGCCACCTTCATCGCACGTGCCATTGGTCCTCACTCGGCAGCCTTCATTCCATCGCCCAATATGGGGAGTTGCATTTCGAATACAGCCCCCCCCTCGGTGTTGCGGGCCGTCAGCCGGCCCCCGAGGTCCGCAACGATCCCTGACGAGATCGCCAGCCCCAGACCCACCCCCTCGCCGGGTTTCTTGGTGGTCCAGAACGGTTCGAACAGCTTGTCCAGATCCGAAATCCCCGGCCCGTTGTCGCGCACCAGCAGGGTGGCGGTGTCACCGCGGGTCAGGATGATGTCGATCTGCGGCGCCGGCACGTCGCGCGTGGCGTCGAGCGCATTGCGCAGCAGGTTGATGATGACCTGTTCCAGCCGGATGCGGTCGGCCATCACCATCACGGGTTCGCGCGGCAGGGTGCGCAGGATGCGCACGCGGCGCGGTTTCAACTGCGGTTCCATCATCGACAGCGCCTCACCCACGCAGGACCGCAGGTCCACCGGCGCAAAGGCCTCGCCGCCCTTGCGGGCATAGGATTTCAGCTGCCGGGTGATCGCGCCCATGCGGTCGATCAGATCGTCGATGCGCTGGAAGGACGACAGCGCCTCGTCCGGCCGCCGCCGTTGCAGCAGCAGCCGCGCCCCCGCCAGATAGGTCTTCATCGCCGCCAGCGGCTGGTTCAGCTCATGGCTGACCGCCGCCGACATTTCCCCCAGAACCGCCAGTTTCGACGATTGCGCCAGCGTCTGTTCGGCCGCCTCCAGATCGTGCTGGACCTTTTCGCGTTCCGCGATCTCGCGTTGCAGGCGGGCGTTCAGCAGCCGCAGTTCGGCGGATTCCCGCTGGAAGGCGCGCGACTGGAACCGCGCCCGCCGCGACAGCAGGTAGAACCCCGCCGCCAGCAGGATCGCGAACCCCATGATTTCCAGCGCGAGGAAGGCGTTGACCTGTTCGCGCACGGAATCGTAGCGGGTGAAGGCGACCATCCGCCAGCCGCGAAAGGGGATCCGCGCCTCGGTGCGCATCACCGCCTCGCCCTTGACATAGGCGTCGGGGGGGTTCTGGGTCCAGTCGGCCGTGACCTTCAGCGCGCGTTCGATGGCCGAGGGCGCGTCGCGCAGTTGCAGCGCCTCGTCCAGCGTGCGGCCGCGCCAGCGCGGTTCGGTGGCCAGCACCACCTGCCCCTCGCTGTTGATCACCGCCACCGCATCGGCGAACCCCGACCAGGCGCGTTCGTATTTCATCAGGTCGACCTCGACCACGACGACGCCGCGCATCTTGTTGTCGGCCACCAGCGCGCGCGAAAAGGTGAAGCCATAGGCCCCCGTTTCCCGCTTCCAGCTGGTGAACACGGTGTCCTTGGACCGCAGCGCCTCGACGAAATAGGGGTCCTGGCGGTGCTGGGTGCCGATGCGGTTGCGGTCGGTCGCGCCCACGGTGCGCCCCTCGGCATCCAGCAGCAGGATCAGCGCCGCCCCCAGTTCAGACTGGAAGGAAATCAGCCGCTGCGACGTGCCCGAGAACACCCCGTTCTGCAGTGCACCAAGCAGCGAGGGGTCGTTGGCCAGCAGCACCGGCACCACCGAATTGCGTTGCAGTTCGGAAATCAGGTTCCCGGTATACAGCGCCAGCCGCAGTTCCGCGCGGCTGCGCGTGGTTTCCGTGAACCGTTCCGTCAGCCACTGGTTGGTGATCAGCACCAGCGCCGCGGCCACCGCCACCAGCCCCACCACCGCCAGCCGAAGCCAGAGCGTGAGGCCCTTGCCATTCACGGGCGGTGCAGGAGTCTCTGACGTCGCTGGCATGGCGGCAGTCTAGCACCAGCCCCCCGCCGGGCAAGCGCCCGCGCTCAGGCCGCCGCCATCACCGCCGAGAGCGAGCGGAAAAGCACCGATCCGTCGGTGCCGCCCTGCACGTCCTCGATGGCGCGTTCGGGGTGGGGCATCATGCCGAGCACGCGGCGGTTGGCCGACAGCACGCCCGCGATGTCGGCCAGCGCGCCGTTGGGGTTTTCGGCATAGGTGAAGGCGATGCGGTCCTCGCCCTGCAACCGCGCCAGTGTGTCGGCATCGACCTGATAGTTGCCGTCGTGATGCGCCACCGGCATCGTCACCGCCGCGCCCTGTCGCCAGCCGGCGGTGAAGGCGCTGTCGGCGGTCGCCACGCGCAGGCCGACATTGCGGCAGATGAACTTCAGCCCCGCATTGCGCATCAGCGCACCGGGCAGCAGCCCGGCCTCGGTCAGCACCTGAAAGCCGTTGCAGATGCCGATCGCATAGCCCCCGCGCGCGGCATGGGCCGCCACCGCCGCCATCACCGGCGCGCGCGCCGCGATGGCCCCGCAGCGCAGGTAATCGCCATGGCTGAACCCGCCCGGCAGGCCGACCACATCGACGCCCGCAGGCAGCGCGGTGTCCTTGTGCCAGACGCGGACGACCTCTGCCCCCGCCTTGGCGAAACCTTCCGCCAGATCGCGGTCGCAGTTGGAACCGGGAAAGGTGATGACGGCGGCTTTCATGGCCGATCCTCCGGGGCGTCAGGGTGACGGGTCAGGCGATTTCGACGGTGTATTTCTCGATCACCGTATTGGCGAGCAGCTTTTCGCACATCGCGCGCACCTCGGCCTCCGCCGCGGCGCGGTCGGTCGCGGCGAGGTCGAGTTCGATCACCTTGCCCTGCCGCACGGCCTCCACCCCGCCGAAGCCGAGCGTGCCGAGCGCGTGGCGCACGGCCTCGCCCTGCGGGTCGAGCACGCCGTCCTTGAGCATCACATGGACACGGGCCTTGAGGCTGGGGGCGGTCATCGGGCGGGCCTTTCAGTTGATGAGCGAGGGCTTGGTGGCATGCGTGACGTTCGAGGGCAGCACCCCCAGACGCCGCGCGAGTTCGGTATAGACATCGGCCAGCGGCCCCGGTTCGCGGATGTTGCCGTCGCGGTCGGGGATCTCGGCCGCGCGCATGTCCCACAGCCGGCAGCTGTCGGGGCTGATCTCGTCGGCGACGATCAGGCGCATGTAGTCGCCTTCCCAGATCCGGCCGACCTCGATTCGGAAATCCGCCAGCCGGATGCCGACGCCCAGCATCACCCCCGACAGGAAGTCGTTCACGCGCAGCGCCAGCGCGATCATGTCGTCCATGTCCTGCTGGCTGGCCCAGCCGAAGGCGATGATGTGTTCCTCGGTGACAAGGGGATCGCCCAGCTTGTCGTCCTTGAAGTAGAATTCGACGATGGGCCGCGGCAGCGCCGTGCCCTCGGGGATGCCCAGGCGGTTGGACAGGTCGCCCGCGGCATAGTTGCGCACCACCACCATCAGCGGGATGATTTCCGCCATGCGCACCAGTTGTTCGCGCATGTTGATGCGGCGGATGAAATGCGTGGGCACGCCGATGGCGTTGAGCCCGTTCATGAAGAATTCGGACAGCCGGTTGTTCAGCACGCCGCGCCCGTCGCCCTGCTGGCCGCCCGCGGGGCCGGTGCGGGTGGCGGCGGGGGCAGCGGCCTGCCCGGCGGCATCGTCCTTGAAATACTGGATCAGCGTGCCCGGCTCCGGTCCCTCGTACAGGATCTTGGCCTTGCCTTCGTAGATCTTCTTGCGACGTGCCATGCATGCTCCGATCGGTGTGCCGCCCTGCGCCGGCAGGGGCGCAGGCCCGGAGGCCCCGGCGTGTCTGCGTGCCTGCCTGCGCCTATACGGCAACATCCCCGGTGTCGCAAGGCGATCGCGGCCGCGCGCCCGGGGTATGGCGCCATCGCGACACTTGCGGGCGCGGGCGCGCAAGGGCATATGGACATCAGGCACGACCAGACCAGCGAGGCGCATGCATGACCACGTTCGACGACCGCGAAAAGGCCTACGAGGCGAAATATGCCCATGACGCCGAAATGCAGTTCCGGGCAGAGGCGCGGCGCAACAAGCTTGCCGGGCTCTGGGCCGCGGGGCTGATGGGCAAGACCGGCGCGGTGGCCGACGCCTATGCGATGGAAGTGGTGAAGGCCGACTTCGCCGAACCCGGCCCCGATGACGTCATCCGCAAGCTCGCCGCCGATCTGGGCAACCTCGCCGACGAGGCGACGATCCGCGCCAAGATGGACGAACTGCTGTCCACCGCCAAGGTGCAGTTGCTGGACGAGGCGAAGTAAGCCCCCCGCCCGCCCCCGCAGGGCGCGGGCCTGCCACCCACGAAGGGGCCGGACATGGCGGATGCCCTGACCCGGATGCTGAAGACGCGCGACTGGCTGATGGCCGATGGCGCGACCGGCACGGCGTTGTTCAACATGGGCCTCGGCGCGCAGGAGCCGCCCGAGCTGTGGAACACCGGCCAGCCCGCGCATGTGCGCAGCCTCTACCGCGCGGCGGTGGAGGCGGGGGCGGATCTGTTCCTGACCAACAGCTTCGGCGCCAATGCGGGGCGGCTGCGCCCGCACGGGCTTGCGCCCCGGGTGGGCGAACTCAACCGCGCCGCGGCGGAACTGGCGCGCGAGGTCGCGGCCGGCGCGGGGCGCGCGGTGATCGTCGCGGGTTCCATGGGGCCGAGCGGGGGGATCTTCGCCCCCATGGGCACGATGACCCATGCCGAGGCGGTCGAGATCTTCCACGAACAGGCAGAGGCCCTGCGCGACGGCGGCGCCGACCTGCTGTGGGTCGAAACCCTCGCCGCACCCGAGGACCTGCGCG
This sequence comes from Ruixingdingia sedimenti, assembly GCF_031432425.1. Taxonomy (NCBI): domain Bacteria; kingdom Pseudomonadati; phylum Pseudomonadota; class Alphaproteobacteria; order Rhodobacterales; family Paracoccaceae; genus Ruixingdingia; species Ruixingdingia sedimenti. Next base: position 43,592 of record NZ_JAVKPH010000004.1, on the reverse strand, counting down.
CCGCCGCCGAGGCCGCGCGGCGGGTCGGCATGGACTGGTGCGGCGCGATGAGCTTCGACACCGCGGGCCGCACGATGATGGGCGTGACGCCCGCGCAACTGGCCGATCTGGTGGAAACCCTGCCGAACCCGCCCGCCGCCTTCGGCGCGAACTGCGGCACCGGCGCGTCGGACCTGCTGCGCAGCGTGGCGGGGTTCGTGGCGCAGGGGACGGAACGGCCGATCATCGCCAAGGCGAATGCCGGGGTGCCGAAATACCACGACGGCCACCTGCATTACGACGGCACGCCGGACCTGATGGCCGATTACGCGGTGCTGGCGCGCGATCTGGGCGCGCGGATCATCGGCGGCTGCTGCGGCACCACGCCCGACCACCTGCGCGCGATGCGCGCGGCGCTGGAAACCCGCCCCCGCGGCCCCCGCCCGACGCTGGAAACCATCGCCGGGCGGCTCGGCGGCTTCACGCCCGCGCATCCCGGCTGAGGTGGTGCCCGGTGTCAGGTGGCGCAGGGGGCATTCTGCCCCCTCTTGGCTGCGCCAATTCACCCCCTGAGGATATTTTCAGACAGAAAGTGAAGAAGGGCGCGCCCTGTCCATTTTCTGTCCCTAAATATCCCCGCCGGAGGCCACCGCACGCTCCGCCCGCGGCACGGCCGGGGCAAGGGGCGCCGCCTCCACCACCTGCCCCCACCGCAGCAGCAGGATCGCCGGACCCGCGGGCGTGGCGGCCTCTGCCAGCCGCGCCAGCGGCAGGGTGATGCGATGTTCGTCGGGCAGGCTGCAGGCGGTGACGATGCTCACCGCCGTCGCCGGATCGGCGCCGCGGGCCAGAAGGCTGTCGCGGATGCCGGCCAGCCGGTGCCGCCCCATGTAGAGCGCGAGCGCCGCGCCCGGGCCGAAGCCCGCGCCCGTCCCTTCGGCCAGCACGCCGTCGCGGCCCGTCGCCGTGGCGAGGATCAGCCGCTGCGCCACCCCGCGCGTGGTCAGCGGCTGCCCGAGGCTGGCCGCCGCGGCGGAGGCGGCGGTGATCCCGGGCACGATCTCTGCCGGTGCGCCTTCGGCGGTGGCGGCGGCGACTTCCTCGGCGGCGCGGCCGAAAACCGAAGGATCGCCCGATTTCAGCCGCACGACATGGCGGCCCCGGCGCAGTTCGGCGCGGATGCGCGCGTCGATCGCGGCCTGCGTCCAGCGGTGGCTGCCGCATTCCTTGCCCACGTCGATGCGCGGGATGCCGGGCGGGATCAGCGCCAGCACCCCGGGCCCGACCAGCCGGTCGTGCAGCACGATATCCGCCTGCCGCAGCCGGTCCACCGCGCGCAGGGTCATCAGGTCGGCCGCACCCGGCCCCGCGCCCACCAGCGACAGGCGGCCGGTCTGCGGGGCGGCGGGCTGCATCCGGTTCGGATCGGGCAAGAGGCTCATTCGGCGGCTTCCTTCGGCAGGGGGGCGTGGCGGGCGATCAGGGCGGCGAGTTCCGGGCGGCAGGCCCCGCAACTGGTGCCCGCCCCGAGGCTGTCGCCAAGGGCGGCGACGGTGGGGCAGGCGCCGCTGGCGATGGCGGCGGCGATGGTGTTCAGCCCGACCGCAAGGCAGGCGCAGACCGTGGGGCCGGGGTCGGGGCGGTCGGCCCCCGGGCGGCCCGACAGCAGCGCGGGGCCGGCGGGTTCGCCCAGCAGGGCGGCGACATGGGCGCGGGAAACCGCCACCGGCGCGCGGTCGACGAAAAGTGCGGCGACCAGCGCCCCCCCGTCGATGAAGGCCAGCCGGGTGCGGCCGCGGGACGGATCGGCATAGACCTGCGCCTGCAGCCCCGGCCCCAGCCCGAACAGCCTGCGGGCCGCAGCCTCCCAATCGGCGGGGATATGGCCGCCCGCCAGTTCGGCGGTCATGCCGCGGGCATGGGCGGCGCGCGCCCAATAGGCGCAATCGGGGCGGAAGGGCCGCGCCGCAACCGCATAGCCGAACCAGGCGGGTACGAAGGGCGCGACCGCGACCGCGCCGGATTTCAGCGCCGGCTGGCCCGAGACGGGATCGGCCGCCCCTTCGACCACCGCGCCGATGCGGCCCTGCGCGGCGGTTTCACCCGTCCAGTGGATGGGGGCGAAGGGCTGGCCCGGCGCCACGCGGTCCGACACCAGCACCCGCAGCAGCGCCGCGCGCCCCTGCCCCGCCACCCGCGCGAGGCCATCGGGTTCCAGCCCCAGGCGGCGGGCGTCGTCGGGATGGACCTCCAGATAGGGTTCCGCCATGTGCTGGTTCAGGCGGGGGGACAGGCCGGTGCGGCTCATCGTGTGCCAATGGTCGCGGACGCGGCCGGTGTTCAGGATCATCGGCCCGGCCACCGCCTGCGGGGCGACGGCGATCATCCGCGCCCGGCCGTCCGGGTGGTGAAAGCGCCCGTCCGCGAAGAAGCGCCCGCCCCGCCGGTGCGCATTTGCGGGCCAGACGAAAGGCGCCAGCGCGTCATAGCCCGCCCGCGTGATCCCCGCATGGTCCGAAATGTCGAAATCGGACCCGAGCGCCCCCGCCACCCCCGACAGCGCCGCGTGTTCGGCGAATATCTGCGCCGGATGGTCCCAGTCGAAGCCGGCAAAGCCCATCCGCCGCGCGACCTGCGCCATCTGCCACCAGTCCGCCCGCGCCTGCCCCGGGGGGGCGCGGAACGGGCGCTGGCGGCTGATCCGGCGTTCGGAATTGGTGACGGTGCCGTCCTTTTCGCCCCAGCCGGCGGCGGGCAGGCGCACATGGGCCAGCCGCATCGTATCGGTTTCGGCCATCATGTCGGACACCACGACGAAATCGCAACCGGCGATGGCCTGCGCCACCCGGTCGGCCTGCGGCATCGACACGACCGGATTGGTGCACATGATCCACAGCGCCTTGATGCGGCCGTCGCCCACCGCGCGGAACAGATCCACCGCCTTCAGCCCCGGCCTTTCGGCCAATGCGGGCGCGGCCCAGAAACCGCGCACGGCGGCGCGGTGGGCGGCGTCCTCGATATTCAGGTGGCAGGCCAGCATGTTGGACAGCCCCCCGACCTCGCGCCCGCCCATCGCATTGGGCTGTCCGGTCAGGCTGAACGGCCCCGCGCCGGGCTTGCCGATGCGGCCGGTGGCCAGATGCAGGTTCAGGATCGCGTTCACCTTGTCGGTGCCGGTGTCGGACTGGTTGATGCCCATGGACCAGGCGGTGACGACCTTTTCGGCCCCCAGCCACAGGTCGAAGAAGGCCGCCAGTTGCTGCGGGCCGAGCCCGGTCAGGCCCGGGTCGGTCGCCCGTGCGGCGGCCAGCGCGGCCTCGACCCCCTCGATATTGCGCAGGCGGTCGCGATCCAGCAGCCCGCGCCGCGCGGCCTCTGCCAGCGCGAGGTTGAACAGCGCCGCATCGCCCCCGGGTGCGATGGGCAGGTGCAGGTCGGCGCTGTCGCAGGTCGGGGTGCGGCGCGGGTCGATCACCACCACGCGGGTGCCCCGCGCCGCGCGCGCCGCCATCAGGCGCTGGAACAGCACCGGGTGGCACCAGGCCATGTTGGACCCGACCAGCACCACCACATCGGCCAGTTCGAAATCCTCATAGAGCCCCGGCACGGTATCGGTGCCGAAGGCGCGGCGGTGCCCGGCCACGGCAGAGGCCATGCAGAGCCGCGAATTGGTGTCGATATTGGCGCTGCCGATGAAGCCCTTCATCAGCTTGTTCGCGACATAGTAATCCTCGGTCAGGCACTGGCCCGAGACGTAGAAGGCCACCGCATCCGGCCCGTGGTCCGCGATCGTCCGGCGGAACCGCGCGGCGACCAGATCCAGCGCCTCGTCCCAATCCGCCGCACGCTCGCCGATCATCGGCGCCAGCAGCCGCCCCTCGGGCCCCACCGTTTCGGCCAGCGCCGCGCCCTTGGAACAGAGCCTGCCGCGGTTGGCCGGGTGGTCCGGGTCGCCCCGCACCTCGACCCCGGTTGCGGTGGCGCGCAGCAGCACGCCACAGCCCACCCCGCAATAGGGGCAGGTGCTGCGGATTTCACCCATCGCCGCCTAGCCCCCGTTCCGCCCGCGGGACGACAGGTCCAGAAAGACGCGCCCCCCCTCGACCCGGGCGGGAAAGGTGGCGACGGCGCCTTCGTCGGCCCCCTGCGCCTGCCCCGAATTCATGTCGAAAACCCAGTTGTGCAGCGGGCAGGTCACGGCCTCGCCATGCACGATCCCTTCGGACAGCGGCCCGCCCTTGTGGGGGCAGCGGTCGTTCAGGGCGAAGACCCGGTCGCCCGCGGTGCGGAACACCGCGATGCAGCCCCGCGGCGTCCTGACCACCCGCGCGCCCTGCGGGGGAATGTCGGACAGAAGGCCGATCTCGATCCAGCTTGCGGCCATGCTGTTCATTCGGCGGCCTCCAGCGGGATCGTTTTCAGCGGCGCCCAGTCCGCCGGGCGGGCGGCATATTCGGCCCAAGGATCGTTCTGGTGGACCGACTGGCCGATCATGAACCGGTCGTAAAGCGCGCGGCGCGTGGCCGGGTCGGCGACCTGCGCGCGGCACCAGTCGAGCCCCACCGCCGCGACCCATTTGTAGATGCGGTGCAGGTAGCGCGCGTTTTCGCGGTAAAGCTGGATGAAGGCGGCGATGACCTCGACCGCCTCGTCCGCGGTGGCGACGGTCAGCAGGGGTTCGGTTTCCCGCACATCCATGCCCGCCGCACCCGCGACGCCGATCTGGAACCCAGACTCGACGCAGACCACGCCCACATCCTTGCACGTCGCCTCGGCGCAGTTGCGCGGGCAGCCCGACACGCCCAGCTTGACCTTGGCGGGCGTCCACGACCCCCAGAGCAGCTTTTCCAGCCGGATGCCGAGGCCGGTCGAATCCTGCGTGCCGAAGCGGCAGAATTCGCTGCCGACACAGGTTTTCACCGTGCGCAGCCCCTTGGCATAGGCGTGGCCCGACACCATCCCGGCGGCGTTCAGGTCGGCCCAGATCGCGGGCAGGTCCTCTTTGCGCACGCCCAGAAGGTCGATCCGCTGCCCGCCCGTGACCTTGACCATCGGCACCGCGAACTTGTCGGCCGCATCCGCGATGGCGCGCAGTTCGGCGGGCGTGGTGACGCCGCCCCACATGCGCGGGACGACCGAATAGGTGCCGTCCTTCTGGATGTTGGCGTGGTTCCTTTCGTTGACGAAACGCGACTGGCGGTCGTCGCGATAGTCCAGCGGCCAGTCCGCCAGCAGGTAATAGTTCAGCGCCGGCCGGCAGGACGCACAGCCGCCCGCCGTCTTCCAGCCCAGTTCCTGCATCACCGCCGGGATGGATTTCAGCCGCTGCGCCTTGATCAGGCGGCGCACATCCTCGTGCGTGTGGTCGGTGCAGCGGCACATCGGCGGGTCGGCATCGGCCCTGAACCCCTCACCCAGGGTCAGCGCCATGATCTTTTCCACCAGCCCCGTGCAACTGCCGCAGGAGGCGCTGGCCTTGGTCTGCGCGCGCACGGCATCCAGCGTCGCCGCGCCGCCCTGCACCGCCTGCATGATCCGCCCCTTGCAGACGCCGTTGCAGCCGCAGATCTCTGCCTCAGGCGGCAAGGCTGCAACGGCGGCCAGAGGGTCCGCCGCCGCCCCCCCGGCGGCGAAGGCGGGGCCGAAGATCAGCGTGTCGCGGATGGCGGACACATCGGCGCCCTGCCGGATCTGGTCGAAGAACCACGACCCGTCGGCGGTATCGCCATACATCACCGCGCCGACCAGCCGCTCTCCCTCTAGGATCAGGCGCTTGTAGACGCCCCGGCCCGGATCGCGGAACACGATGTCCTCGCGCCCCGGCGCGTCAGTGAAATCGCCCGCGCTGAACAGGTCCACCCCCGTGACCTTCAGCCGGGTCGCGGTCTGCACGGGGCGGAAGGCGGCCTCGGCCCCGTTCAGCGCATCGGCCAGCACCTTCGCCTGATCGTAGAGCGGCGCGACGAGGCCGAAAAGCTGCCCGCGATGTTCCACGCATTCGCCAAGGGCAAAGATCGCAGGGTCGGAGGTGCGCATCGCGTCGTCCACCACGATGCCGCGGTTCACCTCCAGATGCGCGTCGGTGGCAAGGCGCACCTCGGGGCGGATGCCCACGGCCATGCAGACCAGATCGGCGGGATAGACGGTGCCGTCTTCCAGCAGCACCGCCTCTGCCCGGCCATGCCCGAGGATCGCCTTGGTCGCCCCCCGGCAGTGGACCCGGATGCCCCGGCGTTCCAGATCCTTCTGCAACAGATAGCCCGCCGCGGGGTCCAGCTGGCGTTCCATCAGATGGCCCATCAGGTGGATCACCGTCACCTCTGCCCCGCGCGCGGCCATGCCCGCCGCCGCCTCCAGCCCCAGAAGGCCGCCGCCGATCACCACCGCCGTGGCGCCCGGTTTCGCGGCGGCGATCATGGCGTTGGTATCTTCCAGATCGCGATAGGTGCAGACCCCGGGCAGGTCCTTGCCCGGCACCGGGATGATGAAGGGCGCCGATCCGGTCGCGATCACCAGCGCGTCATAGGGCACGCCGCCTGCGCTGGACCGGACCACCCGGTTCGCGCGGTCGATCTTCACCACCGGCTCGCCGAAGCGGCAGTCGATGCCGCGGGCGGCGTACCAGTCCGCATCATGGGTGACGATTTCCGCATAGGTCTTTTCGCCCGACAGCACCGGCGACAGCATCAGCCGGTTGTAGTTGCCGCGCGGTTCGGCGTTGAACAGGGTCACGTCCCAGCCGTCCCCGCCCCCGTCCAGCAGATGTTCCAGCATCCGCCCCGAGGCCATGCCGGCCCCGATCACCACAAGCCGTCTGGCCATCATGCTGCCTCCTCTGTTTTCGCGGGGGCCGCGGCGGGCCCGTGGGCGTGGTCGTGCAGGAAATCCAGGATCTCGGCCCGGTGGCGCCAGTAGTCGGGGTGGTCGAGCATCGCCCGGCGGCTTCGCGGGCGCGGCAGGTCCACCGTGGCGATCCGGCCGATGGTGGCGCGGGGGCCGTTGGTCATCATCACCACCCGGTCGGCCAGCAGGATCGCCTCGTCCACGTCATGGGTGACGCAGACGGCGGTGACCTGCGTCCGGCTCCAGACCTCCATCAGCACATCCTGAAGGTCCCACCGGGTCAGGCTGTCGAGCATCCCGAAGGGTTCATCCAGCAGCAGCAGCTTGGGCGACAGCGCGAAGGCCCGCGCGATACCCACCCGCTGGCGCATCCCGTTCGACAGATCCGCCGCCAGCCGGTGCATCGCATCGCCAAGACCCACCCGTTCGAGGTAGTATTCCACCACCTCCTGCCGTTCGGCCCGGCTGGCGGCCGGATAGACGCGATCCACCCCGAGCGCGACGTTTTCCCGCGCCGTCAGCCAGGGAAACAGCGAGGGCGCCTGAAACACCACCGCGCGTTCGGGGTCCGCGCCCTCCACGGCATATCCGTCCAGCTTGATCGCGCCCGAGGACACGCCCGTCAGCCCCGCGGTCATCGACAGGACGGTGGACTTGCCGCAGCCGGAATGGCCGATCAGGCTGACGAATTCGCCCTTCTTCAGCCTGAGGTCGAAATTCTCCACCACCGTCAGCGGCCCTTTCGGCGTGTCATAGACCTTGGACAGTTGCGAATAGTGCAGATAGCGGCCGTCGATCGGGCCGGCCGCGGCCTGCGCATAGGCGCGGGGCAGCGCATGGCGGGGCGTCAGCAGGGGCAGGTGCCGCACCGTCCCGGCCCCTGCCCCCGACGCGCGCCCGGCCTGTATCAGTTCCGCCGTCACCGCCGCGCGCAGGCGCTGGAAGGCGGCGTCGCCGTTCAGGGCGCCCCGGTCGCGCGGCCGGTCCAGCGCCACGGCGAAATCGCGCCCCAGGGTGCCGTCGGGGTTCAGGATCACGATCCGGTCGGCCAGCACGATGGCCTCGTCCACGTCGTTGGTGATCAGCACCGCGGTGCGCCGGTCGCGCCGCCAGATCCCCTCGATCTCGTCGGCCAGCCCGGCGCGGGTCATGGCGTCCAGCGCCGACAGGGGTTCGTCCATCAGCAGGACCTGCGGTTCCATCGCCAGCGCCCGGGCAACCGCCACGCGCTGCCGCATGCCCCCCGACAGTTCCGCCGGGCGGCGGGCGGCGGCATGCGACAGGCCCACCATGGCGACATATTCCGCCACCATCGCCGCGCGTTCGGCCCGGGGCCGCTGCCCGTGCACCGCATCGACGGCCAGCGCGACATTCCCCGCCACCGTCAGCCAGGGCATCAGCGAATACGACTGGAACACCAGCCCCCGTTCCGGCCCCGGCCCCGTCACGGGTGCGCCGCGGAACAGCACCTCGCCCCGGTCGGGTGCGGCAAGCCCGGCCATCAGGCTTATCAGCGTCGTCTTGCCGGTGCCCGAGAAACCGAGGATGGCCAGAAACTCGCCCTCCGCCACCGTCAGGTCGATGTTGCGCAGCACCTCGGATCGCGCCGCACCCGCGCCGAACCCCTTGCAGACGTTCCTGAATTCGAGAATGGCCATGATCACCCCCGCCCGTCGAAGGTCAGCAGCGTCTGCAACGCGACCATCACCCGGTCCAGCAGCAGCCCGATGATGCCGATGGTCAGCACCGCCACCATGATCCGCGCCAGGCTGTCGGAGGATCCGTTCTGGAACTCGTCCCAGACGAACTTGCCGAGGCCGGGGTTCTGGCTCAGCATCTCTGCCGCGATCAGCACCATCCAGCCCACGCCCAGCGACAGCCGCAGCCCGGCAAAGATCAGCGGCAGCGCCGAGGGCAGCACCAGCCGGGTGATCCGCGTCCACAGGCCCAGCTTCAGCACCCGGCCGACATTGACCAGATCCCGGTCGATGCTGGCCACGCCCAGCGCGGTGTTGATCAGCGTCGGCCAGAGCGAACACAGCATCACCGTCACCGCCGACACCACGAAGCTGCGCGGCAGGGCCCCCTCGCCCCCGGCATAAAGCGCCGAGACGGTCATCGTCACGATCGGCAGCCACGCAAGCGGCGACACCGGCCGGAACACCTGGATCAGCGGCGACAGCGCCGCATTGGCCGTGGACGACAGGCCCGCAAGGATGCCCAGCGGCACCGCCACCAGCGCGGCCAGCACGAAGCCCGCGAACACGGTCCTGAGCGAGGTCAGGATCTGGTCCACATAGGTAGGCTTGCCCGCATAGCTGCGGTTGCGCACCTCGTCCGCCTTGCCGGCGGCGACCAGTTCGGCGTTGCGTTCCGCCTGCCGTTCGTAGAACGCCGCCTCGCGCGCGCGTTCGGCCTGCGCATCGGCGCGCAGCACGCCCACCTGCTGCCAGACCTGCGCGGGCCCCGGGATCGCCCCCAGCGAGGTTTCCACCCGCGGCGCAAGCGTGGCCCAGAGCGCGAGGAAGGCCACGATCGCCAGCAGCGGCACCAGCAGCGTGCGCCAGATCGCGCGCAACTGCACCCGCGGCGCATCGCCCAGCATCAGCCGCCACAGCGGCGCGAGCCAGGCCAGCCCCAGCAGGGCGAACCACGGCTCCAGCCGGGCGATGAGGATTTTCAGCCGCGCGACATTGGCGGCGATGACGGCGGGATCGTCTTCGGGAAGGGCGGCGGGGTCCATCGAGGTCATGGCGGTGATCCGGTTCTGGCTGGAGGCGATCAGGGGGGGCGATCAGTTGGCGACGGCACCGGCGACGACCTTCTGGTCGCCCTTCAGGCCGATGGCGAAACCGTCGAGGTAGGCGTTGGGCCGGGTGCCGTCGAAGACCACCCCGTCGATGAAGGTGGCGTTGGGTGCGCGGTAGCCGTCGGGGTCGAAGTCGAAATCGGCCCCGGCCGCCTTGCCCTCGGCAATCAGCTGTTGCGCGGCGGCGGTGAAGATGTCGGGGCGGTAGACGGCTTTCGCGGTCGCGTCGTACCATTCATCGGGCATGGCCGTTGCGATCTGGCCCCAGCGGCGCATCTGGGTCAGCGTCCAGACCGCATCCGAATAATAGGGAAAGGCCGCATTGCCCCGGAAGAACAGGTTGAAATCGGGCTCGTCCCGGATGTCGCCCCTTTCATATTCGAAGGTGCCGGTCATCGAATTGGCGATCACCGCCGCATCCGCCCCCACATATTCCGGGCGCGCCAGAATCTCGACCGCCTCGGCCCGGTTGGCGTTGTCGCCCGCGTCCAGCCACATCTGCGCCCGGATCAGCGCCTTGGTCAGCGCGATGACGGTATTCGGGTTCTCCTCGGCGAAGGCGCGGGTCAGGCCGAACACCTTTTCCGGGTTCTGCTGAAAGATCGCCGCGTCCGAAATGACCGGCACCCCGATCCCCTTGGCCACCGCGGCCTGGTTCCAGGGCTCGCCCACGGAATAGCCGTCGATGGTCCCGGCCTCCAGCGTGGCGGGCATCTGCGGCGGCGGCGTCACCGACAGCAGCACATCGGCCCCGATCTGGCCCGAGGTGTCGTCGGGCGCATAGAAGCCGGGGTTGATCCCGCCCGCCGCCAGCCAGTAGCGCAGTTCGTAATTGTGCGGCGAGACGGGAAAGACCATCCCCATCGCGAACATCCGCCCCCGGTCGGCCGCATCCTCGATCGCCGGCAGCAGGGCCGAGGCCGGGATCGGATGGCGCGGCCTGCCCGCCCCGTCCAGCGCGAGGCCGGGTTTCATCAGATCCCACACCGCGTTGGACACGGTGATGGCGTTGCCGTTCAGGTCCAGCGCAATGGGCGCGATCAGCGCGCCCGCCGTGCCATAACCGATGGTCGAGGCCAGCGGCTGCCCGGCCAGCATATGGGCGCCGTCGATCTCTCCCGACAGCACGCGGTCGAGCAGCACTTTCCAGTTCGACTGCGCCTCCAGCGTGACGGTCAGGCCCTCGTCCTCGAAGAACCCCTTTTCCCTGGCGATGGCCAGCGGGGCCATGTCGGTCAGCTTGATGAAGCCGAGCGTCAGCATGTCCTTTTCCACCCCGGCGGGGGCGGCGAGGGGCAGCCCGGCGAGGGCGGCGGAAAGCAGAAGATGGCGGATCAGGGGCATCGGGATCTGTCCTTGAAAGCTGGTGGAAAACGCGAAAACGGCCGCAGACAGCCTCGGGCACGGGAGGGTGCCGAAAGCGGTCAGGCGGCCTTGCCTGGTCTCGTCATGGCGGAGACGAACGGGACGCCATTGCCCCGTCTTGAGGATCAGGGTCCACGCGGGCGGCGCACGGGTCAAGCGGGCGGGGCCGCGTCATGCCGCGATGCAGCATCCTGCCCGGTTTTTGGTCACTCCGCGGGCGCCGGGTCGAAAACCGCGCCATCGAAGAAACGGTTCCGCATCAGCATCAGGCTGCCCCGCACCGCCGGCAGGGATTCGGCCGTGGCCAATGCCCCTTCCAGCTTGTCCGAGGCCGGAGGCAGCGGCACGCCGGCGGGCCCGAGGAACCGGCGATAGAGATCGCTGCGAAAGACCGCCCGCGCCGCACGGGCCGCGGCGCGCGGGTCCAGCCCATGCGCCGCCGCCAGTTCCGCCCCGATCCAGCCCGCCTGACTGCGCCAGGGAAAGTTCGCCAGCCCCGCGTGAAAGGCCAGAAGCTGCGGCACCGCCACCTCCGGGCCGCGCGCATCGGGCAGGACGCGGCCCCGCAGCGCCGGTTCCATATGCAGCGCCGGGGTGTCGAGCGTGTGCGGCTGCGCCAGCAGTTCGGCCAGCGTCGTCCGGTTCGCCGGATCCTCCGCCCACCGCCCCGCCCGCCAGACCGCCCGCATCAGCGCGGCGGCGCGCGCGGGGTCGGCCTCGGCCCAGCCGTGGCGGGCGGCCAGCACCTTTTCGGGCGACTGGCTCCAGATCGCGGCGCCGGGCAGGATCAGCCGCGCCCCCGCCACCTGCACCGCGCGGGTGCCCCAGGGCTCGCCCACGCAGAAGCCGTCGATCTCGGCGGCCTGCAATGCCTCTGTCATGCGGGGCGGCGGCACCGCATGCAGGGTGAAAGCCAGATCCGGCGCCATGCGCGACAGCCAGTAGCGCAGCAGCAGCGCATGCATGGAAAAGGGAAAGGGCACGCCGAAGCGCAGGACCCGCCCCGGCGCGGCCAGCCCCGCCGCCACCGCCGGATCGCCGAAGGGGACGGGGCCAAGCGCCCCCGACAGCCCCACGACCTGCCCGTTCAGCGACAGGACCATCAGCACCTCCAGCCCGCCCTGCCCGCCGCCCAGCCCCAGCGCCCGCGCCACCGGCATCGCCGACAGCATATGCGCCGCCTCGACCGCCCCCAGATCCAGCAGGTCGCGCAGCTGCGACCAGCTGGCCGCGCGGCACAGTCGCAGGCGCAGACCCTCCTGTTCGGCGAACCCCAGTTCGGCGGCGACGATCAGCGGCGCGGCATCCAGCAGCGGCACGAAGCCGAGAGTGATCGCGGCGGTCATTTCAGCAGTTCCGACGCCGTGACCAGCGCCTGCGCCAGATCGGCCAGCCGCTTGCCCTGATCCATCGCCGCGCGGCGCAGCAGCGCATAGGCCTCTTCCTCGCTGATCCCCCTGGCGCGCATCAGGATGCCCTTGGCACGGTCGATCAGCTTGCGCTCCTCCAGCGCGGCGCGGGTGGCGGCAAGCTCGCTGCGCATGCGCTGAAAGACGTGAAAGCGGGCGATGGCGGCGTCGAGGATGGGGCGGATGCGTTCCGCCCGCAGCCCGTCCACGACATAGGCCGAAACCCCCGCCTCGATGGCGGCACGGGTCAGGTGCCGGTCGGCGCGGTCCACGAACATCGCCACGGGCCGTTCCAGCGGCCCCGCGGCGAGCGTCAGTTCCTCCAGCGCGTCGCGGGACGGATCGCCCGCGTCGATCAGCACGAGGTCGGGGCGCATCTCGGCCACCCGCCGCGCAAGGCCCGTGCCGGAACCGATGACATGGATGTCGTGTTCGCCAAAGGCGCGCAGCGCGTCCACGATCATCCGGGCGCGGTCGCGGTCCTGTTCGACGATGATGACGGTCAGCGCGGTTTTCATCTTGTGCCCCGCATCCTCTGGACGGCACCCGCCGCCCCGTCCATGCCCCGGGCGACGGCGCGCGCGCCCCTACCGTCCCGCGGGTGCGGGATGCCCGTTTTCCGGCATTGGGTGCACAGTTTCCGGGCAGCGCCCGAACGCCGCCCCGCAGAGGTTCCGCGCCTGCCGGGCGGCGCAGGGGGCATTCTGCCCCCTCTTGGCTGCGCCAATTCACCCCCTGAGGATATTTAAGGACAGAAAGTGAGGGAGGGTGCGCCTCTGTCCACTTTCTGTCCTTAAATATCCCCGCCGGAGGCTCCTGCCCCATCCACCCGCACCGCCGCCGGGCGGGTTCAGAACAGCGACAGCTGCGCCCCCGCCGCCTGCGGCACATGGAACAGGTCGCAGCGCAGGGGCGGTTGCGGCCTGTCGAGGCCGAGGCGCGCCACCGCCACGGCGAAGCGGCGCGCGATCAGTTCCGCATGGACCCCCTGCCCGCGCATCCGTTTGCCCCAGGCCGGGTCGTAGTCGCGCCCGCCCTGCGTCTCGCGCACCCGCGCCATGACCCGCGCGGCGCGGTCGGGAAAGCGCGCCTCGAGCCATTCGCGGAACAGCCCCGCGACCTCCATCGGCAGGCGCAGCATGATCCAGCTGGCCGCCCCCGCCCCGGCGGCCTGCGCCGCCGCCAGGATCGGTTCCAGTTCGTGGTCGGTCAGCCCCGGCACGACCGGGGACACCATCGCCCGCACCGGCACCCCCGCCCCCGCCAGCCGCGCGATCACCGCCAGCCGCCGTGCGGGCGCGGGCGCGCGGGGTTCCATCGCACGGGCCACCGCGGGATCCAGCGTCGTGACCGACACCCCCACCCGCGCCAGCCCCTTCGCAGCCATCGGCGCCAGCAGGTCGAGGTCGCGTTCCACCAGCGTGCCCTTGGTCACGATCGCCACCGGGTGGTCGTGGGCGGCCAGCACCTCCAGCACCTCGCGCATCACCCGGTGGTCGGCCTCTATCGGCTGATAGGGGTCGGTGTTGGTCCCGATCGCCACCGGCGCCACGCGATAGCCCTTGCGCCCCAGTTCGCGCGCCAGCACCGCGCCGATCCCCGGCCGCGCCACCAGCCGGGTTTCGAAATCGAGCCCCGGCGACAGGTTCAGCCAGGCATGGGTGGGCCGCGCGAAGCAATAGATGCAGCCATGTTCGCACCCCCGGTACGGGTTGATCGAGCGGTCGAAGGGCAGGTCGGGCGAGCGGACAAGGTTCAGCGCCGACCGCGGGCGTTCGATCCGCACCTCGGTGCGGATCAGCCGCGGCGGCTCGTCCTCATCGGTCCAGCCGTCATCGAACGCCTCGCAGGTCGTGGCCTCGTAGCGGCCGGCGGTATTGCTGCCCGCGCCGCGCGCGCGCAGGCGCTGTCCCCTGAGAATGCCCTTGCCCGGATTTTCCATGCCGCATGATAGAACAAATCAGGAACACATGCCAAGACCACCCGCAAACCCTTGTTTCCGGCGGAAAGCTGCCTTTTCCCGCCGGCCCGCCGCATGCCGCTTTGCGCCCCGATGCGGTCGTGACAAGCTGTCGCAAGGGCCGCCATCGCGGCCCGCCCGAATCGGGGCCCGGCCCGGCGCCGGCCCTTCCCCCACCCGCAGGCCGATGCCTGCCCAGGATGCGAGGACGACCCATGCCGAATGCCCGCGACATCGAATCCGAACTCCGCGCCGCACGCCAGGATATCGAGACCCTGGCCTCGCTCGCCGCGGAACGCGCCGCCGAGGTGGGATCCGCCGCCGCGGCGATGGCGGACGAGCGGCTTCAGAACTTGTCGGAAGAGGCGCGCAAGCTCTATGGCGATGCGCTCGGCAGCGGCAAACGCGTGCGCCAGCAGGCCGAGGCGAAGATCCGCGACAATCCGCTGGCCGCGGCGGGGATCGCCTTCGTCGTCGGCATGCTGGTCGCCGCGGTGCTGGGCCGCAGATGATCGGCCGCAGCGGGCTGTTCGGGGCGGCGCTGATCGGCATCGCCCGGGAACGCGCGCGCCGGCGGCTGCGCCGGGCGATGGTTCTGGGGCTGCTGATCGGGCTGGCCGCGCTGATGGCGGTGTTCGTGCTGGCCTTCCTGGGCCTTGCCGCCATGCATGCGCTGGACCGCCCCCTGGGGCGTGAAGGCGCGGCGCTGGTGGTCGCCGCGGGTTTCGCGGTGATCGCCGCGGCGCTGGTGCTGGCCGCCGCCATCGTCGCCCGCCGCGACCCGCCCCCGCCGCCCGTCCTGCCCGTGGCGGGCGCGGCGGCGGGCGCGGCCGGCGAGGCGGTGGCCGAAAGCGTCGCCGATCTGGGCCGCACCGCGCGCCGGGCGATGCGCGACAATGCCCCCACGCTGGCGCTGCTGGCCTTCATCGCCGGCTTCATGGCCAGCCGGCGCTGATGCCCGCCCCGCCCGCGCCCGGCTTGCGGGATCACCTGCGCGCCATCCGGCGGATGGTGGGGGTGATCCTGCTCATCCTTCTGTTCACGGTGATCTATTTCGCCCGCGACCTGCTGTTGCCGGTGGTGATCGGGCTGATGATGGCCCTGACGCTGAGCCCGATCACCCGCTGGCTTGGACGGCACGGCGTGCCGCCCCCGGCGGCGGCGACGCTGATCATGGTGCTGGCGCTGGCGGCGCTGGCGGGGGGCATGGCGGCGGTCGGCACGCAGGTGGGCGACTGGGCCGACAACCTGCCCGAGATTTCCGCCCAGGTGCGGCGCAAGCTGTCGGCGCTGTTCGAATCGCTGGCGCGGGTGCGCGATCTGTCGGACCAGATGGGCGAGGTGGCGCAGGGCACCGACGGCATGCCCGCCGACCGGGTGGTGGTCCAGCAGCCGGGGCTTCTGTCGGATGCGGTGTCGGGAATTGCCAGCATCGGCACCTCGGTGATCGCGGGCTGCATCCTGGCGCTGTTCCTTCTCGGCGCAGGGCGGACGGTGCATGAAAAGCTGATCGGCACCTTCCAGCGGCTCGGCGACAAGAAGCGCGCGCTGCGCATCGCCTATGAGATCGAATACCACATCTCGCGTTACCTGCTGACGATCACGGTCATCAACGCGGGGCTCGGGTTGCTGGTGGGGATCTGGCTGTGGCTGCTCGGCGTGCCCTATTACGCCGCCTGGGGGATCATGGCCTTCGTGCTGAACTTCCTGCCCTTTCTGGGCGGGATCATCGGGCAGATCCTTGTCGGCACCTATGCGCTGGTGGCGCTGCCGGGGATGGCGCCGGCGGCGCTGGCGGTGGCGGGGTATTTCTGCCTCAACGCGATCGAGGGGCAGGTGGTCACGCCCTGGTTGCTGGGGCGCAGCCTGCGGATCAATACGGTGTCGGTGTTCCTGGCGGTGATCCTGTGGGCCTGGCTGTGGGATGTGCCGGGGGCGCTGATGGCGGTGCCGGTGCTGGTGTCGGTCAAGGTGGCCTGCGACCATATCCCGAGCCTCGGCTGGCTGGGAAACCTTCTGGGCCCGGCCTCGGACCCGCCCGAGGCGGAGCGGGGGTCCGAGGGTTAGGCGGATCGGCGGCCGGCACCGCCGCTCTGTCTGGCGAAGGCGCGTGCCTTCGCCACCGCGATGCGGGTGGAGTTGCCCCGGCCGGGGGCCCAAAGCCCCCGGTGAGCCGCCCGCCCCGCCCATGGCGGGCGCTTCCCGCCCGCCGGGGCAGGCGCTGGCCTTTCCATTTTTCCCGGCATCTCCGTCTCTCACGGCACCGCCGCGCGAACGGGCGGGGGAAACGCGGTGCGTTTCCTGATCCCGCCCGGCCCGGCGACAGCGCTGAATGCTGCCCCTACGCCGCCGCCTCTGCCGCCACGCGGCGGATGCGTTCGACCATCGCGCGCAGCCCGTTCGAGCGTTGCGAGGACAGGTGCTGGTCGAGCCCGAGCCGCCCCAGTTCCGCCGCGGCATCGACCTGCCCCACCTCGGCCAGCGTCAGCCCGGAATAGAGCGCATGCAGCACCGCGATCAGCCCGCGCACGATCATCGCATCGCTGTCGCCGGCGAAATCGAACCGGGCGGCGGGCCCCTGCCCCTCGATCCGCGGCAGGATCCAGACCTGGCTGGCGCAGCCGTCCACCTTGGTGGCCGGCACGCGGAAGGCGTCGTCGAACGGCGGCATCGCCTTGCCCAGTTCGATCACATGGCGGTAGCGGTCTTCCCAGTCGTCCAGAAAGGCGAAGGTGTCGGCGATGTCCTCGAAGGCGGGGGTGGCCATCGGTATCCTCCTGCTTGGCCGCGCGGCCTGGCCCCGGAGGTACGCCCGCGGGGCCGGAAGGTCCAGCCCGGAATGGCTTTTCAAAGCCCCCGCCATGCGCTACCCAAGTCCGGCAAGCGATGAGGGGACGGATATGCGCAGACCGCTGATGGCCGCATTGTTGCTGGGGGTGACGCTGGTCGGCTGCGCCACGGTGCGCGACTCGCGGATCAACCCGTTCAACTGGTTCGGCCGGTCGGAACGGGCCGAGGCGGTGGCCGACGCCCCCGCCGCGCCGGGAACCGCCTTCGTGCAGGTGGCCGAAGTCACCTCGCTGACGGTGGAACCGACGAACAGCGGCGCCATCGTCAAGGCCACCGGCCTGCCGCCGACGCAGGGCTGGTGGGATGGGGACCTGATCCCCGAACCCTCGGACGATCCCTCGGTGCTGGTGTTCCGCTTCGTGCTGAAAGCCCCGCCGGACGTGGCGCAGCGCCGCATCTCGACCCCGCAATCGCGCGAGGTGACGGTGGCGACGCAGCTGTCGCGGCACAAGCTGCAGGGGGTGAGCCGGATCACCGTCACCGGCGCGGGGAATGCGCGGACGACCGCGCGGCGGTAGGATCGGGCATCGCCTGTGTCGAGGGCGGCGCCGGGGCGCTGCCCCGGACCCCGGAGTATTTGGGAAAAGATGAAGCAGCGGGGGAGCGGCCGGGGCCTGCCCCGAGGCGGATGCGGCTGGCCTGCGGGCGGCGGCGCGCCGGGGGCCGGCCCCCGGACCCCCGGAGTATTTAAGGCAAGATGAAGCAGCGGGGAGCGGACCGGATCGGCAGCCGGGGCCTGTGATGGGGGCGGCGACAGGTTCCGGTGCGCGGGTGGCGGCGCCGGTTCACGCCACCCCGGCAAGAGCGGACGGGCCGGGATCGAAGGGGTGCGCGCCCGTCAGAGGCGCACCACCCGCACCTCCTGCCCCATGGCGGACAGCGCGATCTCGCCCTTGCAGAGCCGCAGCGCATCCGCCCCGAAGACCTCGTGCCGCCAGCCCCTGAGCGCCGGCAGGTCGCGTTCGCCCGCCGCGATCGCGTCGAGATCGCCGGCAGAGGCGATCAGCCGCGCCGCCACGCCGGCGGATTCGGATTTCGCCTTGAGCAGCACGCGCAGCAGATCGGCCAGCGCCGGGTTCACCTGCAACTGGTCGCGGCTGTCGTCGGGGCGGGGGGTCTTGTCGGCGGGCATGTCGAGCCCCGCCTTGACCGCCGCCAGAATCCCGTCGGCGATGTCGCCCTTGCGGCCTTCGCGCAGCAAAAGCCGGGCGCGGCCCAGTTCCTCGACATTCGTGGGGCGGGTGGAGGCGAGTTCCAGCAGCGCGTCGTCCTTCATCACGCGCGAGCGCGGGATGTTGCGGCTTTGCGCATATTCCTCGCGAAAGCGCGCCAGTTCCTTGACCACCGCGAGGAACCGGCCCGAGGTGGTGCGGGTCTTGATCCGCTGCCAGGCATCCTCGGGGGTGACGGTATAGGTGGCCGGGTCGGTCAGGATCGCCAGTTCCTCTTCGACCCAGTGCTGGCGGCCGCTCTTGCGCAGCTGCGCCGAGAGGTTTTCGTAGATCACCCGCAGATGGGTGACATCGGCCAGCGCGTATTCCTTCTGCGCCTCGGTCAGCGGGCGGCGCGACCAGTCGGTGAAGCGGCTGGTCTTGTCGAGGTTCTCGCGCGCGATCTTCTTGACCAGCGTCTCGTATCCCGCCTGTTCGCCGAAACCGCAGACCATCGCGGCCACCTGCGTGTCGAAGAGCGGCACGGGGAATACCCCGCCCTCGACAAAGAAGATCTCCAGATCCTGCCGGGCGGCGTGGAACACCTTGACCGTCGCCTCGTGGCGGAAAAGGTCGTAGAGCGGTTCGAGGCTCATCCCCTCGCCCAGGATCGGGTCCACCAGCACCGCGGGCCCGGTCTTGCCGGGCAGCGCCAGCTGGATCAGGCAGAGCCTGGACCAATAGGTCCGCTCGCGCAGGAATTCGGTGTCGACGGTGACATAGGGCTGCGCCTTGGCAAGGTCGCAGAAGGCGGCGAGTTCTTCGGTGGTGGTGATCGTCTGCATCGGTCCTCGTGCCGCGGGGTCGTCCCACCTAGCCGCTATAGGCAGCATGAAGGCGAATGAAAAGGCGTCAGGGCAGGAAAACCGGGGTCCGGTCGCCTGCCGCATAGCGGCGCAGCACCGCCGGATAGAGCCGGTGTTCCATCGCCAGCACCCGCGCGGCCAGCGTATCGGCGGTGTCGCCCGCCATCACCGGCACCCGCGCCTGGCCGAGGATGGGGCCATCGTCCAGCGCCGCCGTGACCTCGTGCACCGTGCAGCCGGCCTCGGCGTCGCCGGCGTCCAGCGCGCGCTGGTGGGTGTGCAGGCCCTGGTATTTCGGCAGGAGCGAGGGGTGGATGTTCAGCATCCGCCCCTCGAACCGGGCCACGAAACCGGGGGTGAGAACGCGCATGAAACCCGCAAGGCAGATGATGTCGGGCGCGGCGGCGAGGATGGGGCCCAAGAGCGCGGTCTCGAACGCGGCGCGGTCCTTGCCGAAGGGGCGGTGGTCCACCGCCGCTACCGGCACCCCCATCGCCGCGGCGCGCGCCAGCCCCGCCGCCGCGGGATCGTTGGAGGCGACCAGAACCGGCCGGGCGGGGTGATCGCCGGTCATGCTTTCGACAAGGCGGATCATGTTCGACCCGCCGCCGGAAATCAGGATGACGACGCGCTTCACAGAAGCCGCCCGGTATAGGCGACCCCCTGCCCCGGCTGCACGGTGCCGAGCCGCACCACCCGTTCGCCCTGCGCCGCCAGCAGATCGGCCAGCGCCTCGGCCCGGTCGGCGGCGACCACGGCGATCATGCCGATGCCGCAGTTGAAGGTTTTCAGCAATTCGCCCTCGGCCATGTTCGCGGTTTCGGCCAGCCAGCGGAACACCGGCGGCAGTTGCCATGCGCCAAGGTCGACCGTGGCCCCCAGCCCCTCGGGCAGCACGCGGGGCAGGTTTTCCGTCAGCCCGCCGCCGGTGACATGCGCCAGCCCATGCACCCCGCCCGCGCGCACCGCCGCCAGCGCGGGCTTGACGTAAAGCCGCGTCGGCACCAGCAGCGCCTGGCCCAAGGACCCGCCGCCGAAGGGCGAGGGCGCGTGCCACGACAGGCCCGACAGTTCCACCACCTTGCGCACGAAGGAATAGCCGTTGGAATGCACCCCGTCGGACCCGAGGCCCAGCAGCACATCGCCCGCCTGCACGCCCTTGGGCAGGTCGGCGCCGCGTTCCATCGCGCCCACGGCGAAGCCCGCCAGATCGAAATCGCCGCCATGGTACATGCCCGGCATCTCTGCCGTCTCGCCCCCCACCAGCGCACAGCCGGAAGCCGCGCAGCCCGTGGCGATGCCGGTGACGATGCGCGCGGCCTGACCGACATCGAGCTTGCCGGTGGCGAAATAGTCGAGGAAGAACAGCGGCTCCGCCCCTTGGCAGACCAGATCGTTGACGCACATCGCCACCAGGTCGATGCCGATCGTATCCACCACCCCGGTGTCGATGGCGATGCGCAGCTTGGTGCCCACGCCATCGGTCGCCGCCACCAGGATCGGGTCGCTGTATCCGGCCGCCTTGAGGTCGAACAGCGCGCCGAAGCCGCCGAGGCCCCCCATCACCCCCGGCCGCAGGGTGCGTTTCGCCGCGGGCTTGATCCGCTCCACCAGCGCATTGCCGGCGTCGATGTCCACGCCGGCATCGGCATAGGTCAGCCCGTTCTTCCCTGCGGTCATGGCAGCGCCCCCAAGCGGAAAATCCTGCCCCGCGCCTTAGACCATCGCCGGGCGGGGCGCAACGGCGCGCTCAGTCCGCGTCGTCCTCTGCCGCATCGAGGCTGCCGCCCCGGCCGCGAAAGCCCTGCGCGACGACGAACTTTTCCGAACTGTCCGACCGGCTGGCGGGCGGCTTGACGTTCGCCACCTTGCGGAAGCTGCGTTTCAGCAGCGCCTGCATCTCGTTCTCCGCCCCGCCGGCCAGCACCTTGGCGACGAAGGTGCCGCCCTCTTCCAGCACGTCGAAGGCGAAATCCAGCGCCGCCTCGACCAGCGCGATGATGCGCAGGTGATCGGTGCCCTTGTGGCCCGAGGCGGCGGCGGCCATGTCGGACATCACCACATCCGCCTTGCCGCCGAGCCACGCCTTGACCTGATCGTCGGCGCCGTCGGACAGGAAGTCGAGCTGGTGGATTTCCGCCCCCGCGATGGGTTCGACCGCCTGCAGGTCCACCCCCAGAACGGTGCCCACCGGTTTCTTCGGGTTCTGGCCGAGCGCATTGACCCGCGCCACCGCCACCTGGCACCAGCCGCCGGGCGCGCAGCCCAGATCCACCACCCGCGCGCCGGGCGTCAGGAACCCGTAGCGGTCATCCAGTTCGAGGATCTTGTAGGCCGCGCGGCCGCGATAGCCCTCTTTCCTGGCGCGCTGCACATAGGGGTCGTTCAACTGCCGTTCCAGCCACAGCGTGGACGACAGCTTGCGCCCCTTCGCGGTCTTGACCCGCACGCGCAATTCGCGCTGGCCGCGGCCAGAGGTCGCCTTTTCCTTGGTCATCCCCGTCTCCTCATGCCCGCGGCGCATCCAGCAACACGCCATCGGCCGTCATCTGGGCATACAGCAGCCCCTCGCGCAGGCCCCGGTCGGCGACCGACAGCCGGTCGGTCGGCCAGACCCGCATCAGCGCCTGAAGGATCGCCGCCCCCGACATGATCAGCGTGTGCCGGTCGCGCCCGATGCGCGGATCCGTCCGCCGCCCCTCGGGGCCGAGGCTCAGGTAATCGCGGATCACCGTGTCGATCTGCGCCGTGGTCATGTGCAGCCCGTCCACCTTGGCGCGGTCATAGCGCCGCAGCCCCAGATAGGACGCCGCCACCGTGGTCACGGTGCCCGAGGTGCCGATGATCTGGAACCCCTCGCGCGGCTGTTCGTTGTTGTAGGGCGAGAAACTGCACAGATGTTCCTCGAAATACCAGCTCATCAGCGCGAAACGCGCGGCGTCGTCCTCGACATCGCCGAACTGTTCGCGCAGCGTGGCGACGCCCAGAGGCACGCTGATCCAGTCCACCACCCGGGCGGAGGGCCCCTCCACCTCGGGGGCAAAACCGGTGTGGAACCGCATCAGCGCGCGCGGCCGTTCCGCCTGCGGCACCCCGGTGAGGTCGATCCAGACAAGCTCGGTCGACCCCCCGCCGATGTCGACCACCAGCAGTTGTTCGGTGCGCGGCAGCACCAGCGGCGCGCAGGACACGACGGCCAGCCGCGCCTCTTCCTCGGGCGCGATGATCTCGAGGCTCAGCCCGGTTTCGCGCCGCACCTGGCGGATGAAGTCGCGCGCGTTGCTGGCGCGGCGGCAGGCCTCTGTCGCCACCAGCCGCATGCGGTGGACGCCATGCGATTCCAGCTTTTTCTGGCAGATGCGCAGCGCCTGCACCGTCCGGCCCATCGAGGCGCGCGACAGCCGGCCGGAACTTTCCAGCCCCAGTCCGAGTTGAACAGACTTGGAAAAGCTGTCCACGATATGGAACTGACTGCCGCGCGGGCGGGCAATCAGCATGCGGCAACTGTTCGTGCCAAGGTCCAGCGCCGCATAAAGCTGCGCCGGGTCGTGTTTGCGGGTGCCGGACGATTCGGCCGGCGGGCCGCCGCCCCGGGTGGGCGTGGCCACGACTTTCGGGATCGCGTCCGCACCCTGGGGACGCTCGGGCGTCATCTGTCGCCCTCCAATACAAGGTTGGAACCAACCTAGTCCCCGCGCCCCCGCCGCGCAAGAACCGATCCCGCGCAATCCTTGTGCTTCGCTGCGCACCCCGCCCCCGGCGGGTGACGCAGGGAAAAGGCCGGTGGCGCGCCGCGCGGGGATATTCAGGGACAGAAAGTGGCGCAGGCCGCGCCCTTCACCACTTTCTGTCCGAAAATATCCTCAGGGGGTGAATTGGCCGCAGGCCAAGAGGGGGCAGAATGCCCCCTGCCCGGCCCGACGCGGGCGCGCGGTCAGCCCAGTGCGGCGATGACCGCGCGGCGGGCGATGACCTTGACCAGATGCGCCCGGTAGTCCGCGCCGCCATGCAGATCGGCGATCATGCCATCCGCCGGAACGTCGAGATGCGAGAACTCGGTCGGGGCGAAATGCGTGTTCAGCGCCTCTTCGGCCTCGGTCCAGCGGTAGACGCCTTCCTCGGATGCGCCCGTGACCGCCACGCGCGCGCCCTCGGCGAATTTCGCCACGAACACGCCTACCAGCGCGAAACGCGAGGCGGGTTGGGCGAATTTCACATAGGCCGCCACCTGCGGGACGGGAAAGTCCACGGCGGTGATGACCTCGCCCTCGTCCAGCGCGGTGGCGAACATGCCCTGGAAATAGTCGTCCGCCGCGATCTGCCGCCGGTCGGTGTGGATCGTGGCGCCCGAGGCCAGCACCGCCGCCGGATAGCAGGCCGAGGGGTCGTTGTTGGCAAGGCTGCCGCCGATGGTGCCGCGGTTGCGCACCGCCGGGTCGCCGATCTGCCCCGCCAGCCGGGCAAGCGCGGGGTAATGCGCCGCCGCCGCGCGCGCGACCACCGCGTGGGGGGTGGCGCCGCCGATGCGCAGGCGGCCGGGCGCGGGGGTCACGCCCCGCAGATCGGCGATGCCGGTGAGGCTGACCAGCCGTTCGGGCGCCGCCAGCCGCTGTTTCATCGCCGGCAGCAGCGTCATGCCGCCTGCCAGCGCCTGCGCGCCCTCGGCCCCGAGGGCGGCCACGGCCTCTGCCAGCGTAGCGGGTTTCACGAATTCGAAATCGTGCATCTTGTCCCCCTCAGTTCGCGTGCATCGCCGCCCAGACCCGCGCGGGGGTCAGCGGCATGTCGATATGGGTCACATGGGCGTAGCCCGCCCGTTGCAGCGCATCCACCACCGCATTCACCACCGCGGGGGGCGAGCCGATGGCCCCCGCCTCGCCGCAGCCCTTCACGCCGAGCGGGTTGTGGGTGCAGGGTGTGGCGCAGCTGTGATCGACCTCGTAGAACGGCAGGTCGTCGGCGCGCGGCATGGCGTAATCCATGAACGAGCCCGACAGCAGTTGCCCGTTGCCGTCATAGACGCAGTTTTCCAGCAGCGCCTGCCCAATCCCCTGCGCCAGCCCGCCGTGGACCTGGCCCTCGACGATCATCGGGTTGACGACATTGCCGAAATCGTCTGCGGCGACAAAGCGGCAGATCGTCACCTTGCCGGTTTCGGGATCCACCTCGACCTCGCAGGCATAGGCGCCGGCGGGGTAGGTGAAGTTCGACGGGTCGTAAAAGGCGGTTTCCTCCAGCCCCGGTTCGAGGCTTTCCAGCGGGTAGTTGTGGGGCACATAGGCGGCAAGGCAGACCGCGCCCCAATCCACCGAACGGTCGGTGCCGGCGACGGCGAACTTGCCGTCCTTCAGTTCGATGTCGGCCTCGGCCGCCTCCAGCAGATGGGCGGCGATCTTTTTCGCCTTGTTGACGATCTTGGTCGTCGCCTTGACCAGCGCCGAGCCGCCCACGGCGAGGCTGCGCGAGCCGTAGGTGCCCATTCCCATCGGCGTGTTGGAGGTGTCGCCATGCACGATGTCGACCTGCGCCGCGGGGATGCCGATCATGTCGGCCACTACCTGGGCAAAGGTGGTCTCATGCCCCTGGCCGTGGCTGTGGCTGCCGGTGAAGACGCTGATGGACCCGGTGGCGTTCACCCGCACCGTGGCGCTTTCGTAAAGCCCCGCGCGCGCGCCCAGCTGGCCCACCAGGTTCGAGGGCGCGATGCCGCAGGCCTCGATATAGTGGGCGATGCCGAAGCCGCGCAGGCGGCCATGGTGGGCGCTGTCGAGCCGCCGCGCCTCGAACCCCTCGCGGTCGGCGATCTGCAACAGCCGGTCCAGCGTGGCGTTGTAATCGCCGGTATCATAGACCACGGCGACCGGCGTCTGGTACGGGAATTCGGTGACGAAGTTCCGCCGGCGCAGTTCGACCGGATCCATCCCGATCTCGCGCGCGGCCTTGTCGATCACCCGTTCCAGCTGGAAGGTCGCCTCGGGCCGGCCGGCGCCGCGGTAGGCGTCGACGGGGACGGTATTGGTGAAGACGGCCTTCACGTTCACATAGATCAGCGGCGTGCGATAGTTGCCCGCCATCAGCGTGCCATGCAGCCATGTGGGGATCGAGGGCGCGAAGGTGGACAGATACGCCCCCATGTTCGCATAGGTTTCCGTCCGCAGGGCGAGGAAGTTGCCCTCTGCGTCCAGCGCCAGTTCGATCCGGCCCACATGGTCGCGCCCCTGCGCGTCGGATATGAACGCCTCCGACCGGCTGGCGGTCCATTTCACCGGGCGGCGCAGGGCCTTGGCGGCGAAGGTGACGAAGGCTTCCTCGGCATAATGGTAGATCTTCGACCCGAAGCCCCCGCCCACATCCGGCGCGACCACCCGCAGCCGGTGTTCCGGGATGCCCAGAACGAAGGCCCCCATCAGCAGGCGGATCACATGCGGGTTCTGGCTGGTGGTGTAGAGCGTGTGGTGATCGGTGGCGAAATCGTAGTCCCCCACGGCCACGCGCGGTTCCATCGGGTTGGCGACCAGCCGGTTGTTCACCAGATCGAGCGTGGTGACGTGATGGGCCGTGGCGAAGGCCGCGTTCACCGCCTCGCGGTTTTCCTCGACGAAGCCCCAGTCGTAGCAGAGGTTCCCGGTCAGGTCGTCATGGACCTTCGGCGCGCCCTCGGCCAGCGCGGCGCGCATGTCCAGCACCGCGGGCAGGTCCTCGATATCCACCACGATCGCCTCGGCGGCGTCGCGCGCCTGTTCCGCGGTTTCGGCCACCACGGCGGCGATGGGGTCGCCCACATGGCGCACCTTGCCCTCTGCCAGCACGGGGTGTTTGGGTTCCTGCATCGGCTTGCCGAAGCGGTCCGTCACCTGCCAGCCGCAGGGGATGCCGCCCACGCCCGCAAGATCGGCGGCGGTGAAGATGCGCAGCACGCCGGGCATCGCCGCCGCCGCAGCGGTGTCGATGGACCGGATCCGGCCATGCGCGATGTCGGAGCGCAGGAAATGCACATGGGCCTGTCCGCGCAGGTTGATGTCGTCGGTATAGCGTCCGCGTCCCGTCAGGAACCGGACATCCTCGCGCCGCTTGCTGCTGGCGCCGATGCCATCCTTGGGCATGTGGTGATCCTCCCTTTGTCGCTGGTGCATGCCGGGCGCGCCGTCGCCGCGCCGCGGGTCCGTGCCTGGCCGGCGGCGCACCGCCGGAGGGGGTCGTTCATTCGGCGGCGATGCCTCCGAAGCGGCTCACATCCTGGCCGGATGCGGCGAGCACCGCCTTGACGATGTTGTGGTAGCCCGTGCAGCGGCAGATGTTGCCTTCCAGATAGTGGCGCACCTCTGTTTCCGTCGGCCGCGGGTTTTCGGCCAGCAGGGCGGCGGCCGACATCACCATGCCGGGGGTGCAGAAGCCGCATTGCAGCCCGTGATGGTCCTGGAACGCCTGTTGCAGGGGCGACAGCGTGCCGTCGGGGGCCGCCATGCCCTCGATGGTGCGCACATCGGCCCCCTCGGCCTCCAGCGCCAGCAGGGTGCAGCTTTTGACCGCCTGCCCGTCCACATGCACCACGCAGGCCCCGCATTGCGAGGTGTCGCAGCCCACATGCGTGCCGGTCAGCCCCTGCCCCTCGCGCAGGAACTGCACCAGCAGGGTGCGGCCCTCGACCTCTCCGGTAACGACTTGGCCGTTGATCTTCATCGACACCTTGGCCATGCAATCCTCCCTCTTGGCTGCCGCCCGGGGGACGGCGCTGAGATCACAATAGCCCGGCTTTCGCTTTTGTCAGCCCTCGCGTGGGTGGGGGCGCTGCGGAATTTCCGCCAGAAGCCCGCCGACGCCCATCCCCGCGATGTCGCCGCCGGTGACGGGGATGCCGCAGGCGAGCCGTTCCAGCACCCAGTCCGCCCCGTTCAGCGCGGGCGACCGCACGCAGCCCGGAAGGCCGATCACCGGGCGGGGGCCGGGCGTGCCCCCGAGCGAACCAATGAACAGAAGGTTCCCCGGATCCACCGGCATGCCGAACCGTTCCACCGCCCCGCCCGCCTGCCGCAGCCCCTCGGGCGCGGTGTCGTGCAGGTCGGAGGTGGCCGAACCCGTCAGGATCAGCCCCATGGCGCCGGGCATCCGGCCCAATGCGGCGGCGATGGCGCCGGCGTCATGCGCCACGACCTCCGCCCCCGCCAGCGCCATGCCGAGCGCGGTCAGGCGCGCCTCGACCGCGCGGATGCCCTTGGCGGTCAGCCCGGGCTTCTGCCCCGCGACCTCGGTCACCACCAGCCCGGCATCGGGCAGCAGCACCGGGCGCACGGCAAAGGCCCCCGCCATCCCCGCGCAGGCCGCCGCCAGCGCCGCGCCGGGCACGGCATAGGGGATGATCTTGACGGTGGCGACCAGATCGCCCGGCGCGACGCGGGCCAGCGGCGGCAGGGTGGCCAGCGTGATCGCCGGATCGGTGCGGTTGAGCGCATCGACCCGCGCGGCATCGACCGCCAGCACCCCCGCGCGGGCGGCCTTGAAATTCACCCGTCCCGTCGCCGCCACCGTCAGGGCCAGATGCGCCGCCGCCGGATCGGGCACCAGCGCCGCCGCCAGGGTGGCGGCCGCCGCATCCTCGGTCACGTCGCCCGGGGCGGGGCGGGCCACCGTCACCATGCCCACCCCCGCCGCCGCCAGCATGGCCAGATGCGCGGGGCCCAGCACCAGCCCCTTGCGCAGCCGCCCGCCGCCCGGCAGCGCCAGCGAATGCGCCAGGATCGCGCCTTCGGCCAGCGCCAGCGGAACGGGGCCGAAGTCCATTATCCCTGCCGCAGGACCTGCGTCATCTCGGCCAGTACCGAGACGGCGATTTCCGCAGGGCTCCGCGCGCCGATCGCCAGCCCCACCGGCGCATGGATCCGCGCCAGCGCCGCCGGCCCCACGCCCGCAGCGGCCAGCCGGTCCACCCGTTTCGCATTGGTGCGGCTGGATCCGAGGCAACCGAGGTAGAACACATCCGACGCCAGCGCCGTCAGGATCGCGGGATCGTCGATCTTGGGGTCATGCGTCAGCGTCACCACCGCCGTGCGCGCATCGAGGCCGAGGGCCGCCAGCGCCTCGTCCGGCCAGTCGTGCAGGATCCTTTCGCCCGGAAAGCGGGCGGCGGATCCGAACGCCTCGCGCGGGTCCACCAGCACGGGATCGTACCCGGCCAGCCGCGCCATCGGCACCAGAGCCTGCGCGATATGCACCGCGCCCACGACGACCAGCCGCAGGGGCGGGTTGTGGATGGCGACGAATTCCGCCCCCTCCACCCCCGAACGGTCGGAACGGAACCGCGCGGCGATGCCGGGCGGCGCATCGGTGGGGGCGACCAGCCGGCGCGCCCATGTCGTCAGATCCGTCGCCACCGCCACCGCCTGCCGCGCCGCCCGCGCCGCGACCAGCCCGTCCAGCAGGGGCTCGGCCAGCGCCTGCGGCCCCGCGCCCACGGGTTCGACCAGCACCCGGATCGTGCCGCCGCAGGCGAGGCCCACCTCGAAGGCGGTATCGTCGCTGACGCCGAAGGTCAGCAGCCGGGGCCTGCCGTCGGCCAGCGCGTCGAGCGCCTCTGTCACCACCGCGCCCTCGACACAGCCGCCCGAGACCGATCCCATGATCTCGCCCGCGCCGGAAACCGCCAGCTGGCTGCCCGCCGCACGGGGGGCGGACCCCCAGGTTTCCACCACCGTCGCCAGCGCCGCGCCGCGGCCGGTGCGGTGCCAGTCCAGCGCGATTTCGGGGATGCGGTCGTGGTCGGAAGGGTGCATGGCGGCGGTCCTTTGCCCCGACTATGCGCCAGCGCCGGGGCGCGCGCCAGCCCCCTCTGCCGCCATCGCCCGCAGCATCCGCGCGCGTTCCCCGCCATCGCCGGGATCGGCCAGCGCGGCCGCCAAAGCCTGCAACGAGGCCAGCGAATGCCCCGCCCGCAGCGCATCCACATGCGGCAGCATCGCCCGCACGCCCGCCGCGCGCGGCGCGAACCCGTCCCACCGCAGCAGCGGGTTCACCCAGATCAGGCGGCGGCAGGACAGGTGCAGCCGTTCCATCGCCGCCGCCAGCACCGCCGGGTCGTCGCGTTCCAGCCCGTCGGTGATCAGCACCACCACCGCGCCCCGCGCCAGCACCCGGCGCGACCAGTCGCGGTTGAAGGCGGCAAGGCAGGCGCCGATGCGGGTGCCGCCCTGCCAGTCCTGCGCCTCTGCCCCCGCGGCGGTAAGCGCGGCATCGGCGTCGCGCTGCGCCAGATGGCGGGTGATGTTGGTCAGCCGCGTGCCGAAGGTGAAGGCATGCACCCTGCCCCAGCCCCCGGCCCGCCGCCCGCGCACCTGCCCCGTGCGGCAGGCCACCGCATGGGTGAACTGCAACAGCATGCGCGAATAGGCCGCCATCGACCCCGAGATGTCGCAGATCACCACCAGATCGGGCCGGCGGGGGGGTGCGGCGCGCCGGGGCAGCGCCGCGATGTCGCCCCCCCGCCGCATCATCGCGCGCAGCGCCCGGCGCGGATCCACCCGCCCCTGCGCCTGCGGCAACAACCGGCGCGCGGGCAGCGGGCGGGCGGGCAAGGCCAGATCCGCCAGCATGCGGCGGGCGGCGGCGGCCTCTGCCACGCTCATCTGTTCGAAATCGAGCGTCCGCAGACGTTCCCGGGCCGAGGCGGTGCGGCTCGCGTCGATCTCGATCCGCGCGGCATCGTCCTGCGGCGGGGACGCATCGGGGGCGGCGGCGTCCAGCAGCGCCTCCGCCGCGCGGCGCGCGCCGGGGGCGGCGGCGCGTTCCTCTGCCACGCCACGGACCGAGGGCAGCAGCAACGCCATCATATGTTCCATATAGCGCGGGTCGCGCCAGAACAGGCGGAACACCTGCGCAAAGACCACGCGCTGTTCGGGGCGGGAAACGAAACAGGCGTGCAGCGTCCAGTAGAAATCCTCGCGCCGCCCGAACCCCGCGGCGGCCACGGCCTCTGCCGCCTCGCGCACGCGGCCGGGGCCGATGGGCAGCCCCGCCCGGCGCAGGGCGCGGGCGAAATGGGCAATGTTGTGCAAAAGCTTGCCGTCCTCGGGGATGGGCAGCGCGGGGGGCCCCTCAGCCATCGCGGCGCCGCCCGATCCGGCCCAGATGCGTGTCCTGGAACGTCGCCCCCTTGAGCCCGTAGCCCAACATCCGGTCCATCCCGATATGCGCCGCCCAGACCGCGGCGAGCCCGAGCCAGACCGACGCCCCGCCCGCCAGCCAGACCGCCCCGGCCAGCACCAGCGGCCCCAGATGGCTGTGGGCGAGGTTGTAGCCCACGGCGCCGAACCGGGGCCCCGCCAGATAGGCGGCAAAGCCGGCATCGGGCAGGATGAACACCGCCAGCCCGATCCAGAACGGCACGCCGAGCGCCCAAGCCGCCACCAGCCCCGCCGCCAGGACCGCCGCGCCCTCCAGCCGCAGCCAGGGTGTCGCCGGGTGGCTCATGCGTCCTCCAGCGCCTTTTTCGCCTCGTCCAGCAGCCGGCCCGCCTCTGCCCCCTGCAGCCGCGCGATGTCGTCCTGGTATTTCAGCACCGCGCCGATGGTGTCGGCGATCACCTCGGGCGACAGCGCGATCACATCCAGCGCCAGCAGGCATTTCGCCCAGTCGATGGTTTCCGCCACGCCGGGCTTCTTGAACAGATCCTCGGACCTGAGCCGCTGGACGAAGGCCACGACCTCGCGGCTGAGCGTTTCCGACGCGGCGGGGGCACGGGCGCGCAGGATCTCGATTTCCCGCGCGAAGCCGGGGTAGTCCACCCAGTGGTAAAGACAGCGGCGCTTCAGCGCGTCATGCACCTCGCGCGTGCGGTTGGAGGTGAGGATGACGATGGGCGGCGCCGGCGCGCGGATGGTGCCGAGTTCGGGGATCGTCAGCTGATAGTCCGACAGCGCCTCCAGCAGGAACGCCTCGAAGGGTTCGTCGGTACGGTCGATTTCGTCGATCAGCAGCACGGGCGGGCCGCCGGGCTGCGGGCGCATCGCGGCCAGAAGGGGGCGCTCGACAAGGTAGCGTTCGGAAAAAAGCTCTGCCTGCAACGCCTCGCGATCCGCGCCGCCCCCCGCCTCGGCGGCGCGGATGGCGATCATCTGGGCGGCGAAGTTCCAGTCGGCCACCGCGCTCGCGGCATCGAGCCCCTCATAGCATTGCAGCCGGATCAGGCGGCGGCCGACGGCGGCGGCGATGGCCTTGGCGATTTCCGTCTTGCCGGTGCCGGGCTCGCCTTCCAGGAACAGGGGCCGGCCAAGGCGCAGGGCCAGGAACACCACCGTCGCCAGCGCCCGGCCGCAGACGTAATCCTGTTCGGCAAGCATCGCCTGCACCGCGTCGATGGAACCGATGTCGTGCATGTCGCCCCCCTTGCCGGTTGCCGCCATGCTGCGGGGGCGGCGCGCGCGGGTCAAGCTTGCGCGCGCGCCCCGCGCATGCTTGGCTGGCGCGAAAAGGGGGCGGCATGCGGGCACTGGCGATCACCACGGTGAAGAACGAGGGCGCGTTCCTGATCGAATGGCTGGCCCATCACCGTGCCGTGGGCTTCACCGATTTCCTCGTCTTTTCCAACGATTGCGACGACGGGACGGATGCGATGCTGGACCGGCTGGCGGATATGGGCTGGCTGACCCATATCCGCAACGACGGCCCCCATGCCGAAGGCCCGCAATGGGCGGCGCTGAAGGCCGCCGACCGCCACCCGCTGCGGCAGGCGGCCGACTGGGTGCTGGTCTGCGACGTGGACGAATTCGTCAACATCCATGCGGGCGACCGCACGCTCGGCGCGCTGCTGGCGGCGCTGCCCGGGGCGACGGCGATTCCCCTCACCTGGCGGTTCTTCGGCAATGCGGGCGTGGTAGGGTATCGGGACGCGCCGGTGACGCAGACCTTCACCCGCGCCGCGCCGCGGGTGCTGCACTGGCCCTGGCGGGCGGCGATGTTCAAGACGTTGTTCCGCGACGACGGCGCCTATGGCAAACTCGGCGTCCACCGCCCCCGCAGCCCGGTGGAGGCGCGGATGGCCGGCCAGCACTGGGTCGACGGATCGGGCCGCCCCCTGCCCCCGGCCTTTGCGCGCAACCGGATCTTTTCCGATTTCGGGCAGGACAACCACGCGCTGGTGCAGCTCAACCACTATGCGCTCGGCGCGATGGAAAGCTTTGTCGTCAAATGCGACCGGGGGCGGGCGAACCGCGAGGGGACGGGGTTCGACATGGGCTATTGGGTGGACCGCAACTTCTGCGCCGAGGAGGACCGGTCGATCCTGGCGATGGACCCCCGCAGCGCGCCGATCCGCGCCGCGCTGCATGCCGACCCGGTGCTGGGGCCGTTGCATGCCCGCGCGGTGGCCTGGCGGCACGGCCGCTTTGCCGCGCTGATGGCGCAAGAACCCTGGCGCGCCTTCTTCGGGCGGCTGATGCTGGCCCCGCCCTCGCGCGTGCTGACGCGGGATCAGGCGGAACTCGTCCTGCGCCATGCGCGCGCGGGGGGATCCTAGGCCGGAAACGGCGGCGGCGGACTGTTTCCGGCAACGGCCCGCGCACCGCAAAGCCGCCCCATTGTCAGCACCGTTCGATCACGAAACGATGCGACAACGGCGGCCAAGCCGAAGGCCCGAAAGACCGAGGATGACCATGCAGGACGTGAATACCCCCATCGACGCCGCCGACGCGACCGACCGCGAAAGCTGGCTGCGCCTGATCGAACGGATCGGCGACGAGGCGGGATATTTCGAACCGCTCGGCGCGCGCCACTGGGCGTTCTTCGTCGACGAGGGGCCGCAGCTTCTGGTGACGTTCGAGGAACTGGGCGCGATCCGCGCGCGCCCCGGGCAGATGCCGCTCGGCCATGACATCGCGCGCCGGCACGGCTGGTCGCATCTGTGCATCATCGCCGAAGGCGCGACATGGTACCGAGACCGCCGGGTCTGGGGCTATTTCGACCGGCTGGTGGACGATGCCTTTTTCGAGGATTTCGACCGCACGCTGTTCTTCGGGGCCGACATGGGCGGCTATGCCGCCTGCGCCTATGCCGTCGCCGCGCCGGGCACCACGGTGCTGGCGATCCGGCCCCGGGCGACCCTTTCCCCCGCCGTCGCCGGCTGGGACAACCGCAACCGCGCCGCGCGGCGGCAGGATTTCACCTCGCGCTACGGCTATGCGCCCGACATGATCGACGGGGCGGAACGGATGTTCCTCGTCCACGATCCGGCGGAACCGGCGGATGCGATGCATGCCGCACTCTACCGCAAGCCCTTCGTCACCCGGCTCGACACGCGCCACCTCGGCCCGCGGCCGGAAATCGCGCTGGCGCAGATGGACCTGCTCGAACCGCTGATCGAATCGGTGGCCAGGGGCGAGATGACCCCCGCGGTCTGGGCCCGGATGTGGCGGGCGCGGCGCGGCTTCGGGCCCTGGCTCAAGAACGTGCTGGCGCGGCTGACGCAGGGCCGCAGCCGCCTGCGCGAGGCGATCTTCTGCCGCGCGGCGCTGGCCCGGCAGAACATGCCCCGCGTGCGCCGTCGCCTGACCGAACTGGAAACCGAACTCGGCCAGCAGGGCATCGCCCTGCCCCCGGTCCTGCCGCCGCAGGAATGACTCAGCGCATCGCCGCGAGCGACTCCAGATCCGCGGCGCGCTGCACGGTCAGCCGTTCGAGGCAGGCATAGATCGCCATCCCCTGGGCCGAGCCGCCGGTGAACACCCAGCCTTCGGCATCGCAGGCGCCGTCGCGGAAGGCGATCCAGGTGCGTTGCGCATCGCGCAACGACCGCTCCGCCCCGCGCCGGTCGGGCGGCAGGGCCGCGTCGATCCCCCGCATCACCGCCCGCGCCCTGGGGTAGGCCGCGTTCAGCCGCGCATCGGCGCGCAGCCAGGCCTGTTCGGCGCACCAGGTCAGTTCCACCTGTACCTGCGGATCGGCACAGTTCACCGGCTGCGCCGCCGCAGGGGCGGCCAGCAGCAGGACAGGCAAGGCAAGGGGACGGAGGGTCATGGCGCTTCTCCCGAATACGGTCCGGGTATCCTATGCGCCTGCGGGTCCGCCGCACAGCCCCCGCCGAATCGACTGTGACGAGCGTAGCGCCGGGGGCCAGCCCCCGGACCCCCGGGATATTTATCTCACGGTGAAAGGCGGGGGCGTTTCTTCGGGAAGACGCGGACGCAACTTCATCTTGCCGGAAATACTCCGGGGGTCCGGGGGCTGGCCCCCGGCGCCCACCGAAAGGCCGGGCGCCCCCCGATGGTACTGGAAATGCCGCACGCAATCGGCTAGTGGCGCGGCATGACCGAACGCCTCAGCCTCCGCCGCCCCGATGACTGGCACCTGCATCTGCGCGACGGCGCGATGTTGCAGGGCATCCTGCCCGAAACCGCGCGCCATTTCGCCCGCGCCATCATCATGCCGAACCTCGTGCCCCCGGTGGTCACAGGGGCGCAGGCCGCCGCCTATCGCGACCGCATCCTCGCCGCCCTGCCCGAAGGCATGCGGTTCGAGCCGCTGATGACGCTCTACCTGACCGAGGACACCGACGCAGCCGATGTGGCCGCCGCCCATGCCTCGGGGCTGGTCAAGGCGGTCAAGCTCTATCCCGCCGGGGCTACCACCAATTCCCATTCCGGCGTGCGCGATTTCACCCGGGTGCAGGGCGTGCTGGAGCGGATGGCGGAAATCGGCCTGCCCCTTTGCATCCATGGCGAGGTGACGACACCCGAAGTCGACATCTTCGACCGCGAGGCGGTGTTCATCGACACGGTGCTCGACCCGTTGCGCCGCCGCATCCCCGGGCTGCGGGTGGTGATGGAACATATCACCACGCGCGAAGGCGTGGCCTATGCCCGTGCGGGCGGCGACGATCTGGGCGCGACGATCACCGCGCACCATCTGGTGATCAACCGCAACCATATCCTCGTCGGCGGGATCAAGCCGCATTACTACTGTCTGCCCGTCGCCAAGCGCGAGGAACACCGGCTGGCGCTGCGCGGGGCCGCGACCTCGGGCGAGGGGCGGTTCTTCCTCGGCACCGATTCGGCGCCGCATGTCGATGCGCTGAAGGAACATGCCTGCGGCTGCGCCGGCTGCTTCACCGCGACCAACACCATGTCGCTTCTGGCCGAGGTGTTCGAACAGGACGGCGCAATGGACCGGCTGGAGGCCTTCGCCTCGCTCAACGGGCCGGCCTTCTACCGCCTGCCCGCGAACGAGGACCGCATCACCCTGACCCGCGGCGCGCCGGTGGCCTATCCGGCCAAGATCATCACCGGCGCCGGCCCCGTGACGGTGTTCGACCCCGGCTTTGCGCTGCACTGGCACGTCACCGCCTGAGAAAGGACCGCCATGATCCCCGCCTCCTACCCGCCCCGGGAAGAGATCGCCCGCCTGACCGCGCGCATGCTGCTGGAAATCAAGGCGGTGCATTTCAACGCGGAAACGCCGTTCACGCTGGCATCCGGCCTGCCCTCGCCGACCTATATCGACTGCCGCAAGCTGATCAGCTATCCGCGCATCCGCGCCACCCTGATGGATTTCCTCGCCGTCACCGTGCTGCGCGAGGCGGGGTTCGAGGCGTTCGACAACGTGGCGGGCGGGGAAACCGCGGGCATCCCCTTCGCCGCGCTGGTGGCCGAGCGGCTGGCGCTGCCGATGACCTATGTGCGCAAGAAGCCCAAGGGCTACGGCCGCAACGCCCGGATCGAGGGCGTGATGACCGAGGGGCAGCGCGTGCTGCTGGTCGAGGATCTGACGACCGACGGCGGATCGAAACTGTCCTTCGTCGATGCGATCCGCGAAACCGGGGCGGCCTGCGGGCATACGGCGGTGATCTTCTACTACGGCATCTTCCCGGATACCGAATCGCGGCTGGCGGCGCATGGGGTGCGGCTGCATCACCTGTGCACCTGGCGGGACGTGCTGGCAGAGGCGCGCGCGCAGGGCGCCTTCGACGCCGCGACCCTGGCCGAGGTGGAGGCGTTCCTGAACGCGCCCCGCGCCTGGCAGGAAGCGCGCAAGGGGTAGGTTCCGCCCCCGTATCGCCCCTGTGGATGACCGGCGGGGGCCGGGCCGCCCGAATCCCCGCGCTTGCCCCCTGCCCGCCTGCCGATCGCAAGATATGGGGGGCGGGGCATCCGTCCACAGCTTGTCCACAGGATTCAGGGCCGCTTGTCCCCGATTTCGTCCTCATTGCGCCGACAGCGCCATTGGCGCTATGCAGTACCACAAAAGAACAACACCCCGAGGCCGGCATGAGCGATATCGCAACCCTGCGCAGCAGTCTTCCCGCCACGCCCGCCGCCACCCCCGAAGAACCCGAGGCTCTGCCGCATAATATCGAGGCGGAACAACAGCTTCTGGGCGCGATCCTGACCAACAACGACGTCTACGACAAGATCGCGGCGCTGGTGAAGGCGGATCATTTCTTCGACCCCGTGCACCAGCGCATCTACGAGATCGCCGCCGCGCGCATCCAGAAGAACGCGCTCGCCAGCCCGGTGACGCTGAAGGCGTTCATGGAGGATGACGCGGGCCTCAAGGAACTCGGCGGCCCGGCCTATCTGGTGCGGCTGGCGGGGGCGGCGATTTCGGCCTTTGCCGCGCGCGACTATGCGCAGATGATCTACGACCTTGCGGTGCGGCGCGAACTGATCGCGCTCGGCCGCGACATCTCGGCCAAGGCGGCGAAGGTCGAGGTCGAATCCGAACCGCGCGAGCAGATCACCGAGGCCGAACAGCGGCTTTACAAGCTCGGCGAACAGGGCGTGGCGGAACGGGGGTTCCAGAGCTTCCTGCGCGCGGTGACGGCGGCGGTGGATGTGGCCAACGCCGCCTATCAGCGCGGCGGCGGGTTGTCGGGGATCCCCACGGCGCTGGTCGATCTCGACAAGAAGCTGGGGGGCCTGCATCCGTCCGACCTTCTCATCCTTGCCGGGCGGCCCTCGATGGGCAAGACCTCGCTGGCCACCAACATCGCCTTCAACGTCGCCAAGGCCTACAAGCGCGGGCGCAAGCCCGACGGGTCCGAAGGCGCGGTG
Source organism: Ruixingdingia sedimenti (assembly GCF_031432425.1). Classification (NCBI taxonomy): domain Bacteria; kingdom Pseudomonadati; phylum Pseudomonadota; class Alphaproteobacteria; order Rhodobacterales; family Paracoccaceae; genus Ruixingdingia; species Ruixingdingia sedimenti. The sequence continues at coordinate 6,328 of NZ_JAVKPH010000004.1, read as the reverse complement.
GAAGGGGGCGTGGTCGGGTTCTTCAGCCTCGAGATGTCCGCCGAACAGCTGGCGGCGCGAATCCTGTCGGAGGCGGCAGAAGTGCCATCCGAACAGATCCGCCGCGGCGACATGACGGAACAGGAATTCCGCCGCTTCGTCGAGGCGGCGAAATCGCTGGAATCCTGCCCGCTTTACATCGACGACACCCCCGCCCTGCCCATCAGCCAGGTCGCGGCGCGGGCGCGGCGGTTGAAGCGGACGCACGGGCTCGACGTGCTGATGGTGGACTATCTGCAACTGCTGAAAGGGTCCAGCAAGGACAACCGGGTGCAGGAAGTGTCTGAAATCACCCAAGGTCTGAAGGCCATCGCCAAGGAACTGAACATCCCCGTCATCGCCCTGTCGCAGCTGTCGCGCGCCGTCGAAAGCCGCGACGACAAGCGCCCGCAACTGTCGGACCTGCGGGAATCGGGGTCGATCGAACAGGACGCGGATGTGGTGATGTTCGTGTTCCGCGAGGAATACTATCGCGAACGCGAAAAGCCCGGGGACCACGATCTGGAGGCCATGGCGAAATGGCAGCAGATCATGGAACAGGTCCATGGCAAGGCCGAGGTCATCATCGGCAAGCAGCGCCACGGGCCCATCGGCACGGTCGAACTGTCGTTCGAGGGCCGCTTCACCCGCTTCGGCAACCTCGCCAAGGCGTGGCAGGGGGATGCGGGCGGCGGCTTCTGACCGCCGCCGCGCCGGTCAGTCGTGCGCCCGGTCAGTCGTGCGACAGCGTGACCGGGATGTTGCCCTTGGTGGCATGCGAATAGGGGCAGACGACATTGGCCTTGGCCAGCAGGTCGTCGGCCACCGACGCGTCCACCCCCGGCAGATGCGCGCGCAACGCGACCTCCAACCCGAAACCCTCGCCATCCTCGCGCGGGCCGATGCCGACCTGCGCGGTGATCGCGGCATCGTCGGGCAGCGTCACCTTGGCCTTGCCCGCCACCAGCTTGAGCGCGCCGAGGAAACAGGCGGCATAGCCCGCGGCGAACAATTGTTCGGGGTTGGTGCCCTTGCCCCCGGCGCCGCCCATGTCCTTGGGTACGGCCAGCGCGACTTCCAGCGCGCCGTCGGGCGTCACGGCGCGGCCATCGCGCCCGCCGGTGGCGCGGGCCTCGGCGCGGTACAGGATCTTCTGGGTCATCGGTCGGCCTCCTTCAGGGGTGAAAATTGTGTATCGTGATATTCAATCGCGTACGATAGGATAGGCATGGCCGGGCGGCGGGGTCAATGCCTTGCGGTCCCGCTGCGCGCGATCTAGCCTGCCCCGCCCCATCGACCAAAGGTGCCCATGCTCAGCCCCGCCCAGCTTTTGTGCTTCAACCTCTATGCCGCCAGCCACGCCTTCCAGCGCGCCTACAAGCCGCATCTGGACCCGCTCGGCCTGACCTATCCGCAGTTTCTCGTGATGGTCAGCCTGTGGCAGCAGGACGGCCAGCCGGTCGGCGCGCTGGCAGAGGGGTTGGGGTTGGAAAGTTCCACCCTGTCGCCGCTGATCAAGCGGCTGGAGGCCGCGGGGCTGGTGACGCGCGCGCGGTCGGGGCAGGACGAACGCCGCGTGATCGTGACGCTGACCCCGCAAGGGCGCACGGCGGCGGCGCAGGCGGCGAAGGTGCCCGAATGCCTGATCGCCGCAGCGGGGCTGAGCGGGGCCGAATACCGCCACGCGATGGAAACGGTCGGCGACCTGCGCGCCCGGCTGGCGGCGGCGGCGGAGACGCCCATTGACCCCCGGCCCGGCTGCGTGCAGGAAGACGGCATGCTGATCTACAAGATCTTCCGCCGCCCCGAATGGGATGCCCTGCGCGCCGCCGGCGAAACGGCGGGCGCGCCCGTCGATCTGGCCGACGGGTTCATCCATTTTTCCACCGCCGCACAGGTGGCCGAAACCGCCGCGCGCCATTTCGCGCAGGAAAGCGATCTGGTGCTGGTCGCGGTATCCTCTGCCGCGCTCGGCCCGGCGTTGAAGTGGGAACCCTCGCGCGGCGGCGCGCTGTTCCCCCACCTCTACCGCCCGCTGCGGCTGGCGGATGTGGTCTGGGACAAGTCGCTGCCGCTTGGCGCCACCGGCCATATCTTTCCCGAGGGGCTGCTGTGAACGCGGTCGAGCGCCTCGGCCTTTGCGCCCTGCACCGGATGGACCCGGAACGCGCGCATGGCCTGTCGCTGCGGGCGCTGCGGGCGGGGCTGGTGCCGCTCGCGGGCGTGGTGTCCGGCCCGCGGCTGGCGGTGGATCTGGCCGGGCTGCGCCTGCCGAACCCGGTGGGGCTGGCCGCCGGTTATGACAAGAACGCGGTGGCGCTGGCGGCGCTGACCCGCGCGGGCTTCGGCTTTGTCGAGGTCGGCGCCGCGACGCCCCGGCCGCAACCGGGCAACCCCCGCCCGCGGCTGTTCCGCCTGACCGAGGACCGGGCGGTGATCAACCGCTTCGGTTTCAACAACGAGGGCGCGGCGGCGATCGGGGCGCGGCTGGCGGCGCATCCGCGCGGAACCGTGCCGGTGGGGCTGAACCTCGGCGCCAACAAGGACAGCGCCGACCGGGCGGGCGATTTCGCCGCGGTGCTGGCCTCCTGCGGCCCGCATGTCGATTTCGCCACCGTCAACGTATCCTCGCCCAACACCGAACGCCTGCGCGACCTTCAGGGCCGGGCGGCGCTGGCCGCACTGCTGGCGCGGGTGATGGAGGTGCGGGCGGGTCTGGCGCGGCGGGTGCCGGTGTTCCTCAAGATCGCACCCGACCTGACCGGCGACGAGATCGCAGAGATCGCCGAAGTGGCGCTGGACGCCGGGGTGGATGCGATCATCGCCACCAACACCACTTTGAGCCGCGAAGGTTTGAAATCTGCAAGCCGCGATCAGGCAGGCGGGCTTTCCGGCGCGCCGTTGTTCGAAAAGTCCACCCGTGTGCTGGCGCAGCTTTCCGCCGCCACGGGGGGCCGCCTGCCGCTGGTGGGCGTGGGCGGCATCGGTTCCGCTGCCGACGCCTATGCCAAGATCCGCGCCGGGGCCTCTGCCGTGCAGCTTTATTCGGCGCTGGTCTATCAGGGCCTGTCGCTGGCGGCGGATGTCGGGCGCGGGCTCGACGCGGCGCTGGCGCGCGACGGGTTCGACAGCGTGGCGCAGGCCGTGGGTAGCGGACGGGGGGACTGGCTGTGACCGAGATCTGGCACAATCCGCGCTGCGGCAAGTCGCGCGAAACGCTGGCCCTGCTGGAATCGCGCGGGATCAATCCCCGCATCCGCCGCTATCTGGACGACCCGCCGACCGAGGCCGACCTGCGCGCGGCGCTGGCGGCGCTTGGCCAGCCCGCCCATGCGCTGCTGCGCTGGAAGGATGCGCCGGACCTCGACCCCGGCATGGGCGAGGATGCGGTGATCGCGACGCTCGCCGCCCGGCCCGCGCTGATCGAACGGCCGCTGGTGATCCACGGGGGCCGCGCAGCACTCGGCCGTCCGCCGGAATCGGTGCTGGCGCTATTCTGACAGCCGCGCCTCGACCCGCGGATAGCGCAAGGCCATCGTGATCCCCCGCACCGCATTTAGCACCATCAGCGCGGCCCAGAGCCCGTGGTTGCCGAAAACGGGCACCAGCGCCGCCAGCGCCACGCCATAGACCAGCACGGAAACGAACATCGCATTGCGCATGTCGCGGGTCATCGTGGCGCCGATGAACACACCATCCAACATCCAGCTGGCCACGCCGATCAGCGGCGCGGCAACCAGCCAGGGCAGGTAATCCCGCGCCGCCGCCCGCACCTCGGGCGCCGTGGCCATCAGGTCGATGATCGCCGGCCCCGCAGCCAAGAACACCGCCGCCAGCGCCACCGCCCCGCCGACACCCCATTGCGAGGCCACCACCGCCGCCCGCCGCACCCCGGGGCGCGACCGTGCGCCGACCGCCTGCCCCACCAGCGTTTCGGCGGCAAAGGCGAAACCGTCCAGCGCATAGGCGGTGATTTCCAGAAACTGCAACAGCACCTGGTTCGCCGCCAGCCGCACATCCCCCTGCGCCGCGCCGAGGAACAGGAAGGTGGTGAAGCTGGCCTGCAAACAGACAGACCGGATCATGATGTCGGTGTTGACCGCCAGCATCCGCCGCAGCGGCCCCACCGCCAGCACGCCCGCAGCCCCCGACAGCCCGTCGCGGCACAGCCACAGCCCGACCGCCAGCCCCGACCATTCCGCGATCAGCGTCGCCACCGCCACGCCGGGCACACCCCAGCCGAGCCCCAGCACGAACCACAGGTCCAGCGCGACGTTGAGCCCGTTCATCCACAACTGCACCGCCAGCACCGCCCGCGTGCGTTCCACCGCGATCAGCCAGCCGGTGACGGCGTAAAGCGCGATGGTCGCGGGCGCCCCCCAGATGCGGATCGCCAGATACTGCCGCGACAGCGCCTCGACCTCGGCGCTCGCGGGGGCCAGCCGGAAGGCGCCCCAGACCACGGGCCCCTGCAAGGCCACCAGCGCCAGCCCCGCCACGCCCGCCACGACCAGCGCCCGGATCAGGATCGCCGCGCGTTCGCCCGTGTCCCCCGCGCCATGCGCCTGCGCCACGAGGCCGGATGTCCCCATGCGCAGAAACCCGAAGATCCAGTAGACCGAGGCGAGGATCACCGCCCCGATCCCCACCGCGCCGATGGGCGCGGCCTGCCCCAGCTGGCCCACCACGCCGGTATTGACGGCCCCCAGCAAGGGCACCGTCGCATTCGCCAGCACGATGGGTGCCGCGATGCGCAGCACGCGGCCATTGGTGATGGGTCGGCTCACCTCTGCGGCATCAGGAAATGGCCCGTCGCCTGCGCGAAAAGCCGCGCCCGGTTGTCCTGCCATGCCTCGACATGCACGCTGGCATAGCGGCGGCCCGAACGGTTCACCCGCGCCCGCGCATAGGCATCGCGCGGCAGGCCGGACCGCAGATAGTCCACCGTGAAGTCGATGGTGCGCGGCAGTTGCGGCAGATGCGTCGGATGCAGCGTGGTGGGGTCGAGCTTGCCGGTCTCCATCTCTTCCCAGAGCGCGGACCAGGCCAGTTCGATGATCGCCGCGGTTTCCAGAAACGCCGCCGTCACCCCGCCATGCAGCGCCGGCAGCACCGGGTTGCCGATCAGCGAATCGTCATAGGGCAGGACGGCCGTCAGCTCATCCCCCCGGCGGTCGAACTGGACGCCGAGGAACTGGATATAGGGCACCCCCTGCACCAGCGCCCGCAGGGCGGTGTCGCGGCGCAGCTTGATCTGCTGCACGGGTTCGCGGCGCGATTGCCTGGGGGTCATGACCGTCCCTCCATCCCGGGTTCCACGGTGAAGGCGCCGGTGGCGACGGCCACGGGACGCGCGGTGTCGTCGTCGCAGGCGGTGACGCGGATGAAGGCGACCGAACGGGTGACGTGATAGCAGACCGCATCGGCCACGATCCGCTGGCCCGGGGTGGCGGCGCGCATGTAGTCCACCCGCAGGTCCATCGTCGCCGTACCCCCCGGCCCCGCGGGATGCAGGATCACCGCGGTGCCGGCGGCGCTGTCCATCAGCGTGAACACCACGCCGCCATGCAGCACCCCGGTCTGCGGGTCGCCCACGAAGCGCAGGTCATAGGGCAGCGCCAGCACCGCGCGGGCCTCGGCCAGTTCCACCACCTCGATCCCGAGCGCGCGGACATGGGGGATCGCCTCCATGAACTGGCGCGCGATCTTGAGCTTGTCGACCTTCATGGGCCCCCCTTTCCCCGCCACTATTCGCCCGAAGCCCGCGGCCTTCAAGGCCGATTGCGCGGCCCGGGTGTTGACCTTAGGTTATCTCGACAAGGGGTAGCAGATGACCGAAACCGAGATCAGCTTCAAGGACATGTGCGCGCGGTTCGAGGTGACGCCGCGCACCCTGCGCTATTACGAATACATCGAACTGCTGCGCCCCCGGAAGGACGGCCGCGCGCGATTCTACGGCCCGCGAGAGGTGGTGCGGATGACGCTGATCCTGCGCGGGCGGCGTTTCGGCTTCAGCCTTGAAGAGATCCGCCAGTGGCTTGAAATGTACCATGAAAGCGGCACCGAGGCGCAAACCCGCGTGCTGCTCGACGCCGCCGACCGGCAACTGGCGGCGCTGGAGGCGCAGAAGGCCGCGCTTCAGGCCGCAATCGACGATCTGGCCGCACTGCGCGCCGAGGCGGCGGAGCGGCTGGGTACCCCCTGACTACCTTCCCCCGACCCTTTTGAGTTCCGCCTCGACGTTCTGGACCATGAGGGTGAGCCTTGGCCCGACGTCTTCGCGGATGCGGGCTTCGGTGAGCTGGAAGGC